>DATJSB010000196.1:0-16681 GCA_035504315.1 Occallatibacter sp.
TCCCGTATTCATTCCAAGTCCCGCGCCCATGCCGGGCCCCATGCCGAATCCGCCCAGTGCCGGACCTCCCCAACCGAATCCAGGATGAGAAAACCCATGCAGAATGGATTCGACGCCTTCAAACGCCAGTGCGCCCGCGGCCACGCCAGCGGCGGTTTGCATGGCGCCGCGCAAAAAGCTAGGCTGGCCCGATGCCACCGGGACATACTGGGGTTGAGGCGCGGCTGCGTACGCCGAAGCTGCGCCGCCGGGATAAACGGGCGGAGCCCCAGCTTGCCGCACCGGTTGAAACGGCTGTTCCGTATACTGCGAAGGCGAAGCGGCGGCCTGGGACGGCGCCTGGTACGGAGATTGCTGAGGGGGTTGTGGCGGGGGCGCGGCCGGTTCAGGATCGCGATGGCCAAACAGCCCGCCCAGAAAGCTGCCGGAGTGAGCCGCCGGATGCGCTTGCTGCGCCTGTTGCACCTGGCTTTGCAGATCGGCAACCTGGGCCTTCGCCTGGTTGAGGGCGAAATTTTGCACCAGCACCGTCTGGGCAAGAATGTAGAGCGAGTCGGGATTGGATGCAAGACTTGACTGGAGAAGCGCTTCCGCTTCAGGATCTTTTTCCTGCAGCTGGGTTGAATTCACACGATCGGCAAGACTGCGAATCAGTTGTTCTTCCTGGGGAGTCACTTTGAAAAAACCTCCGGCGGCGCGAAAAGCGAGGGAACGCCGTCTTCATAATCAGATGCGTCTGTTACGCCACTGTTGCGGCGCCATTGTGCATGTACGCATCGGCGCTGCGCAAAGTTCAACCATTGCGCCCCAGGCGATATGGTGGTAGTGAGACCAATCCCGCAGGGGAGATAAAACGTGCGCGCAGTTGAGATTGCAGCCTACTTCGATAACATCGACGGGCAAATCGAAACATGGTGCTTCTCGACTCTCGCCGCTGAAGAGGCGCAAATGCTCACGCCCTTCCGCGTGCCGCGATTTCATCGCACGCTCACCCAATGGGTCGAGATAATGTGCACTCCAGGATTTGTGATTCAGAAATTCGGCGAACCCTCGGCATCGCCTGAAGCGGCTGCGGCCTATCCCGGGCTTGCCGACACCAGAGTCGCAGGCTTGTTCCTGCACGTACGCTGCGTCAAGCCCAAACAGATCGTACTTTGATCAGAGCGCGAGCCGCAATGCTGTTCACTTACGGAACCTGCACGCCGGGGAGGTGTAGGCCAATCCCACCCTAAACGCAAATTGCGCGTTTAGGATGGGGCACCCACTTGGTTCTGACTTCGAGCCGTTCGATTAAGTGAACAGCATTGCTCCTAGCTCACCAGCTCAAACGCGCGAATCATCTCTTTGCGCACGGTGAGCCGCTCAATCAGGTCAGGCTTCACTTCGTAGCCGCGGCCGGGCGAATCGGGAATCGCAATCTCGCCCTGGCGCGAGACCGTCACCTCGGGTTCGATGATGTCTTCAGCAAAGTAGCGCGCCGAGGCCGACACATCGCCGGGCAGGGAGAAGTTTTCAAGCGTGGAAAGCGCGATGTTGTGGGAGCGGCCTATGCCCGACTCGAGCATTCCCCCGCACCACACCGGGATGCCGCGCTCCTCGGCCGCGTTGTGCACGGCGATGGCTTCAGAGAATCCGCCCACGCGGCCCAGCTTGATATTGATGATCCGGCACGACTCCATCTCGATGGCCGCCAATGCATCGCGCCGGTTGTGAATCGATTCGTCCAGGCAGATGGCCGTGTTCATGCGCTTTTGCAGCATGGAGTGATAGTAGAAGTCATCGTGCCACAGCGGCTGCTCAATCATGAGCAGGTCGAACGCGTCCCACGACTGAATGTGGTCGGCGTCGTGCAGGCGGTAGGCAGAGTTGGCATCGCAGCTCAGCGTGATGCCGGGCCAGCGATTGCGCACGCGCTCAAATACCTCAACGTCCCATCCCGGCTTGCATTTCAGCTTGATGCGCTGGTAGCCGGCCTCAAGCTCGCGCTCGATCACCGCGAGCAGTTCGGAGATCGAAGGCTGGATGCCCAGCGAAACCCCACACGGAATTGTCTCGCGCACGCCTCCCAAAAGCCGCGAGAGCGAAATGCCCTCCCGCTGCGCTTCGATATCCCAGATGGCGTTTTCGAGCGTCGCTTTGGCCATGCGGTTGTCGCGCACGCGCCTGAAGATGCGCGGACAGTCGCCGCCATGCTGGGGGCTCTCGGCGGCCAGCATCGGCCCCAGCTCTTGCGTAATCACTCCCCAGGCGCTGTCGGTAGACTCGCCCGAGAAATGCGGCCGTTCGCCCACGGTGCACTCGCCCCATCCAACCAGTCCCTCTGAGTGAACCTCAACCAGCAGCACGCGGCGGTTGCGGGTCACTCCGAAGCTGGTCTCAAACGGTCGCACCAGCGGCATGTGAAGTTCGCGCAGGATGATGGCATCGATTCTCATGTATTCTCAGTTTCCTCTCTCAATCTTTCTGCCACTTCGAAATGGCCCACGGGACGAGTCTCAAACGTTCTCGTCCGCCCGGCCCAACTCGAAGACTCCATTCCCCTCCGCATCAAGAGAGTAGGCAACAACGGCTAACCCCTTTTGAAATGCCCTCTGAAACCTTCCCCGGTTCTCAAGCTGAACGGCGAGGGCGCGGTGACGATCTGCCTCCGACGCCTTCCACTGGTAGATGGAGGCCGGAACCTGGATCCGCTCCTCGATATCGCGTGCGACTGCGGGACGACCGTCCAGAACCGCGTGCACCCGGCCTGAATCCAGCTCCCACTCCGCAACCAGGCGATCTGTTGGGAGCCCTCCCTGCAATCGAGATGAGGATACACCATAGAAATCGGGCCGATACTGGCGGGCGATGGCGCCCAGCCTGTGGATATTTAAATAAGCGTTTTTAATTTCAAGAGGATCGAAGGTCCACTCAATATGCCGGATTCCTCTCGAAAGCGCTTCCAGCCGCTGCTCCAGCTTGAGCCGCATCCCCAGCCCCCGGTTCCGGAATGCCTGCTTCACGGCCAGCATATGCGAGTGCAGATACGGCCTCGGGCCCGCGGGGCCATTCTTGATCCCGGGCAGCGCCATCACAAACCCAACCATCTGCTGGCTTGATGTTTCGCCTCCCGTTTCCATCGTTCCCTCGTTCCCTCGTTCTCTTGTTCCCTGGTCTGTCTCGAACGCCCCTATCACCTGTCCGCCAATCTTCTGCGCCAGCAGGAACGTCTTCTTGGGAACCAGATCGGTCGGGTCGTAACCCCATGTCTCCACCTCGAGCTCGACACAGGCTTGCAGCTCGTCAAATCCCCGGCACGCGCGAATCTCAATCATGAGTGCGCTCCTTCAATCCCATGAAGCTCGCCCGCGTCTGCGCCGGCCTGCGGCATGCTTTGTTCTTTGGCCGCCAGTTTCAACTTTGCCGCTGTCCACAGGTCTTCGAGTTCGTTTGGAGCTAGTTCCTCGAGAGGTCGCGAAGCGGCCAATTCCATTTGCCGGAAGCGCTGCCTGAACCTCAAATTGCATCCGCGCAGAGCCATCTCTGCATCCACGCCAAGATGCCGTCCGAGATTCACGACTGTGAACAGCAGGTCGCCCAACTCAGCCTCGATCGCCGGTCTCCGCGCGGGGTCGCCCGAGGCAGCCTCGGCCTCAAGCTCGGCGGTTTCTTCGGCAATTTTGGGCAGCAGATCGCGCCAGTGGGGCCAGTCGAAGCCGGCTTTCTGCGCTTTCCCGCCCAGTTTTGAAGCCTCAAGCAGTGCGGGCATGGCGCGCGTAATGGAATCGAGGCGGGATGCGGACGGGGCGAGGCTGGCGTCGCTGTGGCCGGCTTTTTCAGCGGCCTTGATCTCTTCCCAGTTGTGGAGAACTCCTGCTGCGGACACGGCCACCCGCAGATCAACTTCTGCGTTGTTGCCGGCGGCACGGGCAGCCTCATCGCCAAAGACGTGGGGATGGCGGCGAATGAGCTTCCGGTTCAGGTGATTGAGCACGTCGGCAATGGTGAACTGGCCCTCGTTGGCAGCCATTTCGGCGTAGAACAGCACCTGCAGCAGCAGGTCGCCCAGTTCCTCGGCCAGATGGGGGAAATCCCGCCGCTCGATGGCGTCGAAGACCTCGTAAGCCTCTTCAAGCGTGTATTTGCGGATGGAGTCGAAGCTCTGCTCGCGATCCCAGGGGCAGCCGCCGGGCGCACGCAACCGCGCCATAATCGCCGCCGACTGCTCAAAGAGCGCTGCGGCGCGCGCCGGATCGGTGGCAGTCTTCGGGGTCAGGGACGTGCGGCTGGAGCTTTCTTGCGGAAGGTCCATTCATCTCCAGTTTACAAGCGGCGAGCAAGCGAGCGTCCCACGATTGCGTTGTGGAAGCGGAGGAAGCAGGGGCCAACTCACCGGACGCGTGCTTGACGATTCGGAGGAAGCAGGGGCCGACTTGCCGGGACCCGTGCCTTACGATACGGAGGGAGCAGGCGCCAACTTGCCGGGACCCGTGCTTCGCGATTCGGAGGGAGCAGGGGCCATCAGGCCCCTGAACAACGCACGTCGAACTCGAGGCCTTTAGGCCCGGGTTCTCAATCTCCCCCACCTAACTCATCTGAAATGCTCCGGCATCGGGTCGATCCCGCCTCCTCGATGCGCGGATGAATACAGATGTTCCTCCGGACTAGCACACAACCCCGCCTTCACGGGATTCTCCTCTATGTACCGCTTGCATGCTTCGAACTTCTCGCGCACGATAATCTGCACTTCGTTGTAACTGCGCTCCCAAACATCTCTCTTGCTTTTCAGCCGAAATGAAAACCCGCCCTTGATGAATTGCACAGCCTTTTCGAGCGAAACATCGGGCGCTGGAGTAATCAGGGTGTGAATGTGGTCAGGCATGATGACAAAGGCGTGCAACGCAAATCTGCCCTGCGCTCGATAATGCTGCAGGACGTCGAGCATGAGCTGGGCATTTGTTTCGACCTGAAAGAGCCTGCGGCGGTTGGCCGTCACAGCGGAAACAAAATAGGTTCGAATCTCTTGCGGAGCGAGAATCATTGGGAGATCATACAAACTGCCCGCGGCCAAAGCCGTGATCGACGTCATCGTATTCAGGAGCCTGAAGTATCTGCGTGAGAAATCAAGCCCTTTTGGAGAGTCTGCATCCGAACGGCCCGCGGCTAAAGCCGCATCTATTTTTTGCGCCTTATTCAGCAGCCTGAAGGCTGCTGCTCCCTCCGATTTGACTCAGCCCAGGTTCCGTGGGTGATGTTGGAATCACGGGCCCTCAGGCCCCTGCTCCGTTGAAAGTCACGCACAAAAGGCGAAGACCCTTATCCTTCGCTGCGCGACTTTCATGCCTGAGGGTGGCCCGAAGGGCGATGGGTACTCCCTCCGATTTGACTCAGCCCAGGTTCCGTGGGTGATGTTGGAATCAGGGGCCCTCAGGCCCCTGCTCCCTCCGTCCCGACCTCCCAACCGTATACTCAATCTTTCTGATGATTCGCCTTTTAGGAACCGCATTTGCCGCGCTCATGGGCCTCGCCTTCGGCAGCTTTCTGAACGTGTGCCTCACGCGCTGGCCCCAGGGCGAGAGCATCGTAAAGCCGCGCTCGCACTGCCGCAAGTGCGGGCGCACGCTGGCGTGGTGGGAAAATGTGCCGCTGGTGAGCTGGCTGGCGCTGCGGGGGCGATGCAGGACGTGCGGGGCGTGGATTGGGTGGCGATATGTGGTGGTGGAGCTGACCATCAGTGGAATTTGGGCCTATGTAGTTTGGCGGTTATTACCTCAGGTCGTCGATAAGCGATTAGGCTTTCCGTCGCAGTACGCCCTGCCATATTTCCAGATGGAATCTGCGATCGTGATGCTGCTCTTTTGTTTCATCACAGTGGGACTTGCAGTTCTCGACGCGGAACATCTTTGGCTCCCCGACGCTGTGACCATCCCCGGCATTATGGCGGGAGTCCTTTTTTTCGTTACGATCTCAGCGCAAATGGGTTGGTTCTTCGCAATGGAGTCATCCCTTTGGCGCGATCTCGGAGAAAGACTACTAGCCGTCGCAGTCGCCGCGGGCCTCATTCTGCTCATCCGCTGGGTGTACAAACTCCTCCGCCACCGCGAAGGCCTTGGCCTCGGCGACGCCAAGCTCATGGCGATGCTGGCCGCGTGGCTCGGCCTCCCAGGCGCGCTGCTCTCCTTCGCAATCGGAGTGATTCTAGGCTCGCTAGCCGCAATTGTTCTGCTGGCGCGCAGCGCCAAATCCACAACTCAAGAAACCTGGGCCACAACCAAGCTGCCGCTGGGCACGTTTCTCTGCATTGGCGGAATCGTGGCGAGCCTGTGGGGGCATCCGATCATCGCGGCGTATCTGCGCTGGGCGGAGTTCTGAATGCGCCGCCTGATTGCGGCGATTCGGCAGACAGACGCCCGGGCCGGGAGGCTGCCTGCATTTTGCCTCGGGATTCAGGGGCCTGGAAGGCCCCCGCTCCCTCCGAATTTCGTGACGCTTTCGGGCGCCAACGGTTGATCCGTGCCGCCCCGGGCTGAGGTCGCTTCAGGCTGCCTACCCAGGACAGCGTTCGCTATCGCGAACTTGTCTTGGGCTAACCCGCATTTCACACATGCCGCTCTCTAAATGTACTCGGGGTCAACCGCCAGGCTGCCGCCTTCCTCCTCTATCGCCCTCATTCAAAATGACTTAAATCGCCTCTCCTGTTTACCGTTTAATTCCCCTGCCCGTTCTATTCTGAGTGCAGATAGCGATTCTTGGGGCCGAAGTTCGGCAGACCAGCAGATCCTAACCGACTGAAAACAATAGACCTGGCCGCCAAGTCTACCCTCTATCGCAATGAAAACAATAGATTTAGAGCTTTTTGGCAGGGGGCGGGGGGATCGGATAGGGGTGGGGTGGGGATATGCCCTTCGCGCCGTTTGTTAGAAATGTTGGTTAACTTCTTTGCCTCCCTCCGGGGGCCATGTAGTGGCAAGTCGAGCGGGAGGCGGTGGAGAGGCAAGACGGGACGAGCGCGCTGATAGTTCCCGCTGGCGGTCGAGAGACAGGACTGAGCTATTTGCGGGGGCCGGAGATCGGCAGGCTGGCGGCCGTGAGACAGAACTGCGCTACTCCCAGTGACCCTCGATCACGAGGCTGGCGGTTCCCGGCGTTTCGCCGATGGAGCGGCTGGTGTTGACGAAGTAATTGTGCATGATGAGGGTCACCCGCGTGCCTCCATTCACCGCCGGATGCACCGCCTCAGAGAGAACGTAGTGCGGATTCGCGGTAAGCGCCCCGACCCGATTGGCTGCGAATCCTATCATCGACTCGTATCCGCCATTGGTGGTGTCCAGGTACCACTCGGCCGGCGCCGGCAGTTCGCTGTCATAGTCAGCCTCAGCGAAGAGATGATCGATCACAAAGGTCTTGCCGGGAGGGATGGCAATGCACAGGTAACCACGGCTGGACGGATGTTGGTAGTCGTCAAACTGCTCGAACTGGTCGTATCCGGTAAATCCAGTTTCGGGTGCAAAGCACGAAGGAGCCTGGTCGGCAGGGATCTGAAGCTGAGGATCGTTTAACGTAGTGTTCGGGTAGCGCGAGTGACGCGGCCCGTGGGTTTGGGCCAGGAGCGGCGCTGCGGCAATAGCGGTTGCAAGCAGGGTGAAGCAAGCAAGTCGAAGCATGGCTCATTTTATCCGGCGAAGGATTTGGCAGCGGATGCTTCGACTTGACGCAGGAGTGGGTGTGCGCGTTCGCCCGACCCTGGGCGCGGCGGGCCCAAGGCCGAAACGGTGGAGCAGAAAAGGTGCGTTCATGCCGCTAGGGCTGATAGACCCAGAGGTCATTCATCAGTCCGGAGTCACCGGTGCCACCGAAGAGCCAGAGGTTGCCTTTGGCATCGGTCCAGGTAACGGCGCCGAGGCGCGAGCCGGGAACGTTGCCTGCGGCCGGCACTCCAATTGAGCCGTAGACTCCCGTCTGTCCACCTGAGTCAGCGCCATTCATCCAGGTCCATTCGGAGCCGTTATACATCCAGAGATCGTTGAAGTTGCCACCTCCCGTCGCGCCGTAACCCTCGCCGCCGAAGAGCCAGAGATTGCCGGTGGCGTCGGTCCAGGTCATGGCGCTGTCGCGCGAACCGGGGATGTTG
Organism: Occallatibacter sp.; assembly: GCA_035504315.1. Classification (GTDB taxonomy): domain Bacteria; phylum Acidobacteriota; class Terriglobia; order Terriglobales; family Acidobacteriaceae; genus Telmatobacter. Next base: position 8,111 of record DATJSB010000196.1, read on the forward strand.
CCGGGTGCGGGCGTGCCCATCGTTCCGTAGGTGCCGGTGGTGTCAATCACACTGCTCGACCCGCCCATCCAGGCCCAGCCGGCATTCGAATGGGTCCAGAGGTCGTTCAACTCGGCCAGGTTATCGTCATAGGTGTTGTAGCCGACGCCGCCAAAGGTCCACAGGTTTCCAGATTTATCCATCCAACCCATCGGGTTGTATCTTCCGCCAGGATGATAGCCCTGGCCCGCGACTCCCAAGGCGCCGTAGACGCCCGGCTGCGCGGGAAAGGCGACATTCGCGCCGCTCACCCAGGTCCACTGGCCGCCGGAATACTCCCACAGGTCGTTGAGGGCGCTGCCGCAGCTCTTGGTGGAGTCGCAACCCTGCCCGCCGAAGAGCCACACATTGCCTGAAGAATCGGCGAAGGCGATGGCGCCGGCCCGCGAGCCGGGGAGGTTGCCTGGGGCGGGTTGGCCTTCGGTTCCGTATTGCCCGGGCTGATTGATGGTGTTGGAGCCGCCGACCCAGGTCCATTGGCCGCCGCTCAACTTCCATAGCTCATTGAGAGGGCCGGTCTGGCCACTGGAGTCAATGCCGATTCCACCGAAGAGCCAGAAGTTGCCGGATGCGTCACGCCAACTGACGGCCCCGTAGCGTGCACCCGGCATATTGCCGGCCGCAGCGGTTCCCATGGTTCCGTAGACGCTCTCTTGATTCGCCGTGTCGGAGCCACTCACCCAGGTCCATTCGCTGCCGTCGAACTTCCACAGGTCGTTATAGAGTTGGGAAGATCCGGACCAGCAGAGCGCGTCCATGATCCGGCAACCGCCGCCGGTGGTTGGACCTACCCCGCCAAAGAGCCAGAGGTTGCCTGAAGTGTCAGTCCAGCTCACAGCCCCAGTGCGGGCTCCGGGAATGTTCGACACGGAGGGAGTTCCCTGAGTGCCATAGACGCCGGCCTGATCGGGGACGGTCGCCCCTCCGGCCCAAGTCCACTGGTTCTGCGCGGTCGAGATTGCGGGAGCCGCAGCGGGAACGGCTGAGCAGCCGATCTGAATGTTCGAGACGTTGGCCGTGCCGACGCTGCCGGCGGCATTGGCGACGATGCAGGATTCAGCGGGATTCGAGGGTTGGGCGAGGACGGTGACGAGGTAGCTGCTACCCGCGCTTAGCAAGGTGGAGAACGAGAACGGTCCGTCGGCGCTGACGGATAGATTGCCGCCGGCGTTGATTTGGAGCATGAGGCCGCCGCCGGTGAGGCCCGAAACCGAGCCGCTGACGGTGTAGGTCGCATCGACGGGAATCGAATGCGGAGAGGGATCGGAATTGTTGCAACCTGTGATGGCGATGGATATGGAAGAGAGGAGAGCGATGACAGCAACGCTGGCGGGTAGATTGGCCCGGATGCCCATGATGCGCCTCCGAAAACAAGATCCTACTGTTGCTTCCTTGAGGTAGCTGTCAGATTAGACGCCTCAACGAACAGATGGGGCACTGCTGCCAATGCATTTTCGCGATTGGAGGAGCGGTGTATCTTCTGGAGGCCGGGAGATTTAGTAGACTGTACGGCAGAATGTTAGTTTCCTGCCGGTTGACCCACTGCATCGGATCTTGTTTGACCCTTCTGTCGCTGGCGGCTGCCGGCGCTTCTCTTCCCCGTCTTGGCGCCGCCCAGGAGACTCACCTCTGGACCCAGTCGCAATTCGAAGAATTTGAGAAAGGCACGCCCCAAGGGGTTGCCATTGAGAGCGACGGACACCTGCGCCAGGGGCCCGGACTAAGGAATCTGTTCACGTCCCCATCGACCTTTGTCTGGTCGATTGCCGTGGACAAAAGCGGCGTGGCGTATCTGGGAACGGGCTCGCCGGCGACTGTTCTGCGGGTGGGAGCTGACGGCAAGGCTTTCACGCTGTTTGATAGTAAAGATGTGAGTGTGCAGGCGCTGAAACTGGGGCCGGATGGCGCGCTTTACGCCGCGACACTGCCGAGTGGCAGGGTGTTCAGGCTGAACCCCGCGGCCGACGTGAAGCAGACTGACGACAATGCGACGGTGGTGTTCGACCTGGCCAGCGCCGCTGCCGAGAAGAGCGCAGAAAAACCGTCAGGCGACGGGTCGGACCCGGATAAACCGAAGCAGGAATCGCGTTACGTCTGGGACCTGACCTTCGATCGGGCCGGCCGCATGTACATCGCAACGGGAAACCCGGCCGCGGTATTTCGCGTGGATGTCTCGAAATCGGAGGCGCTTTCGAAACCGGGAGCGGCGCCGGAAGAGTTCTTCAAGAGCGACGAGGCGCATATTCGCTGCCTGGCATGGGATGCGAAAGGAAACCTGATTGCAGGATCGGATGGATCGGGGCTGGTGTATCGCATCGATCCCAACGGCAAAGGGTACGTTCTGTTTGAGGCTCCGCGAAGGGAGACGACTTCGGTTGCGGTAGCAGCCAATGGCACGATCTATGCAGCCAGCGTGGGAGACAAGAGTCACAATCCCCTGCCCCCGCTTCCGGTGCAGGGAGTAGGACAGATAAGCATCACGATTGTGAGCCCGCAATCGCAGCAGGCGGCGAATGAAAGCTCGTCGGTTCCCGAGGGGACCGAGATTTATGCGATCAAAGAGGGTGAGGCGCCGCGCAAACTGTGGGCGAGCAAGGACGACATTGTGTACGCGCTCTCGGCGCGACCCGATGGGCTGCTGGCGCTTAGCGGCAATCGCGGCCACATTTACCAGATCAAGGACGATGAAAGTTTTGCCGATGTGGGACATCTGGACGCGCAGCAGGGGCTGTGCCTGACGGCGCATGGAGACGGATTCCTGATTGGCACCGGAAATACCGGCAAGCTAGTGGAATTCGGCGTTGTGGAGAAGCACGAGTACGCGAGCGATGTGCTGGACACGGGCGCGATGGCGCGCTTCGGCCGCATTGAGATTGAGCCCGGATCGACGGGATACGAGATCTATACACGCACCGGCAACATTGAACAGCCGGTGCGCGGCTGGACCGATTGGGAAGCGCTGCGTGACGGCGAAGTCGCGTCGCCGGCGGGACGATTCCTGCAATGGAAGGCGGTGCTCGAGCCGAACGGAATGCTGGGCAGCGTTGGAGTGAATTATCTGCCCGTGAACGCGGCGCCGGTGGTTGACGAGCTAATTGTCGTGCCCGGGGCTCGCTGGACGCCGCAGCAGCCACTTCCCAACCAGCCAACGGTAAACATTTCGTTGCCGTCTTCAGGCCAGGGAGTGACGTACGACGCGGGCACGAGTTCGAGTTCGCCATTGCAGGCGGTGAAGGACCGGACAGCGGTGACCGTGCGCTGGGCGGCTCACGACGATAACGGTGACGACCTGATTTACTCGATTTATCTGCGCGGAGATGGCGAGACGGTTTGGCGGCTGCTGAAAGACAAGATCACCGAGAAGGCGTACAGCTTTGATGCGGAGCTGATTCCCGATGGCGGATACCAGGTGAAGGTGGTTGCATCGGACTCGCCGTCGCACACGCTCGCAGATGCGCTGACGGGGGAAAAAGTGAGCGACCGGTTTGTGGTGGATACAACGCCGCCGGTGGTCTCGAACCTGAAGGCACTTGCCGAGTCGAGCTCATGCGGGCACAGCGGTTGCCCGCCGGTCATTCACGTTACATTCGAAGCCGAAGATTCAGCTTCGCCGATTGCTCATGCGGAATATTCGCTTGATGCCGGGCCATGGCAGTTCATCGCTCCGGTCGGTGAGATCTCCGATTCGACGCAGGAGAAATACGATTTTTCGATTCCGCTTGAAAGCGGCGCAAAGGGCGCCGAGCATCTTATTACGGTGCGGGCCTACGACCGCTATGACAACGTGGGCGCGGCCAAAACCGTAGTTCCGGCCGGCACAAAGTAGACCATGCGATTCGAGCTTGGAGTTGCGGCGCGATACCTGAAGGCCAAGCGCAGGCAGGCCGTGGTGGGCGTTGTCACCCTCATCTCCATCACCGGAGTGGCGGCGGGCGTGGCGGCGCTGATTATCGCACTGGCGATCACCAACGGGATGCAGCGAGATCTCGAAGGCAAGCTGGTGGATTCAAGCGCGCATATCGAGCTATTGCAGGCCGACAATATGGGCATCAAGGACTGGCGGCCGCTGCTGGCGCGGCTCCAGAAGGTACCGCACGTGGTTGCGGCTTCGCCGGGTTTGTGGGAGCAGGTGCTGGTAGCGCGCGGAGCGCGCGACGGCGGCGCGCTGGTGCAGGGTGTTCTGCCTGACGATGAGATGAAGGTCAGCCACATTCTCGATCACGCGACCCCGGGCGCGATTGCGGCACTCGAGCCCGTTCCGGGAGGAGCACCGGCGAATGCGGGGTTACCGCCGATTGTTCTGGGCGACGACCTGGCGGATACGGTCGGCGCAGCGGTGGGCGACTCGGTAATGTTGATCAGCCCGCAGGGCGAGCTTTCACCGATCGGTGAGATTCCGAAATATGTTCGCTTCAGGCTGGCGGGAACGTATCACACGGGCTTTTATCAATACGATTCGCAGATGGGCTTTCTGCGGCTGGCCGACGCGCAGCGGCTGTTCGACGAGCCCGATCTGCTGTCGGTGATCGGGTTTCGCGTGGACGACCCGAACAACGCGCCGGTGATTGCGAAAGCTATTGAGCAGGCCGCGGGCACGGGCTACATGACCAGGAACTGGACTGAGAACAACCGAGAGCTGTTCAAGGCGCTCAAGCTCGAACAGATCGTTACCTTCATTGTGATTGGGCTGATCGTGATGGTGGCCGCGCTCAACATTTTGATCGCGCTGACCATGATGGTGATGGAAAAGACGCGGGACATTGCGGTAATGATGAGCTTTGGCGTTACTCCGGGCCAGATACGGCGCATTTTTCTACTGCAGGGATTGCTAATCAGCGTGATTGGAACGGCGATCGGCCTGGTGGTGGGCTACCTGGCATCGTGGGCCGGCAGCCATTACCACATACCGCTGTCGCCGGATGTCTACTCGATCGATACGCTGCCCTTTGCGCCGCGCCCGATTGACGGCGTGATCGTGGCGGTGGTGGCGATTGGCATCTCGCTGCTGGCAACGCTTTACCCGGCTTGGGCGGCGGCGCGGGTGCTGCCGGCGGAGGCGCTGAGGTACGAATAGTCCATTTGGAATGAATATGAAGTTGCAATGTGGCACATGTTGAAGCAGCAGGGCTCGACACGACCTCTTGAAATCAAAATCGCGGGAAGCCTAAACCGGAGTGATGATGCCGCCGACCGGATTGCGGCGCGGAAGTACGATGCCGCGATGGTCAACTTCCGCTTGGCGGTCTGATTCTTCCGACAAGCTGTTGCGGGCCACAAGCGCTCCACCGCAGGCCGGACACCAGTCAGTTCGAACCTGATCGGCCAGCACGGCATGGCATTGAGTGCAGAGCCGTTCCATGGAGATAGTTTATCCGGCATTTCTCACGGAGGGTGCAAGAAACAAGATTGATGGGTTGAGGATCTCGTCAGAGGGTCTGGAGACCCCCGTACAGCCGGTCTGGAGAGGCTGCAGAAAAAGGGATTGAACTCGGCGGAATTCGCGAAGACCATCCCTCAGGGGTTAAAACCCCGACTCATTGTATGGAGCTTATTGGCACGGATAAATCCGTGCCCTTTCAAAACGGCGGCATTGTTCGAGTTTTTTGGGAACCTGTTGAGACCGGTGCTGCAATTCTCGCCGGCTTATGAGAAACACGGTTTAGGCGATCGCAGCTGTGCGCTGGATTTCGGCGGGGCGTGTGCGCCACTCCTTACGCCGATTCAGTTTTCCGGCAATATGCCAGGCCCATGCGCGGATCTCGTTCCAGTCGCGCATGTCTGACGGAGGCAGGTTCTTGCCTGCCGTGGGAATGAAACGGGCGAGGCTCAAGGGAAACGGCAGGCGTTTCACATCGAATCGCCCGCCCAGGATTTTTACCTCGGCCGGCTGGAGCCAGGAGTGTTGCTTAAGATCTTCTGCCGCTTTCCACCCGGCGTGACGAAAATCCCAGGGTTTGTCTCGAATCGGACCCAATACGAATGCCCACGTTTTGAGGGCAGACAACGGTTGCTGGTGCCGACTGAGAAAACGGTGCGTTTCGGCGGGCATGCCGCGCCAATATAGAGGCGCTCCAAGAATGGCCGCCCGGTATTGGCCGAACTTCTTCAGATCGCGCATGCGGACCAGTTCGACGGGAAGTAGCGACTCACGAATGATAGCGGCGATGAACTCGGCTACTTCGCCGGTAGAGCCGCTAAGCGTGGAGTAGGAAACCAAAATGGGTAACGGCACGCGGAGCACCTCTTGAACAGCGCAGAATCTCTAACCGAGGAGCAAGCGATTCAGCGAAGGGCCGATGATCTTTTCCCGCGTTCTCTATGGACCGTTAAGGAGGGTATCGGCAGACGGCCAGATCGACCTTGCGGCATGCGGCTGGGGCAGATCTGGATGATTGTCAGTCCAAATTCTCCACTGTCTCTGTCGCTGGGGGATGTGACTTAGGTCACGTCATTGATCGCTTCCGCTGTGCAAGCTGACCGGACCGCGCTCGACTCTACGCACAGTCCTTCGGGTCCTGAATCTAACTTGCGCAGCGGGGATCACGCGGCGGGCTGTATCAGCCGGGCAACCGACCAAGCCCAGGCGCGAATGTCATTCCAGTCGCGCATGTCGCTGGCTGCAATGTTCTTTAACGGAAAGGCCGGCAAACGGCGCGCAATGCTAAAGGGGAACGGCATCCGGTTCACATCGAAACGCCCGCCCACGATCTTAACTTCCGTCGGCTGCAGCCACGGAAACCGCGCCAATTGCGCGGCGGCATCTTCGCCCGCGGTTAAGAATTCGTCCGCTTTGCCGGCGACCGGTCCGAGCACAAAGATCCAAGTGGGCAGCCCGGCAAGACTCAACCGATGCCGGTTGAGAAATTTGTGCATCTCAGAGGGCATTGCACCCAAATAGAGCGGTGCGCCGAGGATGGCGGCGCCGAATTGGCCGAGCGTCTTCAGCTCACGCATCCGAGCGAGCTCGACCGGAAGCTGCGCTTCGCACATTACCCCGGCGATGACCTTGGCGACCTCGCCGGTAGAACCGCTGCGCGTGGAATAAGCAACCAGAACTGGATCAAGCACGGAGGGGAACCTCAGTTGCGCATTGTGAACCCGGCCTGGAACGCGCGTATGTGCCTCGGATCACGATAGATCATGCGGGTTGCGGCGAATTGGAATTGCAGAGAATTAAGCCCACTGCCCGGTACACTGGATTCATGCATCCTCCGGTCCGCCTGATTGCCATCGACATGGATGGAACGTTACTCCCTTCTCTTTCACAGACGGTCAGCAGCCGCAGTGCACAGGCGCTGCGCGCAGCCCAGAAGGCGGGGGTGACGGTGGCTATCGCGACTGGCCGGCGGGCGGCGTACACAACTCCGCTGCTCGATGGGCTGGGTCTGCGAGCGGATACGCCGCTGATCACGTCAAATGGTGCAGTGACAAAGACGCTGGGCGGCGAGACTATCGACCGGTGCCACATGGAAGCGCGCGTGGCGCGGGGTATTTGCGGGTTATTGCGCGGATTTGGGAGCGTGGTTTTCACCTTCGACCGGCCCGGCCGGGGCGAGCTGGTGCTCGAGAATCTGGAACAGGCTCATGGGCGGATCTCGCTCTGGATCGAGGCCAACCGGAATGCGATTGAGGTGGTGAAGCCGCTCGAAGATGCGATACCGGACGGCGAAGATCCGATTCAAGGCATGGTGGCGGGATCGATAGGCCAGATGCGCGCCGCTGAAGCGGCACTGAAGGCAAGCGAATGGGCTGCGGAATGCGGTTGGGCGTGTACGGTGTACGCGGGGCGCGACTTGTCGATCCTGGATTTGTTGCCACTGGGGGTGACCAAAGGATGGGCGCTGGAGCGGCTGGCTGCGCGGCTGGGGGTGGACCGCAAGGAAACCATGGCCATCGGCGACAACTGGAATGACGTTGAAATGCTGGAGTGGGCCGGACAAGCCGTGGTGATGGGGAATGCAGCCATGGAGTTGCGCACACTGGCCAGGACGCGCGGCTGGAAGCAGGTACCATCGAGCGATCATGATGGCGCGGCAGTTGCAATTGAAGGGGCGATCGGCAAACAGATGCGCGCAAATCTCGAAACCTCGGCTAGGATGGATTGACGGGCAGCGGGCGAGAAGTTGTTGAGATGAACAGGCGGGGATTTTTGGCGGTGGCGGCGATTGCGGGCATGATGAGCCCGGCGCCGGCGCTTCGCGCAGCCGAAGAGATCACGCTGAACAACGGGTTCGTGATGCGCTGCGATCATCACGTCCAGGTTGAGGGGCGGGTGCGGCTCTACCTGAGCGCGGGCGAAGACAACTACATCGAGTTTACGCCCGGACAAATCGCTTCGGTGGAGGTTGTACCCGATCCGCCGGCGCCGACTGCAGATGCTGCTCCGGCACAGCAGCCGGCAGCACAGCTTACGCCGGGAGATTTGGGAGAGATGCTCTCCCGAGCCAGCCAGGCCCACAACATTGACGTGGATCTGCTGGCCAGCGTGGTGAAGGCCGAAAGCGGAGGCAATCCCCGCGCGGTGAGCAGCGC
>DATJSB010000197.1:0-3563 GCA_035504315.1 Occallatibacter sp.
TAGCAAACGCACGACTGCTCGTCAGGAAACCACGCGCGAAACTGCTGCCAAGTCCCTGGATAATCAGGCTGCTTCGCGACTTCAGGCGTGCGAACCACAATATCTTGAGTCTACTGTATTAAGGCAGCTACCCCACTTTCCCTTATATTCTACCCATCGAAAGATAGCCTGGTCGACCGAAAGATAGGCTCCCTCGGTTGCTTGAGACTTCTTTTCGACAAACGTGCGCAAGACTGGTCGATCTGAAGGGTGGTAAAGCTCATGAGCGGAATCTTCACCCACAACACTATGCTTTGGTTGGCTCAGATTGCGCTGGCCTGTGTCTTTTTCTACGCTGCGTTCAGCAAGATTTTCGCAAGCCGCGTCCAAGTCAAGCAGGGCGGAGAAGCGCTGTTGTTCGCCTGCGACGGACTCCCTTGCATGCTAATTCAGCTCCTTGCCTTGATTGAATTTGCATGTGCGCTGTGCCTCATCGTGCCGATTGATCTATGGCCGGCTCACCTGCTCCCTCGCGTTGCGGCGGCTGTGCTGGCGCCACTGATTGTCGTGACTGCCGGCCACCATGTGCGGCACAAGCAACCAACCGCACCGATTGTTGCGGTGTTCTTTCTCGCGTTGTTCGTTCTCGTTGGTCGCTGGCCATAAACCCAGTCGATTGCGATGCGGCGCCTTAAAGGGTGCCACCTGCGGGAAAGTTGATGACTGGTGCTAGCTTTTTCCTACCGTGATCGGAATTTCCATTGACCCGGTGCGATTGTCATTGAGATCTTCCACCGCAATCCGCAGCGAATCCTCTCCAGCCGGCAAGTCCAGCGGTACCAGCATCGTAATGCCTTTGGCCGCAATTCGCTCGTACTGCTCCGGCTTCAACCCCAACGCCAGCGGTTTGTCGAGATAATTCACCAGATTTCCACCCTCGTCGTAAGCAATCAGCAGCAACTCGATCTTCCCCTGCCGCGTCCCGTCCGGTAGGGTGTCGAACGAAAAACTGCGCGGATTGAGGGTCAGGTTTACCACGTACCGCGCCGGCTTCGTCACCCTTTCAGCCATCTCGCCCGCTGGCCCAGGCGGCAGGTTTACGCCATTCAACCTGGGATCGCTCCCCGCCAAAAGTCCCGCTTTGAACACGATCTGCGTCGCCGGCGGAGCCCCGTGCAGCGCCGCCGCCACCATCGGATTCATTGCCGGCAAGCCTTGCTTCGAAACTTTCCCCGGCGAGTCGGAGTAGTATCCGCGCCGGTAAAACAGCTTGTAATCGTGGCCCGCCACGGTCACCTTGATCTTGCGGAACTCCCCGTTCAGGGCCGCTGTGGCGGGCACGTATCCGATGGTGTAATAGTGCTCGCCGTCCTCTATCGCATTGGCCACGTCTTCCTGCAGGTCATCGTCGTCGTAGTACGCGTGACCGCCTGTCTGCTCGGCCACTTCGTCCAACGACCCCTGTTCCTGATACATTTGCTGTTTCTCTGCCATCAACTGCGATGTGCCGGGCACGCCGTTGTTTGCCACGCTGAACGTTGACGGCACTCTCAGCCCGCGTGCATCGATCGGATAGACGGCCACGCGCGCCCGGGTCAGCAGGTTCGTGGTCTTTTCAATTTGGTCGCGATAATCGGCAATGGCACGAAAGGCGCTGTACTGCGTGCTGTCGGGCAAAATCGACAGTGGGAACGAGCCCGAAATCCAAATCAGGTTTTTGCGCCCGGGAATGCCGCTCAAGTACACCGCCAGCTCGTCGAGCGCGTCGAGCGTGATATGCACGCGGATGTCGGTCTGAGCGGTAAAAGTATCGGCCTGGAACTGCGCCAGCGCCGCCGCAGCGCCCATCGGCCCGGTTGTCATACCGTTCTCGCCCGTATTCGCGACCGGGGGAGGCGTAACCGGCATGCTCTGCGCGACAGCCGTTTGGACGTCTGTTGTCTGCTGCGCCCCGGTCTGCGTCTCAAGCAGCATGGGCTCAGGGGTTGCCGTCTTGGGTCTGTTCATCAGGTTCGCCAGCCGCGCTACATCCGACGTAAACCCCGAAATCATCCTCAGCCGGGAGGAGAGCGTAAATACCGCCAGCGTCGTGCCCGGATCGATCTTCTTCAGGTACTGGATCATCTGTTGCCGCACCCGCAACTGGTCGCCCAGCGGGGTATTCAACGCGTCAAGCAACAGTACGTTGACCGCTCTCTGCTCGGGATACGCGGGCAGATTCGTGTATGTGCCCGGCGGCAGTTGCTCAACCGGCTGTGCTGCAGGTGCGCCCGGCGGCCGGTGCTCGTCGAAGGAGAATATCGACTCCTCCTTGCCCTCCTCGTAGATATGGAATTTTGCCTGGTCGAGGCCTGGAACCGGTTTGCCGTGGTCGGTCACCACCACGTCGACAAGCACCAGGTTGGCCTGCGCACGGATCACCGGCTGCGCCTCAGACTCGCGCTGGGGCGCCTGCCCGGGCGTAGCGATTGTGCTGAATAAAGGGAAAAGAAGAGTTGCAGCCAGAAAGAATCGATGGAAACGCATCAGAGAACCCCGTCTTGCTTTGGAAGCGATTGTACGCTGCGCCACGAGCCCGCAACAGAATCTGTGCAAATGCTGTAACTCTGTTGACTCCGCGGTCCCGAAGAGGGGACATCTGAAGGAGAAATGCCTCAAAAATACCGTTTCAACTTCAAAATCTGCTTTTCAAACCCGTACCACATGATCGTTGCTGCGGCCGTTGCCGCCGCCAGCCGGAATGCCACGATCGCCAGGTTTCCCGCCATTCCATGCTTGTCCATCACCAGGTCGAACCAGCCGAAGAAGATGAACACCGAGATGTGGATCATATACATGCCGTAGCTGATCTCTCCGTAGAACCGCAGCGGCCCCCTGCGCAGCGCCGCATTGAGCGGGTTGCGCGCGCCGGAGGAGGCAATTGCCGAAAGCACCGCCCCGGCAAAGCAAACGGCCAGAGCGGAATCGAGGAAGGAAGTTCCTCCGGCGATGGTTGCGGCCAGCGCGAATCCTGCCACGAATGCGACGAGGCCCAGCACGAGCCACGTTCGCCGGCTCAGATTCAGGGTAAAGAGCCCCAGCGCCAGCAGGCTTCCCCACGCAATGCCATCGAGGTGAATCAGCGTGCCGGTCGGCGTCATCCAGCGCAGATTTGCGTGGCGCAGCAGTGGCGACGCAATCAGCGCGGCGACCAGCACCATGGAAAACATTGCGGGCCGCTTGAGCAGGCGCACCGTGGGCGCCCACAAAAAGTAGTACTGCTCTTCAATCGCCAGCGACCACGTGGGCCCGATGGCCGGCGGCAGGACCAAGTGAAACAGGTTCTGCACAAAAAGGATGTAGGCCCACCATGGCGCAGTCAGAAACGCGCGGCCCACTGGCAGCCCCACGAACCAGGGCGCTTCAAGATACACCACCACCAGCACCAGCACATATACCGGCCAGATGCGCAGCACACGCCTTGCATAAAAGTTGCGAAAGTAGTGGGGCTTTTCGCGCGCGCCCAGCAGGATTGAAGTGATCAGGAACCCCGAGAGAACGAAGAAGAGATTGACGCCCGCCCATCCCCACAGCGAAGCGCCGTA
>DATJSB010000198.1:0-14505 GCA_035504315.1 Occallatibacter sp.
CTCGACGATCGCAACGCGAACGCCGAAGCCCTTCATCTCCTGGGCGAGGCATTCGCTCAACGCTTCAAGCGCGAACTTTGAAGATGCGTACGATGCCTGGGGCGCCGATGAAAATCGGCCCGCCACCGATGTGATGTTGACGATACAGCCGGATCGTCTCTCTCTCATCCCCGGCACCGCCGCTTGAATGCAGCGCAGGGCGCCAAAGAAATTGGTTTCCATGGTGGCGCGAAACTCAGCAATTGGGGTTTCTTCTACTGCGCCGCCTCCGCTTACGCCCGCGTTATTTACAAGCACATCGATCTGGCCCGCTTCAAAAATGATGCCGGCAAACGCAGCGCGGACCGACTCATCTGAATCGTCGTCAAGCGCTTGAATGCGAAGCGGCAGACTCTCACGCTCGGCGATCGCGCGCAATTCCTGGCCGCCAGTTCCCGGATTGCGCATGGTTGCATAAACGGTATGGCCCGCGCGGGCCAAAGTGGCTGCGGTGGCCTGGCCGATGCCGGTGCTGGACCCGGTAACAACAGCGATTGCCATGAATTCTCCTTTGGGGGAAATCAAAGGTTGTCGACAATATGGGAGAAATGAAGGAGATGGAACACTGGTACTTCTATCGTCTTCGCACGCGCGCTGTCAATCGCCTTCTCGAAGCTGGATTCCTTACACCGCAACCACGAAGCTATCCTCAGTCCGCGTCACCGCGTGGTAGAGTGTATCGCGCTCGACGGGCACGCGGCCGGCCTCGGTAATCAGGCGGCAAAGCTCCTTGCGTGTGAGCCCTTGCGGCGTGGTTGCGCCGGCATCGTGATAGATCTTCTCCTCGATCACTGTTCCATCCAGGTCGTCGGCGCCAAAACGCAGCGCGATCTGCGCGATCTTGGGCGTCAGCATCTGCCAATAGGCCTTGATGTGCGCAAAGTTGTCGAGCATCAGCCGGCCCACGGCAATCTGGCGAATATCGGTGAGGCCCGTGGTCACCGGCAGGTGATCGAGCGGCGTGTTCTCAGGGTGAAACGCCAGCGGGATAAAGGTCTGAAAGCCGCCCGTCTCATCCTGCAGCGCGCGCAGCTTCATCAGGTGATCCACGCGGTCTTCGTCGTTCTCAATGTGGCCGTACAACATCGTCGCATTCGACCGGAAGCCCATCTTGTGCGCCAGCCGTGCCGTCTCAAGCCATTCGTCGCCGTCGATCTTGTGGTCGCAGATAATGGAACGCACGCGCGGCGCGAAAATCTCAGCACCGCCGCCGGGCATTGAATCGACGCCGGCATCGCGCAGCTTCTCCAGCGTCTGCTGGATACTGAGCTTGGCGCGGCGGGCCAGATAAGCGATCTCCACCATGGTGAACGCTTTGATGTGGACCTTGGGAAACCGTTCCTTGAGCCCGCGAATCAGATCCAGGAAAAACTCAAAGGAAAGGTCCGGATGAAGGCCGCCGACGATGTGAAACTCGGTCACAGCTTCTGAGTAGCCCGAGGCCGCGGTTTCCCAGGCTTCTTCGAGAGCCATGGTATAGCCGGCCGGGTCGCCCTTCTTGCGGCCGAAGGCGCACAGCTTGCAGGCCGCTACGCACACGTTCGTCGGGTTAATGTGGCGATTGACGTTGAAGTAGGTCAGGTCGCCGTGCATGCGCTCGCGCACGTGGTTCGCAAGCCAGCCCACGGCCAGCACATCGTGCGAGGCGTACAAGGCCAGGCCGTCTTCGGCGCTCAGGCGCTCACCGGCGAGAACGCGGCCAGCGATAGGCTCAAGGCGCGGGTCGTAAGTGCGGAAAGGGTGACTAACGCGTCCGTTGGCGGCGGAGGTCTGCATAATCTGATGATACCGGAAATGGGCTGCGCGTCACTTTGCCGGCCTTCCACTTATGGCCTGATTGAGTTCTACTGCACCACCGGCGACGCGCCGTTTAAAAACGCCGGATCCATCTCGGCGATATCGACGCGATAACTTACCGTCTTCGCCGTCGGAAAGTCGGACGGAACTTTCTGCGTCACCTTACCCGTGGCCGCCCATTCGGTGCCGCGCTGGAAAATGGTCATGAATCCCACGCAGCTCAGGGCAAACACGTCGTGCCCCATCGGCGTATGAAAGATGCGGCCCTTGCCGTAGCTGAGCACCATCATCATCGGTTCGTCGTACCCAGTGCCGTGGTTCTTCGGGTCAGAGTGCGCCGTGGCCAGCACGGTCATATTTTTGCCCGGCCCGCGCAGCATGCCGTAGAGCTCGTCGTTGGCGTGCATCCACGCAGGCGGCAGACCGCGCATGATGGGGTGGTTGGCGTCACGCGTCGTCACCTGGAACGGCAACCGTGCGCCGTGCATCCCGGCCGGCCCGGGCTTCGGATCCGACACCACCTGCCCATCTTTCCAATACCAGTACGGGCCGGCATTCTCGTTGCGGTTGCGCCAGCCGCCAATGCCAATCATAAGGTTGTACGCCGGCCAGTTGGGAAATGCATTGTCGGCTGCGTGCACAATCACCAACCCGCCGCCGCTGCTCACGTACTGCTCGAACTCTTGCTTGAGCGCCGCGGGCCAGTCGGGCCCATCGTAGTTCATCACCAGTGCTTTGTATTGCGCAAAGTTGGGATTGAAGTTGCTGAAGTCGCCGTCGGAGGGCGGCGCGGTAATGACAGTGACGTCGAACATGCCGGTCTCTTCAAGCTCGCGCTTGAGCACCTGCGTGGTGAGCTTCCAGTTGTGGTAAGGGCCGCCGCTCTGGCCGTCGATAATCGCGACGGAAATCTTTGCCGCGTGCGCCGCAACAACAGCTTGGGTCACAAAAGGCATTCCAATCAGCAAGCCAATGAAAATCTGTTTCATCACAATTGATGACCCCGCAGGCGAAACCTTCCGAAAAAGAAGAATACTCCTGAGGGCCGACAACCCTCTGCCCCTATTCCCTATTCCCTGTTCCCTATTCCCTGTTCCCTATTCCCTGTCTCTCTCACTCCGGCGGAGGATAGAACGGCAGCTTTTCATTCTTCTCGTTGGCGCGTTTTACCGTTGCGTCGTCGAACAACAAGGCGGGACCGATCACCGTCTCGGGAACCTCGCCGAAGCTGTTTTCAACAAATAGGTCCTTCCCGGCCGCTTCAATGCTCGAACGCAGCGCGCGTATGTCGATGTCGGCAAGAACAGCTCCGCGAACCAAGTGGCGTTTGCCATCGGGAGTAATGCGGTAAAGCAATCGCGGATTGCGCGCGCCGGCCAGCGTCTCAGCATAGTAGACGCTCGCCAGGCCTCGTTCTTTCGCCATGTCGAGCAGCTTCTGATTCAACTCGGCATCGCTCAGTCCATTCTCGGCCGTCACCTTCAGCACGCCGATCGAAGGTCGCGGGCCCCCCGTAAGCGTTCCGCGCCCGTGGCCATTCGATGCCGGAAAATCTTTCACCGGCTCGCGGCCGAGGAGGTAGTTCACCAGCTTTCCGTCCTCAACCAGCTTCACCGTCTGCGCCGGCACGCCCTCATCGTCAACATCGTATGCTCCCAGCAGGCCTTTGCCGTCGAATGTCTTGAGCGATGGATCGTCGACCACATTCATGAAGTCGGGCATCACGCGCGCCTGGTAGCTGGACGCGAATGAACCGTTGGTGCGCGCTTCGGTGCCCATCTTGGGACGCGTTGCGACCACGGAATTGGCGAGCAGCGAGTGCAGCGTTTCAGTGCCGGCGTCGGCGCTCAGCAGAATCGGCCCGTGATACTCTTCCTCAACCAGCGGCGCCTTGCGCAGATCTCCGAGCGAAACAATCTCGCCCACCGCATGTTTATTAAATGCATCCTCAGAGTCGAGGTCTGCGAGCGCCGGGCCATCGGAGGAATACGAGCGCGCGAGCCGCATGCCGTCGTCGGCCTGCGTTCCGGCCTGGAATGTTTCCTCGTATTCGGTTGACGATTTGCGCACGATGGTTCCCTCGCTCGTTACCAGCCAGGTGGTGACGGCGCGCGCGTGGAAACCGGAAGTGCAGTATTGCAGGTCCTGTTTGTTTGCCTTGACCGTGGCATCGGTGCGGTAAAGGCCGCTGGCGCGGGCAACGCGCTCCGTCCAGGCGGATTCGTCCAGGCTCAGCCGTGCCGGCTCAGCCAGTGAGATGAGCGGCTTTTCGTGGCTGAAATCGTCGGCCTGGGGCGGAGTTTGCACTTGTTTCAGCGCGGCCTGTTTTTGTGCGTAAGCCGCGAGGGCATTCTTGTAAGCCTCATCTGTCGCCATCCAAATTGCCGAACGAATGGCAATGGGATCGTCATCGAGTCCGGCCAGCTCAATTGCGCCATCGCCGCGCCCCCCGCTGCTGTCGGACTTGTAGTCGCCCACACGCACGGTCACGCGCACAATTCGCTCGTGGCCGCCCGACGAACCTTCGGTGGCGCCGAATTCGGCTTTGGTCTCAAAGTCTTCGAGGCCTTCAATCCGGTACTGGATATAGAACGGCTTGGCGAAGCCCTGCAACTGGAGTTGGCTCATGCTGCGGTCAAGCTCGGTCAGCATGGCCTTGAGCACGGGATCCTTTTCGGCGTCCGCTCGCGTGGGCTGGGCGAGCGCGAGCGGCGCAATCATCAGGGAGCCGGCAAACACGGCGGTTGCAAACAGGCGGTTCATCGGGCCTCCTTGGACGATGCAGAATCGAAACCGGGCTTGGGCAGAATCGGCGGCCTTGCCGTTCCCTGCTTTTCGCGCTGGGTTTCAAGATCGCTCAGCAGAATGGCCGGAGCAACCGCGCTCACCGGAATGGTTCCCGACTCGGCGCCGCACTCGCCGTTGAAAACCTCGTCCTTGTCGCCGGTAGCCAGAATGCTCTTCATCGCCGCCAGCGGCGTGCCTACAATGCTCACGCCCCGCACCAGTTCATCGGGGCGCCCGTCCACATAAACACGCCACACCACCAGCGGAATCACCGAGAACGCCTGAGGTGAATCGCGGGTAGTAACCGCGAATCCGGAAGAGATGTCCTCGAAGTACAGCCCGTACTGCTTGCCCTGCTTCTTTGCCTCGTCAATCAGCTCCTGCCGCAGTTTGGCCTCCGGCACCATATTTGTCGAAGTCACAATCAGGTTGCCCTGGCGCCCCGTCGGCACGTGGCCGGACTCGGCGCGCCCGTGGCCGTTTGAAGAACTGAAGCTCGCGATGGGCAGGCGCGACATGAGAAATGTCTTCAGCACGCCATCCTGGATCAGATCGACGCGCCGCGCCTTCTGCCCTTCGTCGTCATATTCGTACTGGCCGCTGAGCCATGTTTTCCCGTACTCAGTCATCGTAGGATCGTCGGCCACGGACATGAACTTCGGCAGAACCTCCTGTCCTACATCCTTTGTGAAAGTCTGGCCTTCCTCGTCGCCGCGCTGGCGCTGGCCCTCGAGCCGATGCCCCAGCACCTCGTGGAAGAACACCGCCGCGGCACGCCCCGAAAGCAGCGCCGGCCCGTTGAAGGGTTCGGTGACCGGCGCCTTGCGCAAGCTCTCAAGGCTCTTGCCAAGCTCGCGTGTGGCAGCCTCCATCACATCCTGCGCAGGCAGCCCGTCCACGGTTTCCGCTTCAAAGGTCTGGTCGCGGAACAGGTCCATTCCGTCATCGGCGCGGGTAACCGCAATCACCACCACCCGCGCCTGCAAGTGCGGCGTAACG
The DNA here is from genome assembly GCA_035504315.1 of Occallatibacter sp. Taxonomy (GTDB): domain Bacteria; phylum Acidobacteriota; class Terriglobia; order Terriglobales; family Acidobacteriaceae; genus Telmatobacter. The sequence continues at coordinate 5,623 of DATJSB010000198.1, forward strand.
ATCTTCGACCCTTCAGACGACGCGTAATAATCGGTCTCATTCTGCACAGTGAGCATCACTGCGTTCTGGTAAACGTCGGGGAACTCGCGAAAGATGGCGGATAGCGCCCGCACGCGTTTCTCCCATGCCGGCCGATCGACCACCACCGGCGGCGCAACCTTGCCAATGTGCGTCTGCGGCTCCTCTTTGCTGAAGTCGGGCGAAGTATCTTCTTCTTTCGCTCTTACCTCGGCCTCGGTCTTCACGCGCAGGTAGTTGTCGAGCGCATTGCCGTAACCCGTATTGGTCGCCATCCAAAGCGACCGGGCCAGGGCCTCGCGGTCATCCACAATCGGCAGCTGCAGGCTGTTGACGGCGGAAGACCGATGGTCGCCGTGGGTATTGTCGAGCGCGGGGCTCCCCACCCGCACCTGCACATCGGCCTCGCGCATGCGGTTTGCTGCGCTGTAGGTGAGGGCCCCGTACTGCGCGCGAATGGTGACAAAACTCGCGTCGCTCACCGTGTAGCTCAGGAAGTATGGCGGCAATAGCTTGTCCGCGCCCGTAGTGCCGGTGGGCTGCTTGCCCAGTTGCGAATAGGCGCGTTGCAATTCCTGGGTCATGGCATCGAGAATGACCGGCGTGGCCTGCTGTGCCCCAGCGGGCGGAAGAGCTGCAACCAATGAGATGAGAGCGGCGGCCGCGATTGGCCTGGAACTGAAGCCGTACTTCGCCAAGAGAGCGTGGAATGGTTTAAACATGAACCGGAAGATACCTGCAATCTGCATGTATGCTCGATTGTCGCAGAATTGGGCGGGGTGAGGAGGATTCGGGATGGGATTCGGCGGACGGTGGATCGGACTTTTTCTTTTGACCATGCTTTTGGCGGGGCCGAACCTGCTTCCCGTCGCGGCCCAGGAGACACCGGCCGCACCGCAAGCGGCAACCGCGGCCAACCAGCCCGCCGGCCATCAGGCCTATTCGCTCCCTCCCGACAAACTCGCCAAGGCCATTGCCATAAGCCGCATCCGCAACATTCTCGATATCGTCGGCTCACTGTGGCAGATCGCGGTCATATGGCTGCTTCTGGCTTCGCGCTTTGCGGCACGGCTTGAAGCCGAGATCAAGCGGATCGCAACACACCGCTGGGCTCAAGGAGTGTTTTTCTTCGCCGCATTCTTCATCATTGCCTGGCTTTCAGGCCTGCCGCTCGGCATGTACGCTCATCACGTTGAGCGCAGCTACCAGATCAGCGTGCAGCCGTGGGCCGGGTGGTTCAGCGACGATGCCAAGGAACTGGGGTTTGCCATCGCCATCTCCACGCCGGTGCTGCTGCTCTTCAACTGGATCGTGCGCCGATGGCCGCGCCGCTACTGGCTGGGCGCCTGGGTGGTCACGCTGCCCATCCTGGTCATCGTCTTCTTCGTGGAACCGCTGGTGGAACCGTTGTTTGAAAAGTTCGAACCGCTCCAGGCGCACGATCCGGCGCTGGTCGCCGACCTCGAAAAGGTGGTGGCGCGAACCGGTACAGAAATTCAGCCCAGCCGCATGTACCTGATGAAGGCCAGCCTGAAAACCAACGGACTGAACGCCTACGTCACCGGCATCGGGGCCACCAAGCGCATCGTTGTGTGGGACACCACGGCCGGCCGCATCCCCAACGACGAGATCCTCTTCATCTTCGCGCATGAGTGCGGCCATTACGTATTGCATCACGTGACCAAAGGGATTGCCCTGACGGCGGGGTTCCTGTTTTTTGTCTATTGGTTTTGCGCGCGGTTTGCGGCGTGGATGGTTCACCGGTACGGGGTGCGATGGGGTGCGGCCGATCTCGCCTCGCGCGCGGGATTCCTGGTGCTGATCTTCGCCGTGACAATCGTGATGTTTCTGGCCCAGCCAATTGAAAATGGAGTGAGCCGCTACTTTGAGCACCAGGCCGATGTCTACGGGCAGGAGGCGATCCACGGGATTGTCCCTGATCCGCAGAAGACCGCGGTGGCTGCCTTCAACGACCTGGGCAAGGCCTGGCTCGACGACCCGAACCCCAGCCCGTTGATCGAATTCTGGCTATTCAGCCATCCCAGCACCCAGCAGCGCGCCGAGTTTGCAGAGCACTATGACCCGTGGGCCAATGGCGGGCATGGAGAGTTTTTTGAAAAGTGACTACCCTGAGAGCGCGGTAAGCGCGATTCATACCCGCCATCACGGGCAGACGCGTCACGCGCGCCGCTATCCGCCAATCCTCATGCGATGGCGGAGATCCCGTGCTTGGCAGCCAACGTGAGCAGCTTAGCCGCCGGGCCTCGCGGCTGCTTCTCGCCACGCTCCCATTTGCTTACCACCCCGGTAGTCACGTTCAAATGTGCCGCGAATACTGCCTGACTCACAGCCGCTCGCGCTCGAATTCGGCGTATGGCTGCCGGAGATAGTTTCATGACCGGGGTCAGACATGCCTTATCGAATTCGCGCATGGTTTTGCTGTCAATAGCGCCAACCTGATGCAGGTCAGACATGCTCTCGTGCAGCGCCGCCAGTGCTTCGCTCTTATACGCTTTTGCCATGTCCCACTCCTTTCTTCGATGAAGCAAGCTCGAAGAGAGCCTTCCGTTTCACAATCGCCGTTACTTCTTCTTCACTATACCCAAGGTAGATTCTCGCGGCCTTTCGGTAGGCCTTCAATTCATCAGGTTTGATGTTCGCCATGTCCTTTTTCTCAAAACCGAACATCAGGACTGCGCGCCGACCGGCCTTCATCGCGATTAAAGCTCTAGCACCACCGCTCGAACCTTCCCCTCCCCGTGCAAGCCTGTACTTGAACACACCCCCTCCGAGATCGGCATCGAATGGTCCGTTTACGGTATCCCAAAGTTCTTCGTCACCTATTCCAAATCGGCGGGCAAAACGCATGAACGGCTTTGACGCTAATACCCTGAACGTGCTGGGAGGACTTGCCGACACTTCAGAAGTATAGCACTTAGGACTATAGAAAATAAAATTCTTGCAATTCGCTGCGAGAAAACCCGGAGCTTACCCCGCCGGCGCAATCGGCTTTGCCGGCGGCGTCAAGACAAATCCCTTGCGCACCAGCGCGAACCCCTGCTGCGGCAACTCCGCCTGCAAAAGCTGGTTTTCAGGCCCCGAAAAGAGATCGGTCTTGGCGCCGGCGATGGTGGCCACGAGATGATGAACAACCACCGGCCTGCCGTCGAGCGTGCCGCTCAGGTCGGCGTAAGTGGCCAGCGTTACCGGCTCAACGGAACCCGCGTTCTTGGGCAAAATCGCCCACAAATCGCGATTATTCTGCTGTACGGCCAGCGCCAGCAGCGTCTCAAGCGCGCCGGGATCGAAGTCGGGAAGAAAGACCGCCCCCCGGTGGCCGGCCAGGCGTGTGGTTGTGCTCCGGCCATTGGCTGAGATGTTGATCAGTAGCTGGGAGTCCTCGGGCTTGCAAACCGCGGTCACCGCCGAGCCGTTCACGGTGGCGCTCAGCAGGACATGGACAAGGTCGTTGCCCGGGCCCAGTTGCTCGGTCTTCGAGAGCGCGTAATCAAGGCCCTGCATCGCCACGTTGACTACCGAAGAGGAATCGTAGCCATCCTTCGTCGACGTCACCATGAACGAAGCCGTGCCCGTCGAATGGCCGTTCTGGGCGATGACAAACTCGCCGGTCTGCGTCGTTGCCCGGGTGGTAGCGCCCATAAGAACCGCAGCAATGAAGGTAGACGAAACCACAGAAAACAAGCGCGTCTGAAACATTTGTCTGATTCTGTCACTTTCCACTGAGTTAGACACGGTTTGCGCCATTGGGTTGCAGCAGGGCAGCTTTCAGCTCTCAGTCTTCGAGCTCTTTGCGGCTTGTCCCGCTCCCGAGTTCAAAAAAATAGACGGCCGCTGCGCGGGATTCGCGCAGCCACCGCCCATATTCAATCGCCAACAAGCTGAGAGCTAAAAGCTGGTAGCTGTTTTTTCAGCCTTTTGCCGTCGCAAGGCGCTTGTTGACCTCCGCCCAGTTCACCACGTTCCACCATGCGGCCAGGTATTCGGGACGGCGGTTCTGGTACTTGAGGTAGTAGGCGTGTTCCCACACGTCGTTGCCGAGGATCGGGTAAAGCCCTTGAGACAACGGCGAATCCTGGTTCGGCGTGGTAATCACCTTCAGTTTGCCGCCGGTAAACACCAGCCAGCCCCAGCCCGAGCCGAATTGCTTGGCGGTAGTTTCGTTGAAAGTCTTCTTGAAGGCTTCGAAGTCACCGAAGTCGGCAGCGATCTGGGCGGCAATGGCGCCCGTTGGGTTGCCGCCGATGCCGGCTGATCCGGCCGGACCCATCAACTTCCAGAACGCAGTGTGGTTGGAATGGCCGCCGCCATTGTTGCGGACCGTGCCGCGGATGTCTTCGGGGACGGCAGCCAGGTCCTTGATCAGGTCGTCGACCGTTTTTTTGGCGAGTTCGGGATGGTTGGCCAGCGCGGCGTTCACGTTGTTGATATAGGCCTGGTGGTGCTTGTCGTGGTGCAGATGCATGGTCTCCGCATCGATATACGGCTCAAGGGCGGAGTAGTCGTAGGGAAGCGGTGCAAGTTCGTATGCCATAAGGGGAATCTCCTCGGATCAAATTGTAGCGGGTGGGATGGGCCGATCAGCGGTCCAGACAATGTGAAAAATCAACATCCTACGGGGAACGGCATCACCACCCCCTTGGATGCCGCTTGGCCCTCCCGGGGTGCGAAAAATCAACGAATCTCAATCTTTACTCCCGCAGAGACAAATTAGTATCCTTCCCATGGTTCGGAGCGTCGAAGTTTTGGGAGGCAGCTACAGGACTCCCGTCGCGATCGCAACCCGGCCTTGGTTTCCCCGTTTCACCCGATCAAAGACCTTATGAGCGAAAAACCTGTGTATAGACGTCTGGCCCAGCATGGCGAGGCATTCGGCGCGCCCGGCATGCAACCGCGCTGGACATCGAGCGTAAAAGATGCAGTGGGCACGGCCTACGCAGCTTCGAGCCGCATCTGGTTCACCTGCTCCCACGGAATCCTCAACGAGATTTACCACCCCACCATCGACCGCGCGCAGGTACGCGACATGGAGTTCCTTGTGACCGACGGCGAGACCTTTGCCCACGAGGAAAAGCGCGACCTCATCTCGGAGTTCGAGTACATCCACCCCGAAGCTCTCGGGGTCCGCTATATCAACCGCGATCCCGAGGACCGTTATGCCCTGATTAAGGAGATCATCTGCGATCCCCACCACTCAGTGGTGCTGCAGCGGGTGCGGCTCGAGGGGCACGCCGAGCTGGTGCCGCGGCTCAAGGTCTTCGCGCTGCTGGCGCCGCACCTGAACGGCGGCGGAGCCGGCAACTCGGCCTCGGCGGTGGACCTGGCCGGGCGCAAGGTCGTGATGGCGTGGAAAGACGAGTGGTCGCTGGTCATGGCCGCCAGTTGCGGGTTCTCGCATGTGAGCTGCGGCTTTGTGGGCTTCAGCGATGGCTGGCGCGACCTGATGCAGGATTTCAAGATGGATTGGGAGTTCGGCACGGCCACCGGCGGCAATGTTGCCCTCATGGGCCAGATTAATCTGGGCGGCTGCGGCGCTCCCGACCACGCGATGCAGCCAAGTGAAATTCCGGCCGAATTAATCAATGGCTCCAATGGCACGGCCGCGTATGAATTCACCGTCGCCATCGGCGTGGGCGCCGGCCACCACACTGCGGCGCAGAAAACGCTGGGGGCTCTCGCAGCTCCATTCGCCGACATGCGCCAGCGATTCATCGATCAGTGGCACCGGGCTGCCAACCCGGAATGGCTGGCCGCGAAGGCCAGGGATGGCGGCAAACTGATGCGCGCCAGCCATAACGTGCTGCTGGCCCACGAAGACAAGACCTTCTCCGGGGCATTTGTCGCCTCGGCTTCGATACCCTGGGGCCAGGCCAAGGGCGACGACGACCTGGGCGGCTACCACCTGGTCTGGACCCGCGACATGGTGCAAACCGCATCGGCCCTGCTGGCATGCGGCCGCGCCGAGACCGCCCGCCGCGCTCTGGTTTACCTGGCCTGTACGCAGCAGCCCGACGGCGGCTTCGCGCAAAACTTCTGGATCGACGGCACTCCCTATTGGGGCGGCAAGCAGCTCGACGAGGTCGCCTTCCCCATCATCCTGGCCTGGCGGCTGTGGAAAGCCAACGCCCTCGGCAACCTCGAGATTTTTCCCTTTGTGGAGCGTGCCGCGGGCTGCCTGGTGCGCCAGGCTCCCATCACCCATCAGGAGCGGTGGGAAGAAAACTCCGGCTACTCGCCGTCCACTCTTGCCGCCGTCGTCAGCGGCCTCATCTGTGCGGCCGAGATGGCTCGCGCCCACGATTCAGCCGAGTTGGGAGCGTTCCTCGAGGAGTTTGCCGACTGGATCGAAGGACACCTCGAAGACTGGACCGTCACCAGTAACGGTGTGCTGCACCCCGGCGTGAAGCGTCACTACATGCGCATCCGGCCGCCGGAGTGCGGCGAGGCATATGCCCACGAGGCCTGCGGCACCGAAACCATCCGGCTCGCGAACCGCCCTCCCGGTGCACAATACGAGTTCCAGGCGCGCGAGATCATCGATGCCGGATTCCTGGAACTGGTGCGCTACGGGGTTCGCCGCGCCGACGACCCTCTTATGGTCGAATCGCTGAAGGTGGTGGATGCCGTTCTCAAACGCCAGCTGCCCCAGGGGTCCGGCTGGTTGCGCTACAACAACGACGGCTACGGCCAGCGGCCCGACGGCGGCCCTTATAAAGGTTGGGGACAGGGGCGGGTTTGGCCTCTGCTGGGCGGCGAGCGCGCCCATTACGAGCTTGCTGCCGGCAATGACATCGCGCCGTTTATCGACACTTATGAAAAGTTCGCCACCAGCGGCTGCATGATGCCCGAACAGGTGTGGGACGAGCCTGACCGCCCCGAGCGCCGGTTGAGGTTCGGCAAGCCGGCCGGATCTGCTGTCCCGCTGGTGTGGGCGCATGCCGAATATTTGAAGTTGCTTCGCTCGGCCGTCGACGGCAGGGTCTTCGACCGCATTGATACGGTTTATGATCGCTACTGCACTCCGGAGGGCCGCAGCCAGGTCAATCACGCCATTGAGATTTACACCCGGCACCGGCCCATCCAGCAGATGGATGCGGGCCGCACGCTGCGCATCCTCGATGAGCGGCCTTTTGACGTGGTTTGGACCTGGGATGGCTGGCAGTCAAAACACAGCACCGTTAGCCGCAGCCTGGGCAGCGCCGGATTCAGCGCTGAAATCCAACCCGCGTTTGGTGCATCTGAACTGGAGTGGACCTTGCATTGGTCCGAGCAGGACACCTGGCTTGGATACAATGTGAGGGTCAAGATAGACCAAGTCACGTAGGGCCTCGAAGCCGACTCCGAATCGAGTCTCTTTATCCATCGCGCAGCGCACTCCAAAACTGAAAGGACGCGTTTCAAAGCCATCATGAGCACCAGTCTCGCCGCACTCTCCCTCGACCAGCTTTCCATCGATACCCTGCGCCTGCTCGCGGTGGACGCCGTTGAAAAAGCCAACAGCGGCCACCCCGGCGCCCCGCTGGGCTGCTCGCCCATCGCTTACCTGCTCTACCACAAGCTGATGAAGCACAATCCGAAAAACTGGAAGTGGCCCGACCGCGACCGTTTTGTGCTCTCCAACGGCCACGCCTCGGCGCTGCTTTACGGTTCGCTGTTTCTCTCTGGCTACAACGTCACTCTCGACGATCTGAAGAGCTTCCGCCAGTGGCATTCGAAGACCCCCGGCCATCCCGAGTACGGCGATACCGAGGGCGTTGAAGTCACCACCGGTCCGCTGGGGCAGGGCATTGGCATGGCGGTCGGCATGGCCATCGCCGAAAAACATCTGGCCGCCATTTATAACCAGCCCGGCTACGAGATTGTGAACCACTACACCTACGCGCTGTGCGGCGACGGCGACCTGATGGAGGGCGTCTCGCACGAGGCCGCCGCGCTGGCCGGCAGGCTTGGCCTGGGCAAGCTCATCTTCCTATACGACGACAACCTGGTTTCGCTCGACGGCCCAACCGAACTGAGCTACGACGACAATTACCTTGAGCGCTTCGAGGCTTATCACTGGCACGTGCAGATTGTGGAAGACGGCAACGATCTGAATGCGATTGAAGCAGCGATTGAAGCCGCGAAGGCCGAGACCACGAAACCTTCGTTCATTGCCGTCCGCACGGTGATCGGCTACGGCAGCCCCAGGGCCGGCACCAACAAGGTGCACGGCGAAGCAATGGGCGCGGCCGACGTCGCCGCCACCAAGAAGTTCTTCGGCTTCCCTGAAGACCAGAGCTTCTACGTGCCTGAAGACGCGCTCAAGAACTGGCGCCAGGCCGTCGATCGCGGCGCTGCGTTTGAAGCCGAGTGGAAGAAACTCTTCGACGCCTACGCGGCAGAGTTTCCCGAGCTCGCGGCTGAGTTTACCCGCACGCAAGGCAACGAGCGCCAGGCGGGATGGGAAAAAGCCATTCCCAGTTACCCGACCGACAAACCCCTGGCCACGCGCGCTGCGGGCGGCGATGTGATGAACAAGATTGCCGGCGTGGTGCCGGAGCTCTTTGGCGGCGCGGCCGACCTGACCAGCTCCACGCGCACCATCTTCAAGCCGGGCGCGAACTTCCACGTGGACCCCGCCGGCCGCAACGTCTTCTTCGGTGTGCGCGAGTTCGGCATGTGCGCGGCCGTCAACGGCATGGCGGCCCACGGCGGCCTCGTTCCCTTCGGCTCCACCTTTTTCTGCTTTGCCGACTACTGCAAACCGGCCATCCGCCTGGCCGCGCTGATGAAGATCCATTCGCTCTTCGTCTTCACCCACGACTCCATCGGCCTGGGCGAAGACGGGCCCACCCACCAGCCCATCGA
>DATJSB010000199.1:0-27599 GCA_035504315.1 Occallatibacter sp.
ACATCCTTATCAAAATCGTAAACACGCAAGACGGCCTGACTGCCGAGATGCAAAGCCCCGATCAAAGCCCGGTCTGGATCAACGCCACCAGCGTGAAGCGCAACGGCGCTGCGCTCACGATTGAAATTAGCGGTATTGGGGTGACTTACGAGGGGAAGCTTGCCAAGGACCTTGGCTCGATGGAGGGCACATTTACGCAGATGGGCAACGCGCTGCCGCTGGCTCTGACGAAGGAAAAGAATTAGATCCGCAGGCCGCAGAGCTGCTCGGCGGAGTGAGTTTAAAACGCCCAGATCATTTGAACAGGGCGTTGGGTGATGCGTTGGTGTCGTTAGGCGGGACGTTATTTTTCCGCCGCCGAGGCCAGCTTGGCTTCGGCTTCGCTGATGACGCGGAGGGCTTCGTTGTAGGCCGGTTCGCTTTCGCCGGCTTCACTCCACAGTTTGTTGCCGCGGTCGAGCTGCTGCTGGGCACGCGACTTGTCGATCTCCTCGGGCTTGAGAGCGTCGCTGGCGAGGATGGTGACGCGGTCGGGCAGCACTTCGACGAATCCCCAGCTCACGTTGTAGCGGGTGGTCTCGGGGCTCGCCGACTCGATGCCTGCGCCGGTGTGGATGCGGACATCGCCCGCGCCCAGCTCGGCCATGAGCGGAGCGTGCCCGTAGAGCACTTCAAAGCTGCCCGACTTCGACGGCAGCTCAACCGCCGTAGCGCTGCCCTCAAAGAGGGTACGCTCGGGGGTCACGAGGCGGACGCGGAGTTGATCGGATGTTGGTTCTGCCATGGAAAATCCCTTCGGGATTTTTGGGGGTCAGGGATCAGAGATCAGGGGTCAGTCAAAAACCAACCCTGCGCCAAGCGCTTTTCTGATCCTGAACCCTGATCCCTGTTCTTACGCCGTTGCCTTCATCTGCTCGGACTTTGCGAGCACGTCCTCAATGCCACCCTGCATGTAGAAAGCCTGTTCGGGCACATCGTCGTGCTTGCCCTCGATGATCTCCTTGAACGCGCGCACGGTGTCGGCGATTTTGACGTACTTGCCGGGAATGCCGGTGAACTGCTCGGCCACATGGAAGGGCTGCGATAGGAACTTCTGCACTTTGCGTGCGCGAGCCACGGTTAGTTTATCGTCCTCGGAGAGCTCGTCGATGCCCAGAATGGCGATGATGTCCTGCAAATCCTTGTAGCGCTGGAGGATTCGCTTCACGCCTTGCGCCACGTCGTAGTGATCCTGGCCCACCACGCGCGCAGTAAGGATGCGCGAGGTTGAAGCCAGCGGATCGACGGCCGGGTAGATGCCGAGCTCAGAGAGCGGGCGGCTCAACACGGTGGTAGCGTCGAGGTGGGCGAAGGTGGTGGCCGGCGCGGGATCGGTAAGGTCGTCGGCGGGCACGTAGACGGCCTGCACAGATGTGACCGAGCCCTTGCTGGTCGAGGTGATGCGCTCCTGCAACTCGCCCATTTCGGTAGCCAGGTTGGGCTGGTAGCCCACCGCCGAAGGCATGCGGCCCAGCAGCGTCGACACCTCAGAGCCGGCCTGCGTGAAGCGGAAGATGTTGTCAATGAAGAGCAGCGTGTCAGAGCCTTCAACGTCGCGGAAGTACTCGGCGACGGTGAGCGCGGTGAGGGCCACGCGCAGGCGGGCGCCGGGCGGCTCGGTCATCTGACCGTAAACCAGGGCGCACTTCGATTCCTGCCACTTGCCGGGCTTGATGACGCCGGACTCGGTCATTTCGGTCCACAGGTCGTTGCCCTCGCGGGTGCGCTCGCCCACGCCGCCAAAAACGGAGTAGCCGCCGTGGTTCTTGGCGACGTTGTTGATGAGTTCCATGATGACGACGGTCTTGCCCACGCCGGCGCCGCCGAAGAGGCCGATCTTGCCGCCTTTCAGGAAGGGCTGAATGAGGTCGATCACCTTGATGCCGGTCTCGAACATCTCCTCGCTCGTCGACTGCTCGTCGAAGAGCGGCGCGGGGCGGTGGATGGGCATGCGCTGGGTCTCGCCGACCGGGCCGAGCTCGTCCACCGGTTCGCCGATCACGTTAATCACGCGGCCCAGCGTCTCTTTGCCCACGGGTACGCGGATGGGTCCGCCAAGGTCGATGGCCTTCATGCCGCGGACCATGCCGTCGGTGGCTTCCATGGCAACCGTGCGCACGCGGCCCTCGCCCAGGTGCTGCTGCACCTCGAGGATCACGTTGATGGGCGTGGGGACGGTGAAGCCGTCGCTGACCACGCGCAGCGCCTCATAGATGGGCGGCATGGTTGCTTCTTCAAACTGAACATCTACGGCCGGGCCGGAGATCTGAATTACTTTACCGATGTTTTCTGCCATTTTTCTTACAGCTCCTAGCTTCTAGCTCCTAGCTTTTTCCTTCTCAACCCCGACTCCGCTCTCTGCTTCAAAGTTGTGACTTGGCACGAAGAGCTAGAGGCTAGAAGCTGCTTCTTACAGCGCCGCGGCGCCTGAAACAATCTCGATAATCTCCTTGGTGATGGCCGCCTGGCGCACGCGGTTCATGTGCAGCGTGAGCGAGTCGATCATCTCCGAGGCGTTGTTGGTTGCCGAATCCATCGCAGTCATGCGGGCCGCGTGCTCGGCGGCCACCGATTCCGTCATGGAGTGATAAAGCATGGCGAAGATGTACTGCGGAAGCAGTCCGGCGAAGAGTTCCTCGGCCGGTTGCTCGTAGATGTAGTCAACGTTGGCGGTACCGAACTTCTTGGCCTCTTCCTCGCCTTCGAACGTATCGGCCGCTTCGATCTCAATGCCCGCCGAGAGTGCTACTTCGGCGGCGCGCTCCTTTTCTTCAGCAGTGGGCTCCTCGGCACTGGTAATCTGCGGCGCGCCGATTTTGATGAGCGGCAGCAGCTTTTCAACCACTAGGCGTTGTGCAATCACCGACTTGAACTCGTTGTAGACGATGTACGCCGCGTCAATCTCTTCGCGCACGTAGCGTGCGATGATGCTGTGCGCCATTTCCTCAACCCGCGCAGTATCGAGTTTGAGCAGGATGCCGGGGTAATCGCCGCTGATTTCGACCTTGTCCTGGCGCGCCCCGCGCACTGTGCGCGTCTGGCCATTTTCGTCAGTCTGCTCGCTGTAGACGGCCGTCGGAAATCGACGGCGCATCTGGTCGCGGCCCTTGCGGCCCACGGCCTCGATATCGATTTCCTTGTCGGGATTGCCGTTGATGAACTGATAGGCGATTTTGAGGATGTTGGCGTTGAAGGCGCCGGCAAAGCCCTTGTCGCCAGAAACCACAACGAGAAGAACGCGCTTCTCAGGCCGGGTGAGGAAGAGCGGGTGGCACAGGTTGCCGGTCTTCTCGTCGTAGAGATCGACGCGGCGGGTGAGCGACTCGAGCACGCTGGTAATCATTTTGGCGTAGGGGCGGGCCGAGAGCGCGCGCTCCTGGGCGCGGCGCAGCTTGGCCGCCGAGACCATCTTCATGGCCTTGGTGATCTGCCGCGTGTTTTTCACGCTTCTGATTCGCCGCCGTAAGTCGAGTACGTTTGCCATTTCAATCTCAGTGGACAGTGAACAGTGAACAGTGGTCAGTTCCTGATCGTCCGCCCTGCAATAAATCGTTCGTCTTAGGTCTGCTCACAGTGTGCGCGCCGAATGCCGCGATCTGACTCCGTCCACTGTTCACTGTTCACTGTTCACCGCCCACTGTTCACCGCGGCTACTTCGCAGCCGCTGTTTCCAGTTCCGCCTTGAAGTTCGCCGAATATTCTTTCAACGCCGCGTGCAGGCGGTTGCGAAGGTCGTCGTCCAACTGCTTTTTCTTTGTCAGGTCTTCGAGCAAAGCCGTCTGCGCGCTCTCGAAATACTTGTACAGCCCATCTTCAAAGGCGCGAATATCGGAGACCTGCAGATCGTCGAGGTAGCCCTGCGTGCCGGCGAAAAGCACCACCATCTGTTGCTGCCATGTGAGCGGCTGGAATTGCGGCTGCTTGAGCAGTTCGGTCAGGCGCTGGCCGCGGTTGAGCTGCTTCTGCGTGAGCGGGTCGAGATCGGAGCCGAATTGCGCAAAGGCCGCCAGCTCGCGGTACTGCGCCAGGTCGAGCTTGAGCGTGGAACCCACCTGTTTGACCGCCTTGATGGCTGCCGAAAAGCCGACGCGCGAAACCGAGAGTCCCACGTTCACGGCCGGCCGCACGCCTGAGTTGAAGAGGTCGGTCTCGAGGAAGATCTGACCGTCGGTAATGGAAATGACGTTGGTGGGAATGTAGGCCGAGACGTCGCCGGCCTGCGTCTCGATCACAGGCAGTGCGGTCAGCGATCCGCCGCCACGCTTGTCGCTGAGCTTTGAGGCGCGCTCGAGCAGGCGCGAGTGGAGATAGAATACGTCGCCGGGATAAGCTTCGCGGCCCGGCGGGCGGCGCAGCAGCAGCGAGATCTCGCGGTAGGCCATGGCGTGCTTGGAGAGGTCGTCGTACATCACCAGCGCGTGCTTGCCATTGTCGCGGAAGTACTCGCCCATGGCGCAGGCGGCGTAGGGCGCCAGGAAAAGCATGGGCGCCGGCTCGGAGGCAGATGCGGCCACCACGATGGTGTGGCCCATGGCGCCGGCTTCAGTGAGCGTCTGAACCACCTGCGCGATCGAGGAGCGCTTCTGGCCGATGGCGCAGTAGATGCAGATAAGGTCGTTCTTGGCGTTGTTGATGATGGTGTCGAGCAGAACGGCGGTCTTGCCGGTCTGGCGGTCGCCGATGATGAGCTCACGCTGGCCGCGGCCGATGGGGATCATGGCGTCGATGGCTTTCAGGCCGGTGGCCATGGGCTCGCGCACGCCCTGGCGGTCGATAATGCCTGGCGCGAGGCGCTCGACGGGAAGCGTCGTCGTGGTGGCGATGGGTCCCTTGTCGTCAATGGGCATGCCCAGTGAGTTCACCACGCGGCCGATCATGGCGTCGCCTACCGGGACCGAGAGAATCTTTCCGGTGCGCTTGACCTCTTCGCTTTCCTTGAGCTCGGTGTAGTCACCGAGAACCACGCTCCCAACCTGATCCTCTTCGAGCGAAAGAGCGAGACCGGCAATCCCGTGCGGGAAGCTCAGCAGCTCGCCGGCCATTACCTTGTCGAGGCCGTGCAGGCGGGCGATGCCGTCGCCGAGCGACGTGATGGTGCCCACCTCGTCAACCTGGACCTTGGAGTCGTAATTCGCAATCTGCTCGCGAAGTAGTTCTGTGATTTCGTCTGCTTTGATTTGAGCCATGTACTTTCCTTCTAGAGATCGGAGAGAAGAGATCAGAGATCAGGTGGTTACCGCTCGTTTTTTCAGCGATTGCACGGTAGCATAGATCATTCTTCCAACTTCCCGAGATAATCCCTCAGCTTCATTGAGCAGTTTAGGGTCTCCCATTTCTAATGCTCTAGCAATCTCCAAGTGCGTTTGTAGTTCGGCGTTTGAGCCTCGCGCGATCCCTAAGAACTCCTTGAATTCACCAGTATTCAATCGCCCATGCCCTTCTGCGATGTTGCTCGGCATCGAAACAGCCGCGCGCCTGATTTGGCTGGTGAGTCCATAGAGCTCATCGCGTGGAAAATCCTTCGTCAGGCGATAAACGGCGATTGTTAACTGCATCGAGCGTTGCCACATTACAAGGTCTCGAAACGATTGCGTCATCAAGATCCACCCTTACCGACCCCCTTAGCGCTGTTCTCTTTTCTCTTCTCCCTTTTCTCTTCTCTCTTTTCAGCCGGCCGTCAGCACTTCTTTCAATCTCTCCAGCCGCCCCTTCACGCTGCCGTCATACACCGTTGACCCGATGCGAACCACGGCGCCGCCGATCATCGCGGGATCGAGTTTGAAGGTCGCGTCTATTTTGCCGCCGGCGAGCTTCGCTACCTCTGCAACCAGTTCAGCGCGTTCATTGGGGCTCAGTTCGCGCGCGGTCGAAATCTCTGCCGGCTTGATGCCCTGCTGCTCCTGGAGCAACCGCCGGTACGAGGTCGCAACCTCTGCCACATGACCGATCCGGTCGTTGTTGATGAGCACGGCGATGAGATTGCGCAACACTTTCTGGAGCCCGAGCTTTGCATTCAGCTTGTCGAGAATGGCAACCTTCTGCTCGGCGGGAATGGCCGGATTCACCAAAAAGGTGCGCAGCTCGGTGCTGCCATCCCACGTGGCCAGAAAATCGCTGAGCTGGCGGTCGATGGCCGCGGTGTCGAGCTTGGCTGCGGTTACTACTTCAAGAAAGGCCGTGGCATAGCGGGGAACAAAGGCGGGCATCTAGTTCTTTCCTCCTTTGCCGGGGCCGCTTGCTGAAACCTCTCTGATGAATTCGCCGATGAGGGCGCGATCGGTTTCAGGAGTAAGAACCAGTTGCTTTTCGGCATGCGCGATGGCCAGATCGGCGGCGAAGGTGCGCAGTCCGCGGCGAGCCTGCGCTGCGGCTGCCGCAATCTCCTGCTCGGCCGCTGTCACGATGCGAGCGCTCTCTTCGGCAAGCGATGCCTTGATCCGCTTCTCGTCTTCGAGGCTGTCCTGCTCAACCTGGGCGCGGAATCTGGCAATTTCCTGGTCGAGTCCGGCCAGTTTGGCCTCAACTGCGTTCAGGCGTGCCCTGGCGTCTTCAGTGGTTTCGCGGGCGGTGCGTAGGTTCTGGCTCAGAGTCTCGCGGCGGTTGCGGAGGAGGCGCGGCAGAAACTTGGCCAGCGGAATGACGATGGCCAGGAGGATGATGAGGAAATTGAGAGCCTCGAAGATCTTGGCCGTGGTTTCGACGCTCAACCCCAGTTTTCTGCCGATCGAAGCAACGATGGGGGCGTGGCGGAAGATGTTGAGTTCCTTCTGCTCGTCGTTTGCAGCGGACTCCGTTTGCTCGCCGCCGGCAGCAGTCGATTCAGTCTGGGCAGGTGCGGACGACGCGGCCGGAACGGATTCCTGGGCAAGCAGACCATGGGGCGTGGCGCATACGGCCAGGACCAGCGCAGCCAAAAGGAACAGCGGCAGAATCGAGGAACGGCGGCGGGGTAGCCGGGCGAAATCTTTCACCTGGATCCTCCGGCAGCGGCAGGCAGAACGGCGCGAACGGCTTGACCGGCGAGATCGGCAGCCGAAGCCTCAATTGTGGCGCGCGCAGCCGTGGCTTCTGAGTCAATTTCAGAGCGGGCGATGCTTACGCGGCCTGATGCTGCCTTACGGGCCAATTCGAGGGCGGTTTCACGCTCGGCATTCCATTGGCGGATGCGCTGCTCGCGAATCTTGTAGGCATCGGCGCGGGCCTGGCGGAGCTTCTCGGCATAGTCGGCGGTGCGCTTCTCAGCCAGTTCGATCGCCTTGCGCGCTTCTTCAATGGCTCCCTCGGTGAGCGCGTGGCGCTTTTTGAGGGTTGCTGTCAGCGGTCCCTGGATCAGAAACTGGTAGGCCACCACCAGCACGATAAAGAGCGCAGCCGTGGGTATGGCTCCGACCAGAAGGGCCCCGACTTGGATCAAGATATCGTGCATGGCTTTAGGGGTTTCGCTCCGGTGTTCAGATCAACAGGATGAAACGGGTGAACACCTTTTTGTATCAGGCGCGAAAGGTCTTAGTCAACGCGCCACGGCGGCTTTGTACCGCGGGCTGTGACTGTTGTCACGAGGCGGGAAAATAGACCAAAATAGGACTTGCTTTTACCCAAAACAAGCCTAAACTAAAGATACCACCTAGACCCGGTCCAGGGTCCAGCGGGCTGCCGGTTCACGGAAGACCTTCCACTCCCGAACCGGACGCCCGCTTCTTAATTTTTGGCCTTCGGCCAGTTCTCAGCTTTCCTCCGTCAGCTTTCAGCTTTTCAGTGCCGGTTTTGCGCCCTCGGTTCCGTGTTTGAGCGGAGCATCATGAGAGCGTCTGCGTCCACGCCGGCGCCGCCTACTGCACCTTGGTGATGAACTCCGCCAGGTCGGCTTTCAACTGGTGCAGCGCATCGACGTTCAAATAAATCATGTGGCCCGACGGATAGTAACCGAACTCGATATTGCCGCGCAGGGGTGGGTCGAGGTTCATGTGCGCGATGTCGTACTCGGTGAGGAAGAATGGAGTGGCAAGGTCGAAGTAGCCATTGGCTGAGAAAACGTGCAGGTGCGGATTCTTGCGGATTGCATCGGCAAGGTCGGCGGCGACGTTGGGAATCTGTTGCTCACCCCCGCGTCCGGGAGGGCCGGGAGCCCTGCCGACGGGCCGGTGCTTCCAATCCCATTCCACGATGTCATAGGCAGTGGGACGATATTCGTCGGTACTCTCGTACTTGAGTTCGCGCAGCAGATAGTCGTGCAAGGCTCCCACAAAGGCGCCGGTAATCCCGGTGTCTGAGGCGTCGAAGCCAGGATTTTCGCCGGCCGCATCCAGATCGGTACCTTCAAACCGCATGTCGTAGCGGCCGAGGGTCTTGCGGTCTTCGCGCAGCACCTCCTTGCGGAAGCGGGAGGGAGCGATGCGGAGGTTGCACTCCTTCACGTAGTCCACGCTGAGCCCGGTAAAATGGCTCACCTGCTTGGCCACGTCGTCGAGTTCGCCTGCGGGCAGGTTATCGCCTTCGAACAGAGCATGGGCGTAAGGGCCCGCGGCGAACTCGCGCGCCTGCTGTACCCAGTCGGCCAGTTTGGCCGGCTTGTTGGGGATTTTGTCGAAGTACCAAGCCGCAGCTGCATAACTGGGCAGGTTGCCCACAAAGGCCAAATCGTAGCCGCCCGATTCGATGCCGAAGTTCAGGATCGACGAGATAAGCACCACGCCGTTCAGTTGCACGCCGTTGCTGGCCAGCAGGTCGGCAAGCGCGGCTGAACGAGTGGTGCCGTAGGACTCGCCGATGAGAAATTTGGGCGAGTTCCAGCGCTGGTTGACGTTGAGGTAACGCTCGATGAAGCGATCGAAGGCGCGCAGGTCCGGGTCCACGCCGGTCAAATCCTTGGGGGTGCCTTTGCCCACTGCGCGTGAGTAGCCGGTAAGCGGCGCATCGACAAAAACAAGGTCGGTTTTGTCGAGGAGAGAGTCCTGGTTGGGAATGAGTTTGAAGGGCGGGCCGGCTGTGGGGTTGGGGCTGTCGGTAAGCACGCGGACCGGCGCGAAAGAACCCATATGGAGCCACAAAGTAGATGAGCCAGGGCCGCCGTTGTAGAGAAAGCTGACGGGGCGCGATGCGGGGTCAGCCCCATCGAGCGTGTAAGCCACATAAAACATGCTGCCGTAGGGCTTGTCTTCCTGGTCGCGAATCAGGAGGGTTCCGGCGGTGGCGGTGTATTTGAGAGGCTTGCCGCCGAGATCGAGTTCGTGGTGGGTGGCAACGGCCTTTTCGGGTGGAATCGGAGCCTCTTTCGGCGTCTCCTTCTGTGCTTCAGTGGGGGCAGCGGCCGTGGCCGCGGGTGGGTTGGGAGAAGCGGTCTCCTGCGCGGGAACGGCGATGAGAGTGAAGGTAACTGCGGCAGCCACCAGGCAAGGGACAAGCCTGAGCGAAATCTTCATTGCAAGGGTCCTCCCGGAGCGAGAAACGGATCTGGCGTGGTTCGGCGGTTTTAAGGTGATAGCGATCGAGCGCTGGGGAAGCGCTGCATAGCGAAGGATCATAACACGCCGGCAGGCTTTCGCTGGAGAGCCCTAATGTTGAGCCGCTCCGTTCACTGGCGTCAGCAAACCCTTGGCGCGCAGCCAGCTTTCGAGCAGAGCAGGCCATTGGTCGAGGGCCGGATCGCCCTTGCCCAGGCCGGAACCGTGAGAGCCATGGGCAAATACGTGCAGTTCAGACGGGATGCCGGCTTTGACCAGCGCGTCGTAGTAGCGGAGAGACTGCTCGACGGGGACGGTCTCGTCATCGAAGGTGTGGTAGATGAAGGTGGGCGGCGTGTCTTTGGTCACGTGTAGTTCGGGTGAGTATTCCTGGGTGAGCTGGGCGCACTTATCCATGAGGTTGAACTCTTTGCAGTAGTTCAGGTGCGAGGTGTCGGCTGAGATGGCGCCGAGCCAGGGATAGCCGAGGACGACGTAGTCCGGACGGCTGGAGACACGGGAGGCGGCGTCGCCGGCATTGGCATCTCCGGGAACAGGTTCGGTTGAGGCGAGCGCGGCCAGATGCCCGCCGGCCGAGAAGCCGATGACGACGATGCGGTCCGGAGAAATGTGATAGTCGGCGGCGCGGACGCGGACGGTCTGGATGGCGCGGCGCGCGTCAAGCAACGGAACCGGCATGATGTAGCCGTGCGAGCTTAGACGATAACTCACGATGAAGGCGGTAAAGCCGCGCGCGGTGAACCAGTCGGCCACCTCGCGGCCTTCCAGGTCGGCGGCGAGAATGCTGTAGCTTCCACCGGGAAAGATGACGATGGCCGAGCCATTCGCGGTACCTTCGCGCGGCGGAAAGATGGTGATCGCGGGGATGTCGTAGCACGATGTTCCCGTGGCCTGCGGCGCCGGACCGGGCCATAGACGGACGGTCTGAATGCCGAGGAAATCGTTGTTGGTGCCGGGAACGGCGCAGGACGCGGTCTGGGCGAAGGCGGGAGTGGCGGCGAGGATGAGGGCCACGGACAAAAACGAGACAATACGATGCATTGCAGTCTCCTCGAGGAGAGTTCGGGAGGATTATAGACGGCAGGGATCGGGACTCAGAGATCAAGTCGGCTCTCTTAAATAATCTATCGATTCAAAGAATGAGTTATAACTTCCCCAACTATTCCGATTTTGGTACTCTAAGTCAACACCCCCAAGTAAGGTTTGGCACGATTCTCCCCGGGAGTTAACTGGTTGAAGCATCCACGGTTTAGAGGGTCCTATGCACTTATTTCAATAAGCGCGGCGGTTATCTGTGCCCATGCCGTGATAAACACGGTTTTTCAAAGTCACGGATTCGCCATCTCCTATCTGCTGTGGACCTCCTGGGCTCTCCTGGCCACCTTTGCCTGCATCTGGCGCGCCCTTCACTGTCCTGATTCCATCCGCACCCATTGGCGGCTGGCTGCCGCTTCTCTCTTGTTCATCTTCGCCGCCGGAGTGGTTGAGGCACCCGAGGAGATCTTCTCAAAAGCCGTGCCCACCGTTGCCTCGGTCGGCGACTTCTTCTTCTTTTCTGCTTTTGTTCCCATTCTGCTCTCCATTTCGCTGCCGGATGAAGGCGTCTTCGACCGCTTCACGTTCCTGCTTGACAGTCTCCAGGCCGCAGCCTGCAGCTATCTGGCCTACATGGTCCTCATGGGGGTCTTCCCTTTCACCGGCAATCCCGCGCAGGCAATGCCTTATGCGCCCCTTGAGTACGTCTACGACACCGAGTATGTGGTCGTAGGTGTTCTCGCCGCGCTACGTTTCTTCCTCGGCACGCGCAACGCAACCGACCGCTATTTTTTTCGTTTCCTCCTGCTCTATAGCGCGCTTTATGCAGTCACCTCCGGCATCTATAACCATTACGTGGGCAAGTACAGCCTCACCAACGGCATGGACGCGCTTAACGACATTCCCTCCGCGACGCTGGCCCTGGCTGCCATCTTCGCGCCCGCCACCGTCCCCCTCGCCGTCCGAGACCCGTCGCGCCGCGAAAGCCGTCCTACGCTCGTCCAGCTCATCGACAACGCGCGGCCTGTTTTCCTTTCGCTCGCGCTCATCGGCCTCAGCGCTATCGTTGCTACCCGCCACTTCGCCGTGGCTTTCGCCTTCATCTTCGGCGCTTTCATTCTCTACAGCCTCAGAGCCTCCATGCTGCAGAGCAGGGTGGAACAAGCCCAGGTAGCGCTCGAAGAATCAAACAGCCAGCTTTCCGAAATCGCACTCCTCGACAGCCTCACCGGAGTCTCCAACCGCCGCAGCTTCGACCAGCTTTTCGCGATCGAGTGGGGGAGAGCCCAGCGCACCCGCCAGCCGCTTTCCCTGCTGCTGGTCGACTTAGACCATTTCAAGCGCATCAACGACACCCACGGCCACCAGGCCGGCGACGAGTGCCTGCGCAACACCGCGCGAGTGCTGAGCACGGCTCTCGACCGGCCCGCCGACCTCATCGCGCGCTATGGCGGAGACGAGTTCGCCATCCTCCTGCCTGAAACCGGCTCCTACGGCGCATCTACTGTTGCGGGCCGCATCCGCTCAGCCATAACCAACGACGCTGCCAGGGTCCCCATCCCTGCCACCGTCAGTATTGGCTTCTCGACCTGGAACGCAGAGGGAGAGGCCAGCCCGGATCAGCTGATTCGCGCGGCCGACCGCGCTCTCTACGCCGCCAAACAGAACGGCCGCGACCAGACGGATTTCGTTGATTTGAACTCACTCTCGGTGGAGTAGCCGTACGAGTCCCTTTCGGTGCGGCGTGCCCTGTTCTGGCGTTTGGCCTCTGAATCGGCGAAAATAGGGATGCGTTATGCCACACACCCACCGCACCTTCGACCCTCCGTTCACCGACGTACCTGGCGCGCTGAACGAGATTCGCGCCGGCCGCATGGTGGTGGTAGTCGACGACGAAGACCGGGAGAACGAAGGCGACCTGACCCTGGCTGCTGAGCAAGTGACGCCCGAGGCCATCAACTTTATGGCGCGCTACGGACGCGGGCTCATCTGCCTCGCCATCACCGAGGAACGGGCCGACCATCTGCGCCTTTTTCCCATGACGCAGCAGAACTCCTCGCGCTTCGGCACAGCGTTTACTGAGACCGTTGAAGCGCGCGAGGGAGTGACCACCGGCATCTCGGCCGCAGACCGGGCGCGGACCATCCGTACGGTAATCGATCCGGCGTCGACGGCGGCGGATCTAGCCAGGCCGGGGCACGTATTTCCGCTGCGGGCGCGCAAGGGCGGGGTGCTGGTGAGGGCCGGCCAAACCGAGGCCGCGGTAGACCTGGCCCGGATGGCGGGGCTCAACCCCTCGGGCATTGTCTGCGAGATCATGAACGACGACGGAACCATGGCCCGCATTCCCGACCTGATTCCGTTCTGCCGCGAGCACGGGCTGTTGATCCTCACGGTGGCGGAGCTTATCCGTTACCGGCTGCGCCACGAGCGCTACATTGTGCGCGCGGGAGAGACGCGCATCAACACCCGCCACGGCGAGTTTCGGATGATCGCCTACCAGAGCGAGGTGACGGGCGGCGAGAGTCACATTGCACTGGTGCGCGGCGATCTTTGCCCAGGCTGCCCGGCCTTCAACGACGGGCCGGCGGTGAGCGGACTGCCCGGTGAAGCAGGCCAGGCCAACCAGCTCGAGCTGCGGCCTCCGTGCTCGCACCCGGTGCTGGTTCGCGTGCATACGCGCTGCACGGCGGGCGATGTGTTTGGCGCCGATTGCCACTGCCGCGAGATTCTCGATCAATCGATGCGCATGATCGCCGAAGAGGGTTGCGGGGTGGTGCTTTACCTGCACAACACTTCGCGGGGATTCGAGATCGACCACTCGCCGGCGCCGCAGTTCGGGCCGGGCGGGGCGGTTCCGCCATCAGGCGCGGTTGAATCGAGCGGCGGGAGGCTGGTGCTGCACCAGGAGCTGCGCGCGAGGGAGGGATCGCAGGCGCGGACGGGGCGGATTCTGCGCGCCATCGGCCTGGGCGGGCAGATTCTGTCGGACCTGGGTATCCAGCGCATCCGGCTGCTTTCGAACACGCCCATGCACGTTCCGGCGCTGGAGGGGTTTGGATTGGAGATTGTGGAACAGGTTCGCATCCCCGTCGAAGAGTGCGTAGAAGCAGGGACTAAGGGACTGAGGGACTAAGGGGATCAGAGATCAGATACAACGAAGGCTTCCTTGCGGGAACAATGCGCGCGGCTTCGCCGCGCGCATTGTTTTTCAAATGAAGAACACTCACTGCGGCGCGACTGAACAGGTTGCGGAAAAACTCGCGCTGGGGTGTTTTGTAACAAGGGCACGGATTTATCCGTGCCGATAAGGTCCAGAGAATGAGTCGGGGTTTTAACCCCTGAGCGACGTTTCTCTCGCACTAAAGCGCGCTCGCTGAGTTTTTCCGCAAACTGTGAAGTCGTGCCCCGATACGAAGCGGGTTGAAGTCCGTGGTTTCCCAGGTTCCATGTGCAGGGGACTTGATGCACCCGGCTGACTTGCTGACTTGCTAACGCTGTGCCGCCTTCAGCTTCCTGTCAAAGAAATCCGCTTCTGCCGCGTAGGCGCGCAGCCAATCCCGGTGCAGCAAAAAGGCGTGAATCTCATCGGGAAAGATCAGTTCCTCGAAATGCACTTTCTGTTTCCGAAGAGCCTCCGCGAGCTGGACGGTTTCGGAAAATGCAACGTCACGGTCGTCGTCGCCCTGGATGAGCAGCACCGGCGAACGCCACGTTGAAATGGAGGCCATGGGTGAGGACTCGAATGCTTTGCGCTCGAAATCTGCCAGCTTCTGCGGGTCGAGGCCCGGTGAGAATGTGGGGAACTCGAGGAGCCAGTTGTGAACGCCGTGGAAGTCGACGCCCGCGGCATAGAGCGACGAAGCGCGCGCCAGGGCCAGGGCCGTCAGATAGCCGCCGTAGCTGCCGCCCCAGCAGCCGATGCGCGCCGGGTCAACATCGCTGCGCGATCTGAGATACAGTCCCGCGCCCAGCACGTCGTTGAATTCGCTGGCGCCGTCGGTGCCGAAGTTGAGCGCCTCGCGGAAGTTGAGGCCGTAGCCGATTCCGCTGCGGTAGTTGACGCTGAGCACGATGTAGCCGCGCGACGCCAGGTACTGGTTCATCGCGTAGGCGTTCGAGTAGTAGCCGGAGTAGTGCCAGCCCAGCAGCATCTGGCGCTTGCTGCCGCCGTGAAAGAAGACAATCGCGGGAAGCCGCTCGTCCGGCTTGGCATTGGGTGGCACGAAGAGCTGGCCGTGAATGGTCAAACCGTCGGCGGCGGAGAAGACGACCTGCTGCGGTGTTACCAGCAACGCCCGGGGAAAGTCCGCCGGAATGGCTTGAGGCGCCAGATCCACCAGTGTGCCGGCCTGCACCACGGCTGCGCGGATGGGCACCATGGCATCGGAGCGCAGCACCACTACGGTCTCGTCGTCTGAGGTCACTACCGGCTTGGTTTCGATTCCCGTGCCGCTGGTGAGCTGCTGCGAGGCCGTCGCCGTTCCATTCGCAGCAAACCCGATGCGCCAGACGTGGCGGCGATCGATGTCGTCCTGGTTTGAGTCGAAGACGATAGCGTCGCCCTTGGGAGCGACAGCGGTGTGGTCAACCTCAAACTCGCCCGGCGTGAGCAGCACCGGAGTGCCGCCAGCTTCGCCAATGGCGTACAGGTGCAGCCAGCCATCCTTCTCCCACGGAAAGACGATGCGGTTGCCGGCGACCCATAACAGCTGCACATCCGACTCAGTGGAATGAAAGACGCTGCCCGGGCCCTGGTCCGCACGCCACATCGCGCGGCCCTCGCCGGTTACAGCATCGGCCACGTGGATCGACCAAGGCTCTCCAGTACGCTGCGGGAAAGCGTCAAAATAGTCGGTCTGCGTGGGCACGCGAACAAATGCAACCATTTTCGAATCGGGCGACCAGTTCGGGTTTTGATCCTCATCGGTGGAAGGATCGAGATACATCACCGCCTGCCTGTCAAAGTCGAAGACGGCGATAAACGAGTGGTCGTCGCGGTCCGACTTGAAGGCGAGCTTTTTGCCGTCGGGCGACCACGTGAGCTCCGATGCGTCTCCCCGGGTAACAAGCAGCTGCTCGGGCTTGGCGCCGGGCGCGTCGATTGGGGCGGCATCCAGGCGCGCCGTCCATATCTCACGGTCGCGCACAAAGGCCACGGTTTTGCCGTCGGGAGAAACCGCGGGCCGATGTCCTTCGCCGATCAGCCGGGGCTCACCCCCGGCCAGCGGCACCACCCAGATTTGCTGCGTCACGCCCTTCACCAGCCAGGCAGGATTCGGCGCCGGCTTGGCCTCATCATCGCTGCTGCCGCCAAGCTCGTAGACAATTGCCTCTGCATCCGCGGTCCATTGCGGCGTGTTCACGCCCAGTCCGTCGTCCATGGTGTAGTGGGTCAATTGCCGCGACGTCCATCCCTGCGCGCCGGGCTCGGCCACCCATAAGTTGTGCCGGCCCTCGCTATCGGCAACCCAGGCCACGCGGTTCTTGGCGGGCGCTGCTATCAGGTCGCTTGTAAATGGCGCGCTCATCACTTGTTGCAGCGTGAAGCTGCCGGCGGGGGTTTGCGCCAGCGCGTAAGACAGAGACGCGAAAACCACCAGGAGCGCACCAGGCTGCCGGCTCCGCATGAGAGTTCTCAAGGCCACAGGAGTCCTCCGGAGGAGTTATTTTCTCACGGGGTAGTGTAAGGGATCAGAGAACAGAGAACAGAGAACAGAGAACAGAGAACAGGGATGCAAAAGCCTCCCGGGTGGGAGGCTTTTGCATGAACTACTGGCTATTGGCTACTGGCTAAGAGCCCGCCACGAGATGGAAGCTCGACCTACATTCCAGGCTGGCTCTGTTCGGCATTCTTTGCGTTAACACGGATCAGGTTGTTTCTCTTGTACTGGTCCATCAACGAGCCCATAAAGACCTCGAATGCCTGGCTCTGCCGCTGGCCGAGAATCTGTTCGCGGGTTGCATCAAAATTCTTCTGGATTTCGTCGGGGGTGGGTTGCTGCCGGTCGACGATTTTGGCCACGATTCCGTTGCGGTCGGCATCGATGGGTCCGCTGATTGCGCCCACGCTCAGGTCAAAGAGCTGCGGCGCAACCTGGCCCACATCGCCTATGTCGGGCACCTGCCCGGTCTCATTCACCGGGTCGCTGGTCTTTACCGTCGCCCCCACTTCCTTGGCCGCTTTGTTCAGGTCGTTATACTGTTTGGCCTTGTCGGCCAGCTCCTGGGTCTTCTTGTTCAGGAGCGCGGGCAACTGCTCATGGCGGTAGTCGTCGAGCACGTGCGACTTCCAGTCGGCAAAGTCGGGCGCATGGGCGGCCACGATGCCGGTCACCTGGAAGATGGCGTAGCCTTCGCCGGTAGGGGCGTACTGGGGCGGATCGCCAACCTTGGCGTCAAATGCCTTGGACAGGAGCTGCGCGCTCGAGGCCAGCGCTGAAATCACGCCGGTGCGCGGAACAGGCGGGCTGGTGACAACCTGCAGGTGGTGAGCTGCGGCCGTCTTCTCGAGCCCGTTCCTGTCGGCTTCAGAGGTAAGCGTGCGCGCGTAGTTCTCCTGCGCCTGCTCCGATGCCTGGCGGAAGAGCGTGGCCTGAATCTGCGGCAGCACCTCGTTGAGCGCCTGCGCATGTGCGTCCTGCCGCTCTTCAACCTGCACAACGTGGTAGCCGAATTGGCTCTTCACAATCTTGATGTCGCCAATCTTCTGGTTGAAGATGGCGTTGTCGAACTCGGGCACCATGGTGCCGGGCTTGGCAAAACCCAGTTCGCCGCCCGAGTCCTTGCTGCCGGGGTCGTCAGAGTACTTTTTGGCCAGCGCCTTCCAGTCGCCGCCGGCCTGCAATTGCTTGAGCACGTCTTCGGCCTTGGCCTTGGCCGCTGCGTCGGTTTTGGCGTCGGCGCCGGGAGCCACTTTGATGAGAATGTGGCGCGAACGGGCCTGCTTGGGCACCTGGAATTCAGACTGATGCTGGTTGTAGTAGGCCTCGATCTGCTGATTGGTGGGCTGCGGAAGGCCCCCCGGCACGTCGCCGGGAGTAAAGGCAAAGTAGGTGATCTTGCGCGACTCGGGAACCGCAGTTGCGTAACGCGCAGCGTTCTTCTTGAAGAAAGCTTCAAGCTCACTGTCGGAGGGGTTGATAGTCTTCTCGAGATCGGTGCTGGAGACGACTGCGTAGTCGAACTTGATCTTCAGGTTCTGCTTGCGATACTCCTCGCGCACGTCTTTGTCGCTGACCGTGACGTTGGCCGTGACCATCGCCTGTAGCCGCTGGATCATGATGCTTTCTTTGAGGTCCTGCTCGAATTGGGCAACTGAAGTATTGGCCCGGTCATTGATGATCTGCGAGTAGGCGGTCTCACCGATGAACTTTCCACCGGGAAAGAACACCTGTTTGTAGGGCCCGTACTGCAGAAAGTGCAGAACGTCGGCATCGGTGGCAGTGATGCCCAGGTGTCGTGCCTCCTGCAAAAGCACCTGCTGCTGGATCATCTGCTGGGCAACCTGGGCCTCAAAGAACTTCAGGATCATCGGGTTATCGGCGTACTGGGGATTGCGCTGCATGACCTGGCGGCGCGTCATGTCCTGGACCTTCTGCTCGCTGATCTCGTCGCCGGATCCAAGAAACCGGCTGTACCAGTGCGGATAGACCACCGCGTAGGTGTCGGACCCCGTGGAACCTCCGCTCATGAGACCGGGGATAAGGTAAACCACCATTGAAACCGAGGCCACGCCGATGATGACGACGAAAAGGGCCTTGACGACGCGATTGTCTGCTTGAAGAAAACGAATCATAGGCGGGACTTCAACCTTCAACTCTCTTGGCGCCTGCAGGTTAAGGGCGATTTTGGGAAAGCCCAAAACGCAGCCTGCGATGCGCGATTCTCGCACGTTGCGACTCTGCCATTATAGACGAGCAAGCAAGGACTGAGGGGCTAACCCGCACTTCTCCTGTGCCGCGCTAAATGTACTCTCGCGGTCAACCCCCAGGCTGCCGCATTCCTCCTCTATCGCCCTCATTCAAAATGACTTAAATTGCCTCTCCTTTTACCGTTTAATTCCCCCGCCCGTTCTATTCTGAATGCAGACAGCGGTTCTTCGGGCCGAAGTTCGGCAGACCACCAGATCCTAACCGCCTGAAAACAATAGACTTGGCCGCCAAGTCTACCCTCTATCGCAATGAAAACAATAGATTTTGAGACTTTTGGCAGGGGGCGGGGGTATCGGATATGGGGGCGTGGGGATATGCCCTTCGCGCCGTTTGTGTGGAGTCGAGAAATGCTGGTGGGCCTTTGCGGTTGACAGGTTGAACCGCGACTCTACAGCCCTTCGTGCGTCCCGTCGCAGAACGGCTTGTCGCCGCTCCTTTTGCAGCCGCACAGCCACACCGTCTCTGAATCCTTCGCCTCAAACTTGATGGGCGTAAATCCCGTTCCGGCATGACTGCCGTCGCAGAAGGGCTGGGTTGAGCTGTGGCCGCAGGCGCACCACAAGTAGGTCTTTCCGGCTTCGACATCAACGGGATACGGTCCCTTTTGCGCAATTGCAGGTTCTGTCATGGTCGTCTCTCCATCAATACAAGCTGATTCATTATCGCTGAAGCCTCCGGGCCGATGCCGACAGGCAGAACGCCACGGTCCGCGCCCTTGGCTTCGGCCGCAGCGTTCCATGGCATAGATGACATAGACAACCGTTTGTTTATTGAGTTTTTTCTTGACGCCCTGCCCTCCCGTCTGGCTGAATGTTGAGTGCCGCGCGACGGCGCTCAAGCCCGCGCTGAACCGGATCTCTGGCCGGCTTTCGCTTTGCGCCGTCGCGGCGAATGAAGAGGAAGCCATGAAAAAGACCGCGTCACTCGCACTGATTCTTTGCTGTGTCGGGCTGCCCTTGTGGGCTGCGTCCTACTATCCGCAACGCCTCGACGATCCCAAGGCCGTTTACCTTACGCCGGAGAGCTTTCCGGTACACGCCGACGGCAAGGCCGACGACAGCGATGCAATTCAGGCGGCGATTGACCGCGCTGCGGCGCATGGAGAAGGCATCCTCTTCATCCCCTCGGGCCGCTACAGAATTACGCACACCATTTACGTGTGGCCCTCGGTCAGAGTGATTGGCTATGGCGCCTCGCGGCCCGTTTTTGTGCTCGCCGACAACACGCCCGGCTATCAGCAGCTCGGATACATGTTTCTCTTCGCCGGCGGCCACATGCGGCCCGCGCCCAGAATCGATTTTCAAACCGGCCGCCCCGCCCAGCCCATTGAGGGCACCGTGCCTCCCAATGCCAACGTGCCCGACGCTAATCCCGGCACCTTCTACTCCGCAATGAGCAATGTGGACTTTGAGATCGGTCAGGGCAATCCCGGCGCGGTGGCAATCCGCTTCCACGTTGCGCAGCACTGCTATCTCGCCCACATGGATTTCTTTATCGGTTCCGGACTGGCCGCGCTCAAAGACATTGGCAACGAGGCCGAGGACCTTCACTTTCACGGCGGCCAGTACGGCATCGTGACCGTGCGCCCGTCGCCGGGCTGGCAGTTCACGCTTCTCGATTCCAGCTTTGAAGGCCAATCGAAGGCCGCCATCGCGGAGCACGAGGCAGGTCTCACCCTCATCAACGACAGCTTTCGCAACGTGCCCCAGGCCATCTCAATCGATCCGGGATATTCCGAAGAGCTCTGGGTCGCGCGCTCGCGCTTCGAGCAGATCTCCGGCCCGGCAATCGAGTTCGGCAACGAAAACAACCCGCGCACCCAGATCAATCTTGAAGACATCGCCTGCCGCGGCGTAAAGCTGTTTGCGCAGCTTCGCGAAAGTGGCCGCACCTTCGCGGCGCCCGGTGAAAGCTACGTGGTCAAGTCGTTTTCGCACGGGCTAACGCTCAAAAGCGCCGCTGACTGGGGCCGTATCGAGACAACCTTTGACGCGCATGCGGTAAGTCAGCTCCCTGCGCCGCCGCCAAATGCCATTCGCGCCCTGCCGCCGGCCTCCGAGTGGGTCAACCTGCTCTCGCTCGGCGTCAAGGGCGACGGCGTTACCGACGATACTGCCGCCATCCAGAAGGCCATCGACGAGCATCCGGTGCTCTACGTCCCCATGGGCCGCTACCTCGTCACCGGCACCATTCACCTAGGCCCCGACACCGTGCTCATTGGCCTGCACCCCAGCATGACGCAATTCGATCTCAGGGATGAGAGTCCGGGCTTTGCGGGCGTCGGCGCTCCTGTACCGCTGCTTGAAACGCCCCAGGGCGGCCACAACATCGTCACCGGCATCGGCCTGTTTACCGGCGGCATCAACGACCGCGCGGTGGGCGCGCTGTGGATGGCCGGCGCCGACTCGCTGATGGATGACGTGCGCTTTCTGGGCGGCCACGGCACCAACGCCGCCGACGGAACGCGCATGAATCCCTACAACAGCAATCACTCGGCAGACCCCAATCCCCGTTACCGCTGGGACGCGCAGTACCCCAGCCTGTGGATCGCCAATGGCGGCGGCACCTTTGCCGACATCTGGACTCCCAGCACCTTTGCGCAGGCAGGGCTGCTCATCTCCAACACCTCCACGCCCGGCTTCGTCTACGAACTCTCGTGCGAGCACCACGTGCGTAATGAGATTCGCCTTGACGGAGTCGAAAACTGGGAGCTCGACGCGCTGCAAACCGAAGAAGAGCGTGGCGAGAGCGGCAGCGCCCTGCCGCTGGAGATTGCCCGCTCGCACAACATTACCGTCGCCAACTACCACGGCTATCGCGTGATCAGCATGTACGAGCCGTTCCCCTACGCGGTGCGCGTCTCCGAGTCGAAGGGAATCCGTTTCCGCAACCTGCATGTCGACAGCAACAGCAAGGTCTCGTTCGATAACTCGGTCTTCGACGCCACCGGCCACGCCGAAGTGCGCGCCCGTGAGTTTGCCTCGCTCGACGTGCCGGGCACTCCGACAGCAACTTCGTCCGCCGAGCCCGCTCAGTTGGCGCCCGCGGCTGCTGTCAAGAGGCTTGCAGATGGCTTCTACTCCATCTCCGGCGCTGCAGTCGACCCATCGGGCACGCTCTATTTTGTCGACACGCACTGGCAGCGAATCTACAAATGGAACGCAGCGAACAACGAGGCTGTTTTAGTCAGCAGCAACGCGCTTGAACCTGAGAACCTGGCCTTCGACAAAAGCGGTAATCTGCTGGTGATTTCGCGCAGTGGCAAGGGTCAGGCGTATTCATTCGCACCTGGCGTGCCTGAGTCGCAAATCAACCTCATCGAGCCCCAGCCGGCAATCGCACGCAGCAGCGCGGATATCTATCTGCCCACCAGCGTTTTCGATATGCACGATTTCTCGAGTGCGCGTCCTGAGCAGTACGTGTCTCCCGACGGCAGCGCGTACATTGCCGCAGGCGAAGATTTCGTGGCCGGCCGCATGGAGTGGGGAACAAAAATGGCCGACCTGCTGCGCAGCTTTGGCCTGGCCGCCGCCAAGTCCGGCGACACCTTTTACGTCACGGCTGAGAATGCGCTGCAGACCTTCAAAGGAACCGTCGGGCCTTCGGGCTCCATCGACAACCTCATGCTGTTCACTGAAGCTGGCGGAGAAAGTGTTGCCGCCGGCCCCGACGGCCGCGTGTACATCGCTGCCGGCCAGGTGCTGGTCTATTCCGGAGACGCAAAGCTGTTGGGCAAAATCGACGTGCCTGAGCGGCCCATCGATCTGGTCTTCGGCGGCGCTGATCGCCGCACGCTCTATATCCTCAGCCACCACTCGCTGTATGCAGTCAACACCAGTGCGGCGCCGCAGTAGCGCGCAACAGGTCAACTGTTGCCGGCCCGACTGGCACTGCCCGTTCAAATATCCGTCGGCGTCGCCTTGCGATCCATCGCCGAGTAGAACTCGAAGCTGCTCTGGCGGTCAACGGGATTGAGCCCTGTCGCAATCGATTCAATCTCCCTTTGGTGCGCGGCCCACATCTCCGCGAGCGGCGCTTTCAGGCAGCGCATGATCACCTTCTGGGCGTACTGGCCGCCGGACTCGTAGCTGCGCGTCATCAGGATCGTGCCATCGCGAAAACCGGTGTGGAAAGTGACTCCAAGCCCACTCGGGTGTACGTATGCCGATCGGTCTTTGGCCACCAAAACGGGATTCCCGTTGACAATTCTGAAGCCTCCGTAAAGGGCCAAAGGCTCACCTTTGATCCACATTTTGATGTACACAACAGCCGGGAGAAAAAGAAAAAGACGAAACGCTGAGACGGATTCGCCGAAATAAAACGCCGTTTGAAACCCCAGCGTTTCAAGCTGGCGGATTTCAGGGTTGAATCGCTTTTGCATGATCCGAGTGAAAGCCGGCGACTGGATTTGGACGTGTGCGACTGTGCCGTATATTTTGCGCAAACCGATTGCAAACAGACCCAGCAGAAGCACCCACCCCGCTCCCAACGCAATGATCACAACAAAGATGAAGCGGAGGTAAACAGGCATCGATTGGTAATGCCTGATCATGAACGAACCAAGGACGTAGATAAGCGCAAGCACCGGTAAGGCGCCCGATAAAGAATTCTTGCCGGTCGATTTGGCCGTGGAAGTACGAGGATTTCCTTCACCGCTCATGACGGACCTTTCTGGGGATCAGACCAGTATGCATCGGAAACGGCTTGAGTAGCCGGAATTCGAAGCTGCGCATTTCGTTAGCTCAATCCTGTTCACAATCTTCCCGCCAAAACACATCTACCCTTCGACATTCGCTTCCTTGTTCACCAGGTCCGCATAGAACTCGAAGCTGTTCTGGCAGGCCACGGGATTCGCATCGGTTTCGATGGACTCGATGCC
This sequence comes from Occallatibacter sp., assembly GCA_035504315.1. Taxonomy (GTDB): domain Bacteria; phylum Acidobacteriota; class Terriglobia; order Terriglobales; family Acidobacteriaceae; genus Telmatobacter. The sequence continues at coordinate 23,349 of DATJSB010000199.1, forward strand.
CTTCAAATGCGCGCTCCACAGTTCGCCGGCATTGGCGTTCAGCGCGTGAACCACGACTCTTTGAGGATGGCTGGTGCTGACCCCGTAATTGCGCGTTACAAGGATCGTGCCATCGCGAAATGCGCTGTGAAAACTGACACCTTGCCGGGTGGTGCGCGCATACGCTCTCTGGTCTTCGGCGCCAAAGACAGGGTTGGCAATCAGAACCTTGTTGCCGCGGTAACGCATGATCGGAATCCCCTCGTTCCACATCTTGTAAAGCATCACGCCGGGAGCCACCAGAAGCACGCGGACGATGGAAAAGGCCTCGCCGAAGTAGAACAGCGGCTCAAAGCCGAAAATCTTAAGCTGCGCCGCCTGCGCGCCGTAGTGCCTGCGAACGCGGTCGGTGAATTCGGGCGAAGTGACTTCGACCCGCTCAATCGGGCCCATGAGGCCGGGGGCGGGACTGATGGCCAGAAGCAGCACCACCGCAACTCCGCGCGTAACCACGATGAAGACGATCGAACCGGGATGAAAGCCGAAGCGCGAAATCTCTTGAAGGATGGCGTACAGCGCGTCAAGGGAGACCAGAAACGCAATGATTAGAAAGATTTTGGACCCGCCCAAACCTGATTGATTCAGCGCCCCGGCGGAAGGGATGCTGCGGTCTAAGTCCATGCCTCACCTCAGTTGCGCGGATGGTTCATTATCCCGCCAAAAAGACTGAAGCGGTGCGAAATCGAATTCCGGAATCTGCATCTTCAACAATGTGCCTGGGCCTCATCCGCTGTACAATCCACCTATGACCCCGCAAAGCTCGTGAGTCGCCAGCGAGCGGACGGCGTCTAAGGTTAAGGTGCCCTATGACGACTCCCCGAGAAAAATCCGAGCTGCGCAAGCTGCCCATGATGCCCATCCGCGATATGGTCATCTTTCCCTACATGATGACTCCGTTTGTGGTGGGGCGAGAGTCGAGCGTGCGCGCCCTCGAAGAGGCTCTCACCGGCGACCGTAAAATATTTCTAGCGACCCAGCACGATGCGTCCATCGACGAACCCAAGGCCAAAGACATTTACCAGGTCGGCACCATCTGCAATATCGTGCAGAGCGTCAAAATGCCCGACGGAAACATCAAGGTACTGGTCGAAGGCGTGGAGCGCGCCAAGAGCGTTGAAGTCAACGACCGCGACGGTTTCTTTGTCGCCACCGTGCGCACCGGCAAATCCAATTTTGAAATGACGCCCGCAGTGGAGCAGATCATGCAACGCGTCACCGGCCTTTTTGAGCAATACGTCAAGCTGCAGCAGTCGCTCAACTACGAGACCATCATCGCGACGGTTCGCATGGATGAGGCCGCCAAGCTCTCTGACACCATCGCTCAGAATCTGCAGATCGGCATTGAAGAAAAGCAGGAGCTGCTGGCTATCTTCGATCCCGCCGCGCGCCTGGCCCGCATTGCCGACGTTTTGGATATAGAGATTGAAAAGCTCGATCTCGACCGCAACATCCAGAGTCGCGTGAAGCGGCAAATGGAGCGGGCGCAAAAAGAGTACTACCTCAACGAGAAGATCAAGGCCATCCAAAAGGAGCTGGGCCGCGGCGAAAAGAGCGAGTTCGACGAGCTGCGCAAAAAGATTGAAGCCGCCGGCATGTCCAAGGAAGTGCTCGAAAAGGCCATCCAGGAGCTGAAAAAACTTGAGGCCATGCCGCCCATGAGCGCCGAGTCCACGGTGAGCCGCAACTACATCGACTGGCTGCTGGCCGTACCTTGGAAGAAAAAATCCAAAGAGACGCGCTCCATCGATTACGCCGAGAAGGTGCTGAACACCGACCACTACGGCCTGGAAAAAATCAAGGAGCGCATCCTCGAATTCCTCGCCGTGCGCCAACTCGTCAAGAACCCCAAGGGCTCGATTCTTTGCTTTGTCGGACCTCCGGGGGTGGGCAAAACCTCGCTGGGAATGTCGATTGCAAAATCGACCGGGCGCAAATTTGTGCGCCTCTCGCTGGGCGGCGTGAGGGACGAGGCTGAGATTCGCGGGCACAGGCGGACGTACATTGGCGCCATGCCCGGTCAGATCATCCAGCACATGAAGCGCGCCGGCACCAAGAACCCCGTCTTCCTGCTCGACGAGGTCGATAAGATCTCGTCCGATTTCCGCGGCGACCCCGCGTCGGCGCTGCTTGAGGTGCTCGACCCCGAGCAGAACACGACCTTCCAGGATCACTACCTCGACGTCGATTACGACCTTTCGCAAGTTTTGTTCGTTGCCACGGCCAACGTGCTGCACACCATTCCGCCGGCGCTGCAGGACCGCATGGAGATTCTCCGCCTGCAGGGCTACACCGAGCAGGAGAAGCTGGAAATCGCCAAACAGTACCTCATCAAGAAGCAACGCGAGCAGACCGGCCTGAGCGACAAGAACATCTCATTCAAAGACGACGCCATTCTCGAAATCATCCGCTACTACACGCGCGAAGCGGGCGTGCGCAACCTGGAACGCGAGATCGGCAACGTGTGCCGCAAGGTGGCGCGCAAGGTGGTCAAAGGCGGTAACAAGCACAAGGAAGAGGTCTCCGCAGCCAACGTGAACGAGTACCTGGGCGTTCCCAGGTTCCGCGACAGCGAGGTGCACGAGAAGAGCGAAGTGGGCCTGGTCACCGGCCTGGCCTGGACCGAGGTGGGCGGCAGCATTCTGTCAACCGAAGTGCAGGTGCTCGACGGCAAGGGCAAGCTCACCATCACCGGCCAGCTTGGCGACGTAATGCAGGAGTCGGCGCAGGCCGCGCTCAGCTACATTCGCGGGCGCGCGCAGGCGCTCGGCCTCAGCCGCGAGTTCTACCGCAACGTCGATCTCCATCTGCACGTGCCCGAGGGCGCGATACCCAAGGACGGTCCATCGGCGGGCATCACCATGGCTACGGCGCTCGCCAGCGCGCTGGCCAAAATACCCGTTCGGCGCGACATCGCCATGACCGGCGAGATCACGCTGCGCGGCAAGGTGTTGCCCATCGGCGGCCTGAAAGAAAAGCTGCTGGCCGCTTTGCGCGCCGGCATCTTTGAGGCCATTCTGCCCAAGGGTAACGAGAAGGATGTGTCAGAGCTGCCCGACAACATCAAGAACGCGATGAAGCTGCACTTTGTGGACACGATGGACGAGGTATTGGCGCTGGCGCTCGAAGGCCCGCTGCCGACTGCGGCGCCTGCTGAGACCGAGGTGCTGGCAACCGTGCCGCCGCCGGCAACGGAAATCACGGGCACCGTAACCGCGAGGCAATAAGGGCATTGGCAAGAGCGCGTGTCTTCTGGCGATACACGCACGAGGCGCGCCGTGCGATATTCTTTGCGCGCGTCGAGGCCATTCATCAGCGAGCGGAGTTTATCACTCCTGCCCATCTTCTGGCCGGGCTCGATTGGGAGTCAGATAGGACGTCCGCTCGCATTTATTCCCTCAAAGAACATGCGGTCGCGCTGCGCGCACTAACGGGGATCCCACATCATCCAACCACCGAAACACCCTATCTTCAAAAACACGACGTCGGACTCGATGACGATGCGAAGAAGGTGTTGGCATACACTGCGTTGGAAGCGGATGCCGATTGGGACGCTGAGATTGATACCGATCACCTGGTCCGCGGGATCCTGCGATTTCCGAACGTCGCATCTGCCGCACTCGAATCGATTTCGCTGAACGTTGACGGTGCTCGCGCCAGCTCAAGACTCGACCGAGCCCGTGCCATTCATCTGCCACGAACCCTCAAGAAACTGAAGTTCTTTTTCAAGGTCAAACTTCACTACTTTTTTGTATGGGAAGTTGTTCGTTTCGTTTTGTGGATGATCGCCGTCATCGTCTTAGCGCAAGTCCTCCTCGCCGTTGTGGAAAAGACCTTTCCAAATTGGCTGATCCACTAACCAAAGCTGGGCCATCCGGTGAAATGTCTCTTGCGACCTCATTTTCATGCGGTCGAGCTGCCGCACCCATAGCCCTTCACAACACCAATCAGATAAAGTCTTATAGACGCTTTTCCTCCGCGGCTCCGTTCTATGCGCTCCGTCATCTCCTTTCTGAAGAGGGCTCACAAATCCATGATCGACTTTCCGTTGAATGCTCCATCTCGCATCGGCAGAATGCTTCTGCTCGCGGTGGCAGTGCTGCCGTTCTCTTACGCTCGCGCCCAGTCTTCGCCTGCATTCCCGCATCCTTCGCAGCAATACCAAGACGACCTTCGTTCCGCAGCCGGCGCGCGCGTCAAATCGCCTGCTGAAAG
>DATJSB010000200.1:0-14656 GCA_035504315.1 Occallatibacter sp.
GTAAGCGGTCTCGGCTGTGTAGCCCGCCGGATTCATGCCCGACGAAGTCGCCGAAAACGAAGCCGAGGAGAAGTTCGGGTTCGTATCGTTGACGGATACCGAGATCGGCCAGTATCCCGAACTCGTGCTGGTCAGGGTCACTACGCCCCCGTTCGAGGAGGCACTGAGGAAAGAACCCGCTGCGTTCTGGATGGCAGAGGCGAGCGCGCTCGCAATCGTATTCGGCGTGCTGCCCTGACCCCAGTTCGCGGAAGCATACACACCGTTCACGGAAGCTGTGATCGTGCCCGTGTCGTACGAGGTGCTACCGTTCGAACCGCCCGTGAGCGACGATCCGGATTCGCCCAGCGTGAACGAGGGAGAGCTGAAGTACTGCGGATTGCTTGTGGCACTCGAGACGGAGAGGGAATAGTTGGTCGAGGATCCGGTCGTCCGTGCGGTCAGTGAGATGGTCGAACCGTTCGCCGTTGCGGTGACGAGAGACCCATTGTTGATCACGGCTGCGAGATTCGTTGCAACCGTCGATGTGGTGAAATTCTGCCCGTAGCCCGTGGTGTATGGGGTGCCGTTAATCGTGGCAGTGACGGTTCCGGAATCGTAAATCGTCTGCGGACACGTTTGTCCATGGGGGCCACACGACACATAGATCGTCGTGCTCTGTTCGGAGCCACTGACGGAGACCCATCCCGTTCCGGCCGCCTGCCCGACAAGCTTCGACTGTTCCGATCCAGACAGGGAGATCGTACCCGTGGGGGCGGTAGTCTGGATGGCGGAGGCGCTGTAACTCTCGCTGACGATTCTGGTGCGATCGTCGTAGCCGCGCGTTTGCGCAATCTGGTTTGAACTGTCCGTCGAGCAGCCGCTGTTGGCAAGAGCCAGCGTGGCGCTGGTCAGCCCCACCGGGCCATAGGCTCCGGCGGAGAACAATGTGGCGGGGTGATCGCAATCCGGGGTCCAGCTGCTGCTCAGTGTCTGCAGGCGCTCGGCGCTGTCGTAGCCGTAGGTGACGGTAATCGGTTGCTGCGGTGAGCCGTTGCTCAGGCTGGTCACATCGCCCGCAAGATCGTAGCCCGCCTGCACATTGGTGTCCCAGGAACAGTCTCCGGGGAGGCACTGCGACTTCAGCACCGGGCGCCCCATAACATCGTAGGAATAAATCGACGCGGCATTCACTTCATTGGAGGAGCTCGACATTCGACCGTTGACGTTCGTCAGCCCGGAAAGGGCGTTGCCATTCTCGTTGTAGCCGTCGTAGCCAAATCCGTTGGCCGGCGTCACACCGTCGCTGTAGTGTTTCCACGTAAGGCGGTTCAGGTTGTCGTAGCTGTAGCTGATCGTGATCTGGCGGTTGTCTTCCTTCGATGCCAGGTTGCCGTTGAGATCGTAGGTATAGCAGGTTGTCCAGGGACCGCCGCTCACCCCGGAGCAACTCAGGGCGGCCGGGGCGCTGTAGCCAGGGCTCGGCGAATTGATCGACCCGGAGTTCTCCGGATTCAGGGCCGCCATCAGATGGCCGAGACTGTCGTAGGCAAAGGCCCGGTCCCGATTGCCACTGCCGTCACCCTTCTGGATTACGGAAAGCAAATCGTTGAGACCGTCGTAGCTGTAATCGGTCTCCATGGAGGGCGTTTGGGTCGATCCGTTTGGCTCCATGACTTCCGTGAGGTTGCCGAAGGCGTCGCTGGTGCGCTGCCACGTATTGCCGCGCTCATCCGTTGAATCGATCCATGCGCCTGCAGTCACGCTGCCCAAATGCCCATTGCAGAGATCGGACACTCCGGACGGCATCACCGACGCCACGTCGTTGTAGCAAGTGAGCGCATGCGTGCCGTCCGGGTGGACGGCCGCCACGGTCCTGCCCAGTGCGTCGTAGTAGAGGGTTGTCGTTCCGTCGCTCGGGGATGATCCCGATCGATGGGGATTCGATTTAGTTCGAACTCGACCTTCGCCATCGTAGGCCGTGTCCACATAGTCCGTTCCCTGCTGGTCTGAGGTCAGCTGAGTCTGAACGGTGTGACCCATCCCGTCCATCACAACCACGCTGGTTTTCCAGGTCCCGGATGTGCTCAGCAACTCTGACGTCGTGACAGAGGGGTTCGGCGCCGAATCGTCATAACTGATGGTCGTCGTCGGTCGCTGGCTGCCGTTGTTGGGATCGGGCGGTCCCTGGGTCTCGGTCAGACGGTCCATCGAATCGTTGTACTGGTAAGTGGTCGTCTGGCTATTCTCGTCCGTCGACGACGTCAATTCGCCCTGCTGATAGCTCCAGGCAAATGATTCGGTGTGCGCGGTTTTCGTGGGCGGATATGTGATCTGCGTCAAATAAGTATCCGACTGCTTTCCAGAAGGCGGTGCGCCGACAGTGTAGTCGTCAAGCCAGGAGTAGGTGGTCGTATGCCCGGAACCCGACATGTCCGGACACGAGCCGTTACCGCAGGAATCCGTCATCGAAACGATCTGGCCGGTTTCGTCGTATTGATAGGCGGTGACGGAATCCCCGGAGCACCCATTACCAAGACATTTCTTTGTCAACGTCGTGAGATTCCCTCGCCCAGCGGATACGGACGAGGGAAAGTAAGTTTCGTCGTGGCTCGTCACCGACGAAACCGCTTGCACAGCAGACTGGTCGTAGGCGTAGTCGGTCTCTGCAATTTTCGTCCCGTTGTTGCCATACACGCTGACCGTCTGCGGCTTCGCGAATGTAAGGTTTGGCGGAACGGGACTTGTGAACTGCTGAAAGGTCGTAACTGTCTCGCGGGTTGGAGTGCCAGGGGGCGTGGAAAAGCCTGTCGGGGTACAGTAGTTTGCCAAACCACTGCCCGACTGGAAGTCGTACTCCTTATCATCCGAGATGAAGCCATATTGCCACGTATAAAAGTGGGCGTAGGATTGCCCATTGTTGAGCGTGTGAACCTCACAGGCCTTCTGAAACTGGTTGTACCAGGCCTCTGTCTCGGTATCGAGAGGCGTTGAATTATTGCTCCAGTCATAGTGCTGGACGGTCGCTTCCATCGGCACCGTGGGAAAGCTTGCCGAGTTGAAGGGAGATCCTACGTCATTGGCCGTGGGCGAATACTGATAGCTGGTCAGAAAGCTGTTACCCGTGACCTGATCTGTCGTCGAAACACTTGTGGTTTTCGACGTCCAAACTGTCTGGTTCCAGGTCGTTGTGTAGGAATAGGTCTGATACTGGGCCGGCGATGAACCGTTGAAGTAGACCGTTCGACTGGTCACCACTGGAACCTGGTACTGCACGGTGCAGGCATTGCTCATCGGCATGCCTGTGCTGGACTGTACGGCTGGGAAGGCAGCAACGTCCTCATAGGAACTGCTCAGACCCCACGTGTAAGTCACCTTCCCACCATCGGGAAAATCGATCTCGTTGATCACTCCGTACGTGGGATCGTAATCGAAGTGATACACTTCTCCGTTTGGAAGGGTAATCGAGGAAATCACGGTGATAGTGGCGCTGTTCGCTGGGAAGATGCCGGTGACGCTGCAGTTGCTGGCCCCGGTCTCAACGGTGAGCGCCTCCTGCGGAGTGTAGTTCAGAGAAATCTGCTCAGTCGCCACGATGTACTGCAGGCCATATACCGTGTATGTTCCTGCTACCGCGGGGATCTGCAGAGCCATCGAACGGCCGGCCGTGTCCGTTCCTGTGGTCGACGTTGCAGGAGAAACGATGTTGCCATTCCGATCCTCCATGGTCATGAAGAGGGCGCCGTTTTGACCCATGCCAGGCGTTGTACCCGAGTAGGTATTCCCATTCAGGTCGATCAGGTTGATTCCGATCTGATTTCCATTCGCGAGCTGAGTCTGAGCATTGGACCCCAGCCACCCCTCGACCTGTCCATCCGATTCGCCCGTGTTCGCGATCGAGGTGTTGCACTGACCGCCGTTGCCGTTGTTGGTGGCAAGGGTCACAGCCCCGATACCCAGAGTATGCGAAGTGCCGTTCATATCAGTGAACGAGAAGCCGCTCGCATAATTGCAGTTCTCTATTTCAGACCACCCTTGCGGGGGCTCTGGAGAAGTAAAGTTCCATTCACTGGCGGTTGCTGTCAGTGGAATACTGGAAGGCGAGCCCCACCCATTCGCCTGTCCGTTGGGGTTTTGATTCCAGGTAGCCCATTGAAGCGTGCCAGTCGGCTCGATGAGCGAGGACACCTCTCCGGAGTTGTAAGCGACGACCGCCGGCGCGGTGATGCCTCTGCCTTTCGGCACCGGCAGTTGAATCCGTACACTGAGACTGCCCGTTGCAGGATTGACGGTCTCCGACAGCAAGTGGACGTAATCGTGCCCACCCGCGATCGGCGGCTGCACGCTGCCGTCCACGGCGCCAGCGGCCGGCGCCGTCTGACCCATCATGGGACCAACTGCCGCTAACGCCACGACTGCAACGGCGCAATCGAATACCGCGATGAAGAGTGATCTGTTGGAGATGCGGGGGAGGCTCATTGTCAGCTTCTTTCTCCGTCGGTTCATCGCCGCACGGTTCGATAGCATGGCAGAAGTTCGTCAGGCGCAACGGGTCGTGGCAAGGTAGGTTCGAATCCGAGAGGTTCCGGGAGAATCGCCATCGGGTCTCCTGGAGGAGTGCGCAACGGGATCAGTGCAAAACTTAAGTCGCAGGTGCGATCTCGCCGCACACGAGCATTGACTGGAAGCTCAGACGTCAGCTGCTCACGGGGAATCGCAACACGGTATGGCGGATAGTCATCAATCAGACGTGCGAGAGCTGACTGGCCTCGGAACCCCGGCAACTCGATTTCGACCAGATAGACATCCTGCCTCCGGCCGATACCTGCATGAATGCTGGTGCTGGTCGCCAGGAACCGAACTTGTGCTTTGAGCATTGGATTCTTCGACGGCCGGATTGCCCTTACGGAGAGGGGAGAAGCGATCACGACGGTCAGCATAAGAGCAAAAGTCGTTTTCTCCAGCAAGACAGTACCCTCCCTGCTCTGCCGATGAGCAGGCCGCTGCGACAGGCGAGACCGCTTGCGGCAGGAACCGGTGACGGCGTGGCTCACTCAGACGCATCGCCCATGATGCGCCCCTTGCGCAACGCCGCACACGTGCACTCAACGCTGACGGGGAAACGGGAAAACTGAAACCAGGCAAAAAGAAATAGGGTGCTAAATATGTTTTGTATTCGACGTTGCTTTGTAACTCCTATAAGTGCCTGTGTCAATATACACTTTAGTTATTACTGTTATAATCGTAGTTACTGTCGTGACTGAGGCCCCGTAATTGTCGAGAGGATCACCGTCTGCAGCCACTTTAGAATCTATCGTGAGCAAGCCAACCGGCAGCGCAGAATCGAAGGGGACGGCTTGCGATAGACATTCACCGAATAGCCGAACAATCAGCCGAGCGCTCAAAGGCCGGCGTCAAGGCCCTTGACCGCGAAACGGCGTCCACTGTGGCGGACGGCCTCCCATTAGAAACCGTTCTGATGTCAATTATTTTTCCTTTTGCTGGCAAGAAAGTCCTTCGCGCGTTGCGCAGGTCCTGCAGGGCCACCATCCGCCACGGTGGCAATTGTGCCTACTATTCGCAGGAAGTCGATTACATCCAGATGCCGCCGTTCGAGTCCTTCCGCGATGCCGAAAGCTATCACTCCACTCTCGCCCACGAAATGACCCACTGGACGAAGCACCCTTCGCGTCTTGCCCGGGATTTTGGGCGCAGGCAATGGGGCGACGAAGCCTACGCGCAAGAGGAACTCGTCGCCGAGCTCGGCGCGGCGTTCCTGTGCACCGATCTGGAACTGACGACGGAACCGCACGAAGAGAACACCTCTTACATCGCCAACTGGCTGGAGATTTTGAAGAGCGATACGCGCTTCATCTTCAAGGCAGCTGCCCACGCACAGCGCGCGACGGATTACCTGCGAGCTCTCAGAGAGGGGTGTTCTGCCAGCGAGGCTCGCGCCGCTTGAGGCAGCGGTGCCTCGATCCGGCTACCGTTCCCTAGCCCACTGCGTGGGTCATGCTGGGAGGCGAGTTAGGCACAGGGACGCGCTAATAACCTTCAGCTATCGGACCCTCAATGGTTGCGCGGAGCCCGTTTTTCGCAAACGGTCCACTATCCGGTCGCCTAGCGCAAAACCACAAGCGCTCACCGTGCCTGACGGTCAGTCAACCTGTCCGGCGCTTTACCTCTCAATTCCCTGAACGCGGGCGCAGTGTGGAGGGCGTGGTCCGGTCGAGGAAACCTCTCAGCGGACTGTCGCCATCGCGGAACACAACGAATTGATGCGCCGTCAATTCGGTGTCTAGCGCTTTAACCGTGCTCAGAGCGTCGTTGCCGGCGACAACGAGCACCATGCAGGTACGATCCAGCGGATTCTCCGCAGCGAAAATCAGCGCCTGACGCTCCGATGCGTACGCGCCTCCATTGATCCTGAATACCGCCCCCTCATAATCGAGACCGAGTCGGGTGGACCAGAGAGCGAGCGCTGAATTGGCGTCGGGCCGGCCGACAAAGATCACATTGCGGTGACGGAGCACATCGTCCGAAACTTCGAAATCCTTGTAGATTGGTACCTCGCTCTCGTACCCGTTCAGAAACTTATGCTGGAGTTGTTCCGCGGCGTAGCGGTTCGCACCCGCATCGCGCAAGGTTCCGTAGACAATAACGGCAGACGGCAAACGGCGCCAGATCTCGTTCACAAGGTATGCGGGACCATCGGGTGGGTCGATGGCATCCAGGCGCGCTGCGACCGGCGTGAGGCCCGCCAGTTGCAGGAAGGAATCCGCCGTTGCGGTTTTTGTCGTGTGCGCCGCGAAGTAGTCGTCCATCAGCTTCAGAAAGGCGTCATCTCCCATCCGCTGCCGGAGCGAATCCAGAAACAGCACGCCTCTTACCTGCTCGCGCCGGTACTGATCGAGCGGAGTGGGAGCATTCACCTGCAGGCTGCGCCAGATCGCCTGCTGGGCTTTCATCGCCGCGTCGACGTGCTTTGACTCGAGCACATGATGATACTGAGCTGAGCCGGCCACGAACCAGATATCGCTGTCGGAGGCCGGCAGGACCCATCCTTTCCAGAGCCTGCCATCGTAGGAAACCTCATGCGACGCTCGAGTCTCGTCGGCCGCCGGTACGACTCCCGGCGTTTCCTGCCCGGCCAGACCGGCCATCCGCATTTTCTCGTTTTGATCGATCGAGGCGCGCAGAGTTTCGGTTGGCTGGGCGTCAAAGAGGTAATAAGTCGAGGGATAGATGCCGTCGTCTCCGGCGTAATCGTAAGTTTTGTCCGGCAGCCATTCACGCTGGTTGGGCCTGCCGAATTCGGCCCAAACCATCATGTGGGACGCCATGTCCGCGGTCACCACTTTCGCGTCCATGGTGGACATGGCTACGAGCGGGGCGGTGCGAAATGCGAGGAACCCGAACTGCTCGTCGATCTTGCCGTGGTACTCCCGATAGAGCCGTTGCCAGGCCATGTCTCTCATGCTCGGCACGTAGGGGATATATTCCGGATCGCTTGCAGGATCGGGATATCGTTCCAATCGTACGTCCAGGTCCTTGGCGTTGTTGTCGCCCCAATAGAATCCCGGGGTGTCGCCGAACCACTGGTTCTTTGAGCTACGCCACAGTCTCGTGTGGTTTGTTCCCAGGTCAAAGATGGCGATCTCGTTCGTTTTGGCGTCGCCCATGATCCACTCATTGGTGTACAGCCCGTTGTTCTCCGTGTTGAGCAGGCGAACCACGTCGTCGATGTTGTCGCTGTATTGAATCGCCATGCGCGCGCGGAAGGCCACCGGAGTGCCGCCTGCGCGGAACGGCGTTTGATCGATGGTGGTCTCGGTCAACACGACACCGGCATCGTTTTGATACCAGTCGGTACCGCTTTCAATCCCACCGGGATAGCTCTGGATCAACATGCGGTGACCCGACGCAGGCTTGATGTCGAGCATGACATTCGTCCGCTCGGCCAGGGCGAGGGGCCACCACGTGACGTGACCGATCACCATTTTGCCGTCGCGGGTTGCCGGCCCGGTGGCGGCAAATGCGCTGCAATGATCCTTGATGGAATCGCGTTTGCGGTCGGAATAGGGTGGCGGGTCCAGGCTGAGCCCTTCGAGGCCAGTGGGCGTGGCGGAAACCGCGGACCCAAGTTCGCTCATTTCCACCGTCGTATTCGCCACGACGATATCCAGAAGATCGATGCGGTGGTCTTTCCAGCGGGCCCCTGCATCGGAAGCGCCGTCGGCGATGCCGCGCATCTCTTCCAGGATCTCGCGGTCGAAGCCGCGCAGAAAGAGGGCATTCGCCGTGGTGCGGTAATCCTCCCAATGGTCCTTCGATCCAAGAAGGGACGCGCATCGTTCCAGATATTCGGGAATCTCGCGGGACATGAGGTGGCCGTGCTGATATCCGCGTTCGTAGGGCTGGCCTTCGATGTGGAGATAGATCCATCCATTCGCAGGATAGCGATAAGCGGGGCCAAAGGTCTGCACAGCTTCGCGCGTCGGCCATTCATCGGTGGAAGAGGGGATCTCGTCCAGATGCACGCCCGCAAACCATGCCTTGCCGCGAAACGAGCCGCCGCTGCCCACCGTGAGCAGGACCTGGTCGCCGGTGCGGCTGGCCACAAATTTCAGCGAGAGGCGGGTCCAGGGCTGACTTCCTCCCAACGACGCCGAATGCACGTCGAAGGGCATGGATGCCATGGTCAGAGCGGCGCCAATGGCAATCGGTGTGCGGTCCACGTCGCGCACTTCCACTTCTTCCGTGCGGACCCAGCCGCTGAGCTCGTATCGTCGGCCGAGGGTGAGCTTCAGCGGCGCCAGGCGAACCGAGGCGTCCAGGAAAGCCGGGCCAGGTTCCAGGCGAATGGAGCTGTGGCCCTGGTGCAGAACGCCGGAATCGAGCACCGCGGAGCCGCGGTCCACGGTCCAGGCCGACTGTGTATTGTCAAAGGAAGCGTTAAAAACAGGCGTTGCTGCACGAGCGGTCGCGATCGCCAAAAGCAGGATCGGAATGCGAAGCATGATCGTCCCCCGAGGTCCGACAAGAGGTCCGTAGTGAGCCAAAATCATACTCGTTCCGGGGAGCTCTGGAAACTCCCAGAGCTCCAGCAAGTCCGCTGGCCGTGACGATTTCCTCATCGCAATCTCAAGGGACGCCTCCAAGATCGAGTCACTCATTGACGAATTGAGGTCGGAAAGTCGGCAACCCGAAACTTTGCCGTCCCTGTGCCTCGAAGGTTCCGGAACGCCGGTGACTCTCCCAAAACGCCGAATCATTCGGTGGGACTAAGTCCTAAGCGGTAGTTCTTGCCGTGCGGGATCAAACATTCGGGGTCCGCGCCCTCCCCGCTCAAGGCGGCAATCCACAATCGGTAAGGTGCAGCCGGGGGCACCCCCCAATAAAATAACCCCACGCCAGCCAAATCGGTATGCGCAGCCACATAGGCGGGCGCTGGACGCTTTGGGTCACGGGAACACCGGATGCTTACTTTCCAGCGGTCATTCGAGAATAGCCGCGTCGTCAATTTCGTAAAAGAGCGTGCGACCGCAATCCGGGACTACTGGCGTGAGAGGGAGGGCCTTTGGTTATGCCTGAGGCAGTCAGGAGGGGGGCGCTAAACCGAATCCTGGAGCCCGAGGAAACGCCATCAGACGCTAGCGATAAGGAATGGCAGAAGGTCCCGGCGTTCTCCCTACGGGTGGAGCTGTCGAACGGCCAAGGCGTAGAAGGGTTCGCATGGGCGCATTATGCCGGGTACGGGAGCTTGAATCAGAAGGTAAGGCTGCAATCACGGTTAACTGAGTGAACAATGCAGTTATTTCCCAACTGTTTAACTGCCGGGCAGCCGCGAATGGGTGTATTGTGGTTGCCCAGATATGGCAACGTCAGTCGAGCCTGTTCCCAAGGTCGCCCAGAAAACGAGCCAATTGCTTCTCGAAAAACGTCTCGACGAGATTGGCCCGATGTTTCGCGCCGCATGGGACCTTTACATCAAGTTCTATACCGTTTTTCTGATGTTCAGCCTCGGCGCGATGGGCTGGGTGATTGAGCACAAGACTGAGCGACATGAGCTCATGGCTGGCGCCTTTATCGGCCAGACGTTTCTTACGCTGGGGACAAATGTCGGCATGGCCCTCTATACCTACCGCACGAAAAGGAACCACGAAGAGCTTGAGGCGGAGTTGGCGGGCGATGACGCCGTACCGACCGCCGAAGTCATTCCGATTGCCCTCGGAATTTGGGCGGGAACCGCGAATGCGCTTGGCATGGCTGGCTTGATCTGGGTCTGGTTTCGCATAGGCTTCGGCAAGTAGCAGAAAGAAGAAATTTTGATGAACCAAACGAAAATCGGCTCCGGCATCAAGATAACGACCTTTGAGAAACCACCTGCGGATTTTGACCTGCACTCGGCAAAACCGCGTGATCTGCTCCGATACGGCCTCCCGTCCGTTCCGAGGAACGCTAGCGAAAAGAAGCGGCATCAGGATTTCGTGAGGGCGTTGGTGGGCAAATTCGAATATATAGAGCCAGAGTTCAAAATCCGTGCGCCGAAAAGTGACAGGCGGCTGAAGAAGAAGGCTGTGGTCAGCGAAGGCATTGATAACACAGGCAATTGGTGCGGTTGCCAGTTGCCGGCGAGTGTGGTGGACGAAATGGATGGTTTCCAATATGTGACTGGCGAGTTTACGGTTCCTAATGTCTCCGCACCTGCGGCACCATTTCAGTATCTGAGTTCGCATTGGATCGGCCTCGGCCAAACGAACATCCTGCAAGCTGGGGTGGAGTGTGACGCGATCCTGAAGGGGAATAAGCAACACCTTGATTTTTATACCTGGTGGGAATTCGCGAACGTGGCTGAACTCGTGGAGATCACCAATTTTCATTCGTCTCCCGGTGACATGCTGCAATTGCTGATTTGCTCGGACAATGGGAACGGCTCGCAAGGGGGCACCATTTACCTCACTAATCGCATCAGTGGCCTTTCCACTTCATTCGGTGTCGAATATCCCGGCGCCACTTTGGATGCCAACTTTGCAGAATGGATTTCGGAAATACCCACTGAGAATCGGGTTGCCTATGTACCGGTCCTTTCGGATTTCGGCCAGGTTTATTACAGCTCTTGTGTCGCGGGTCTCGCGGGCGGGGAAACAGCTCTCACGTCATCGGACGGAAATGTCGTGAACATGCTGTTGGACGTAAATGATCCCACCTCGGTTCGCTGCCAAGGATATCAACTGGGCGAACAGGTAGTGCGCGCCCAGTACTTGGGGCCGATCCCATAGGATAGTTGATCAACGTTGAAGCTCATTCTCGCTGCGCCGCTGCATCCTTGTCGCCCACAACGTCTCATTCACGCCTGCGGCAGTGATGGAGGCTATGCGGATCCAACGGGTCGCCTTTAAAGACTCCTTCACGAATTCGAGGATGAGCAGCGGCGATAGCGCACCAGCCAGCCGTATGAGATGGGTGGAGACGCCAAAGGCCACGGATGAATGGCGGTATGCCTGCCGCTCAACCGTCCTCTCCCGGTTCAGTTGCCTGCCGTATTCCATCGCCTTCCCCAGTTTCCCGGCTGAGTTTAGCGGCAATCTGGGCGAGCGCAAGCCTCAAATAGGGCGGCGGCGTGCGCTTCCTGTATTCCCACCGCTGGACTGTGGAAACGGAGACGCTGTTCTCCTGCCCGGCGCTCAGCAATTCTGCCAAATCGGGCTGGGTGAGATCGTAACGTTCACGGAAGCGCCGGATGTAGGAAGCCAAATCCTTGATGCGGGCGCGGTTGGGATGGTTCATCTACTGACATCCGTGGTGATGGGCATCAGCTTATCTACGGACGGAGCGAAGATGCCGCGCTCGTCATAGGGCCAAGGCGACGGAATTGTATCTACCTTCAAGCGAACCCGCCAGTCATCGGCGTTGCTCGGTCTGAACTCCGCATCCGTATAGAACCGCCTGAGCCGGTCATGGAAGCCGAGTACAGCCTGATGAAAGAACCAGTGTTCAAGGCAACGGCCAGATGCCCGCTGATCAGGGGAGAAAAGCGCTACAAATTCGATCCCGATGTGTTCTTCCGCATTGTCCTTGAGGAAGCGGAAGCTGAGGGGCGCACATGAACACTCCTCAAGCAATTCTAGGCTGTGGCGTAGACAGGTTTGTGGGCTCGCTTGGCTTTGTTGCCCCGCTTAGCCGCATGGCCCGGAATGTATTCCTTGTTCGTCCGGGCCTTGTGCTGGGCAACCGCGTCAGGACAAAGAATGTCGATCACAACATCAGGGGCTTTGTGAATGATCATGAGATAGGCTCGCGCGGACGGGTCGGGCGTGCGCCTTCCACCCTCCCAATGCTTGACCGCATCAAGGCTGAATCCGAAGGTGTCCGAGAACTTCGCCTGGGTCATATGAAGGTGGCTCCGAATTTCCTTCACATTGACCTTTTCAGGCAGATGGACCTTAAAACCGCTCGTCTCACCAGACAGGTAGGTCTCCACGTCTTTGAGGCCGCTCATGAGTTCGTCAAAGGTATTCTTCATGGTCTATCTCCTGTAATCGGTGAAAATCTTGTCGGCACGTTTCTTCAGTTCGTTGCGTTGCGCCTTGGACAAGTTGGCCATTTTGTTCTTTGGAAAAACCGTGATCAGGAAAACGGGAAACTTGTCATTCTTGTAGATGTAAACCACGCGTACCCCGCCTCTCTTCCCCATCCCAGGCCTTGCCACCCGGAATTTCCGAAAACCCCCGGTCCCTTCCATCACCTCTCCAACTTGCGGATCGGCAGCGACCGTGTCGATGATGTCCGCAATCTCCTTCTCGCTAAGGAGTCCCTTAGCGGCAGCGGAAAATGTCGGGGTTTCAACAACGGTCTGCATCTCTATTTTGTACTCCAATGGACACCATCGGTCAAGCGAAACAGGTGCCATTGGACACCATGTCGGAAAAGCCGCCTTCAGCGTAAACCACTGATTCTACGAGAATATGGCAGATTGCGCGCCAGACAAGCGGCACGAAATAATGAAATAACGAAAGGCAATGGCAGCGGTAGCTCCGTAGTCGCAGCGGTGGCCCCACACGCTGCGCGCCATTGCCGAGGTCAACCCGTGGGGCTGTGGGGAAGTGCATGAAGGCGCTCAGTATTCGACAGCCTTGGGCGTGGCTGATAGTGAATGGGTTTAAACCGATTGAAAACCGCTCATGGAACACAAACTTCCGCGGCCGCATTCTGATTCACGCGTCATTGAAGGTGGACCGTGAAGGCGAGAAATGGGTTCGCAAAACTTTCCCGGCGATTAAGCTGCCGGATTCATACGATCTCGGCGGAATCGTCGGAAGCGCTGAGCTCCATGATGTTGTGACCAGCAGTTCCTCCAAGTGGTTTTCAGGACCATTCGGGCTGAAACTGGCTTGTGCCAAAGTAGGGAGATTCATTCCGCTGAAAGGTAAACTCCACCTGTTCGAGGTGCCGGAAAATATCGCGAGGGCGGTATGAGCAAGATATTCCGCTTCGACTGCTACCCCCACGACTGGCTTCTGGATACCTCACGGCTGACGCCAGAGGACCGCGGCATATACGTCCAGATTGTGATGCTGAAATCTATGCGCGCGGCGGTCACCCGAAGCCCGGTTCCGGCGTCGAGCAATG
This sequence comes from Occallatibacter sp., assembly GCA_035504315.1. Classification (GTDB taxonomy): domain Bacteria; phylum Acidobacteriota; class Terriglobia; order Terriglobales; family Acidobacteriaceae; genus Telmatobacter. Next base: position 13,615 of record DATJSB010000200.1, read on the forward strand.
CCAGTGTTCGTTCCCTGACACCGAGTTTGCTGGAGCAGGAGCTGGATCTCCTGGAGTTCGAGGACATCTGGGATGCGCTCCCTCTTCGCGCTTTGCCGCACGAGTTTGATCGGGTTGCGATCAACCCACTCGTATCGCATCGCGTGAGTAAAGAGCGCGCTCATCAGATTCCGGATCTTCGCTTTGGTTCCCTTCGCCCGCTTGATGTTGTCGAGCCACTCTTCGACCGCGACAGCCTTCACCTGGTCGAGCTTGTGATTCCCATCGGGTGACGAGGCGGCGGAAGTTGTGCATCCAGGCAAAGAGACGCTCCACTTTCCAGCGTTTTCGATAACGGCGCAGCTTGCGGCCATCCTGAGTTCTGCGTTTGCGTCCGCGTCGGTTCGGCGCAATCGTTCGACTCCGTAGTCTTCCAGCGAGCTTCGCGTCGAGCGGGTCCGAGTCGTAGGCTTTGTCGCCGATGAGCCGGGCCGGGAGTTCGTCGAGAAAGCTTCCGGCAAGAACTTCCTCAACAAGCTGGCACTCGGCAGGCGAAGCGCTCTGGACAAATACGGCGAGAGGAAGACTGTTATCAGCGGCGACAGCGACGATCTTGGTTCCCTTGCCGCGACGGGTGGGGCCGACGGCGAAGCCCCCTTTTTAGCGCTCGCGAAGGTTGCATCCACGAACGCCTCTTCCAGATTCAGCCGGCCTCGTCCGTGCAGATGCCGCGCCAGCCGCTTCAGCGCCTCTTCCAGCTTTCCGCTGCGGATCCATTGCTGGAATCTGCGGTGGCAGGTCTGGTACGGCGGATATTTCTCCGGCAGTTCGCGCCACTGCGCACCGGTGCCCAGCACCCAGAACACGCCGTTCAGCACGGCCCGCGTATCGTGCCAGGGTCGGCCGCGGTTGTCCTCACGCCGCTGCGGTCGCAGCACCGGCTCCATTACTGCCCACTGTTCGTCTGTCAGTTCCCAGCGTCCTGTCACGGCGCTTCGCGGTTATCCCAGAGCAGACCCAGGATCGCACGAAAACGGCCCTCAGGTATTTATGAGACTGGTTC
>DATJSB010000201.1:0-5150 GCA_035504315.1 Occallatibacter sp.
CCGGGTCCCGCCCCGACGCACAGTCAGCCGTCGACTCGATTCTTGAGCTGATCGACGATCGCGCTGCCTGAGAGCTCACTCCATCCTGGCTGAGCGGCCATGCCTGGGTTAGACTGGAAAACAGCGCGGGGGTCTTTTGAAAATCCTCATGGACAACAGGCGCCGCGCCCCACACGCAGGCTGTACAGCAAGCCGCCGATCCGAATGGCTTGCATCTGGTGAGAGCTCGTAGCTCAGTTGGTAGAGCAACGCCCTTTTAAGGCGTGGGTCCTGGGTTCGAATCCCAGCGGGCTCACCACTCAAACAAAAAGACTTACTGAAAGCGTTCGAGGGTGAAGAAAACGCAACTGTGATACAAAAGTGATACAGAGGATGGCATGGACGCGGCTCTGCCGCACAGAAGCGCATTGCGCCGCATACGGTTGCAGTAGTCATGTGGTGTGCGGGGCCCCACAGCGCTGACCTTCGTGGATTTCACATAGGTGTGTTCTGATACGAGTGCCCAACGGGGCGGCAAGCCAAAAGCCTGTCTCGCCCTTTGGAATCACCCCGGCACATAGAATCTGCCTGAGTGCTAACGAAGCTGTGCATCTGCTGTTGCAAGTCGAATTGAGTTTCCCCGGATGTCTGGAATGATGAGCCGAGGCTGAGAGGCCGGTGTCAAGGCTCCTGACCGCGAGGCGGCGTCCGCCCTGGCGGACGGCCTTGACTTCGGCCTGGCCTCGGCTACGCTGCTGCTATCCGGGGAATTTGAGCGCGGATCCGAATTACATGCCTATACCGAATCCCTGGCTAATCTCATGCTCGAGGGCGGGGCGTTGCCTGACGGTTTGCTCGATGGCGTTTGAGATTGGTGCTTGTTGGATCGCTGGCGTATGGGATACATCGCGGTTGAGTTCGTGACCGAGTTTTGCCGCGTCGTTGGTGAAGATTTGCGCGTCGTGTGCGCCGCGTGAAATGGCAACGTAGGCCATGCGGCTGTTGAGCAGGTCTTTTGCAGCCAGTTCGGTGTCCACGTGAATCAGAACGCGGTCGGCGGTCTGGCCCTGGCTGGAATGGCTGGTCACGGCGTAGCCATAATCGAGATGAATGTGTCTGGTCGGATGAAGCTCAAGAGCGCGGCCACTGTCCAGCCTCAAATGCAATCGTCCGTCATCGCCGATGCTCTGGATCACTCCCAATTCCCGGTTTGCTACCTTGAGGTCATTCGCGGGCGCGGTGAACTGAATGCGGTCGCCTTCAGAGAATGCGCGCAAGTCTTCGCGGTATACCGAAACACCCTGCTGCCGGCGCGGATCGTAGGTGCGTTCGGCCCCATTCTGCAGTTCGACCGTAATCCGATTGGCTCTGGTATCGATACTGGTCACTCGCGCGTACTCGCCCCTGCCGATGCCGGTCTCCTTTGATGCCCGCGAATAGCGCAAGACATCGCCGACTTCATACCGCTCGGCCCAGGTACGGTCCGCGCCGGTCATGTCCTGGCGTGCCACCAGCGTTCGGACGTGGTGCTCCGCATTTTGCACGGCGCCCCGGCCCTGCAGTTCCGCACGGATACGCTCGTTGATTTCCATGCGGGAACGGTTGTCCGGGGAAACCACGAGCGTCCGTTCCGGCGAGTTTCCATATTCCTTTGCAATCGCCGCAATGCGTTGGTCGTGGTCGGGGATTTCGCGGACGCGACCCTGGCGGTCAAGGTTTTCGACGGCTTCATGTACCTGGCCGCGTGCAAGTTGCTCGACCACGTGTTTCAGTTCCGGGTCTTTCTGGCGCACAATCTCTGCCAACCTGACCGTCACCATGCCCGCGTCCTGAAGCTGTGCAAAGGGACGCCCGGCTTCCACGGCCTCGTGTTGCCGCCGATCACCCACCAAAAGAACGCGATCATCGGGCTGGAGCCGACGCACAAACTCATGCAGTTGCCGAGTTGATGCCAGCGACGATTCATCGACCACATACAGGCGTTTGTCGCACGTGTCGATTTGTTCACCGCGCGCCAGATGCATTTGCAGCGTGGAGGTTTCCATTCCCGCCTCCGCGAGCTTCTGCGCCGCGCGGGATGTGGGCGCAAAGCCCTCCACGCGATAACCATCTTCCTCTGCGCCTTCCCGGATCACGGACAGCACGGTTGTTTTGCCGGCGCCCGCCACACCGTCCAAGCCGACGATCTTCTCGCGAGAGAGGAACAGGTCCTCCACGGCGTTGCGCTGGGCGACACTCAGTTCCGGGTGCCGGTCGCTGACGCTGTTGCGCACTTGCGGTGAAACCAGCAGTGGATCTTCGTAGCCGCATCGATTGCCCTCCTGCATCCGCGCAATAATCTCGCGCTCCATGTCGATCATGCCGGTGGTCGTGAAGTGCGATCCTGCGCCGTCGTAGGCAACCTCGCGGAACTCGCCGATGCGAACGCGGCGCTCGAACTCCTGGCTAATGCTGGCATAGGTCGTCTCTCCCATGCCGCGCGACAAGGCGGATTCGAGAATCGAGCGGCGGTCGTGCACCGCCGACCTCTCGAAGACATGATCCCGCGCCCACGTCACCGCTCGCTGCGCCTGCATCTCCGGCTCTCGCGTCTGATATTGCCCATGCGTTCGCGCCTGTGCGACAACGCGGTCGGCCTGGTGCCCATACTGCGCGGCCAGTTCCCGGTGCCGCCGCAACACTTCTTCCTTTGAAAGCAACTCTTTGCGGTCGCGGGTGTGATGCGCCGCGATCTGCGCCGCCGCGGCTCCATCGACGCCTTGCTCCCGCAGATGGTCTTTGATCTGCTCCCGGCGCGGGCTGGACGCCTCAAGATACTCTTTGGTGTATCCCTTGATTTCCGGCTGGCCATGCTTGCCGCGTTCGAGCTCATAGCCCAGTTTTTCAAGACGCAGGGCCAGTTCCGAACGGTACACGGCTGTTACGTACCGCTGCGAAACGAAGATCTCGTGCGGCTGCAGGGCGCGCGTCTGACCATTGTCTCTCTCGGTCACATTGAAGATGACGGCGTGAGTATGCAACTGCGGGGCCGCGTATCCATCCACGGGCCGGGCGGTGTCGTGCTCGAAAGTCGCTGCGGCAAACTTGCCGGTCGTCTCCGGGGCGTGGACATTTCCGATGCGCGCCTGGGTGTATCGCTCCAGTTCTGTGAGCGCCGCACGTACGCTCTCCCGATGGGCGAGTCGAACCCGGTCGTCTCCTCCCACAAGCGCGGTAATGGATACCGACTTCGGCGCAGAGAACGTGGCATCCCATCCGGCGCGATGCTCCACGCTGGTAACTTCTTTGCCGCCCTTGCCCTCGTACGTCCGCGAAACCTGGTGCCGAACGAGTTGTTCGCCGGTTTTGGGATGCTGGCCCTCGGTGAGCCGGGCAAAATGTTCGTCATGAACCGGGCCATTTAGACTCCATTGGCCGGCGAGTCTGCCTTGCCATTCGCTGAACCCCTGCTGGTTCCGGGTCCAGTAGTTCTGCTGCTGCGATGCGAATTCTTTGGCGTGATACGTCCGCGCCTGGCTGGCCGATAGCGGCTTCGATACGGTGAGCATGGGGAGTGCTCCTCAACGGCCCGACTTGTGCCGGGCCATGGCCTTCGTTCACTCGATCTCGTCCTTTTCGCTCCAGAGATGACCCCGACCTGTTCCGTTGTGGACACCGAAAAGCGGAAGCGCGAAGGAAACTGGCAGTGCCGGTGGTCCAGCGGGAACGAAATTGGGGCGCGGTGCAGTCCTGTGCGTCTTTATGCGTTGCACTGCGCTCCTGTGCAGCGCGGCGAATTCGGAGCCAACCCTCTGTGCCTGCGCCGCGCCGTCCTTGAAGAGGCTCGGAAGCAACTCCTGCCGGGAAGTCAGCCGCCGTCGCCAGGCGTACTCAGCGATCAACGCCCGCAGGAATCCGATGAGCAGAAACCAGGCACAAAGCGCCACACACAGCACCGCCAGCGAGGACAATTCTGGCAGAAGGAGAAGATCCCAGAGGCTCTGCCCCTCAAAGGCAAGGCTGGCCAAATCCGGCCTGAGCACTTCCGCTGGAACCTCCCGCGGCGGGCCTTCAGTGAGCGCCTTCCACCCAGCGTCCATAGCCGACTCAGAAAGCGCCATGCCGGTTCCGTTCGCAGAATTAACAGCATCGTCATCGGCAGCGAGTTCCCGTTTTCGGTGCCGCGCGGTCTTCCAGATCAACCGGACTTCGATCGTCTCCGGCGTTACGATCGGCAGCGAGCACCAGATGTAAGCGGGCAGATAATGGCGCTCGATCGGTGTCCACGTGGAGCGCCAAAATACCCAGATGGCCATCGCCTCGGCAACTGCCGCGAACGCGAGGAACCGGGCAAGGATGAGAAGAATGCGCCTGAGATTCATGGCTCTCCCGTTCTTTTGCCGAGGAAATTAGCAAGCATCTGGTGAGCCTGTTCGAGCTTTTTTGCGTCGGCGCGGTCGCGGATTTTGAGAACCGATTCGGGTAGAAGCGGGCGGCCTTCTGCCGTCGCCTGAGCCCCGGCATGAAAGAGGCTCAGTAGGGCGAAGCGCACGGACCAGACTTCGGCGATCAGCAACTCCATCGGATCGGAAGGCCGCACTCGTGACGCCGTTAGGGCCATCTCCCGCAGCCACTCCGAGAGGGGCTTGCCCGCGCGCTCGGCAGCCGTTTCCACCTCGGCCAGTTCGTCCGGCGTCAGCCGAGTGGAGATGGTTTTGGTGCGGAAGCTGGGCTTGCTTTCCTCCCTCGGTGACGGCTTGTTGCTTTGCGGAGTCGTCGTTTGGAAGGCGTTCATGGGGAACCTCCCTTGCTGACGTGCGGATTCGGCCGTGCGGTACCGCTCAATCGGTCTTACACGAAGATCTTTTGCTTCAACGTGTTTACGCCGCCGGACTCTGCGGCGCTGTTTTGGTCTACCCGTGTAAACGCGCGCTTACCCGCGTAAACGCGATGGATGCAAGTTGCTGTCGCGGCGGATGTTGACACTTGTAAACGCGAGCGCCGATTTGGTATCTCTGCAGCAACCCAGTTGGGGGTGTCGTGTCCACTTACATCCGCTGCGACAGCAGCGCGAACCTTGTCCTTTCCCTACAGCTCGCCGTATTCGAGCATCAGCTCAGCGGAGATGCGCTGCAGCTCAGGCTTCTGCAAGGCAAGACGAAATGCTTCCTGAAGCGATGCCCATTCCTGAG
>DATJSB010000202.1:0-51777 GCA_035504315.1 Occallatibacter sp.
TCGCTGGAATCGCAGATGCCGCAACCACGCGGCAGGACCGCTACTCGAAATCCGAGGTGCGATTCGTCGCGACCGTGTCTGTCGGAAAACTGCAGACGGAAGTGGACCAGCTCGCAAAGCGGTATCGCGAACTGGATACGCGCCTGCATCTGGGTGACTCTGAAGAGCCAGAGTCGAGGGGTTCGACTCCCACGTCGTACATCGTAGGCTCCGTACGTTCACAATCGCACGGCGTATCGAGTATCGTTACTACCACGTGCTGAGCAAACAAAGGTGAGGGTGGGACAGGGGACACTCAGATCATGCAGCAGGTCCTCAATGTCCATTGTGAATGGATCTCCTGCCGGTGGGAAAGGGAAATCGGAGTGTCTACTCGACCTCGTATTTAGAGTTGCAATTACTTTTACAAATAGTTGAAACGAAAGTGCTTATAAATAAAAGTATAGTTTTACTATATATAATGGCGGATGCAGCTAGGAACTTTTAGATACTTTTACCATGGAGCAGGGTGATTCCTGCTCCATTTTGTCTCGTCGGCAAATTCAATGCAGATACCAACTCTTACTTTTCCTGTGATTGTCATTAGAGAGGCAGGGTATTGAAAGTATCATCCCGCGCTGCAAGCGCGGCAGTTTTTGTCTTTGCTTATCATCCACGCCGAAGGCGTGCTTTGAAGTATGCGGTCAGTTGGTTCTCTCATCATCGTGACAAAATGACCGAGCGCGAAGAACGCACCCTGTGCAGGCGCCACGTGAAGTCGGTTGGCCGCCTGCTTCGATATGCATTCGAATCTCGGCTTCCACCCCAGGCAGTTCTTCAATCCAAAGAGAGCCGTCGAAGAGCGCATTTCGCCGATCTTCCTCAGGGACGAGCAATTCCGATAGGTTCGCAAGTTGTAACGTTGACCGTCGAGCATCGGCTTTGCTAATCCCTGCGAAGTAACCTTGGATCGCGACTTACTGTTCGCCGCAGGCTCGCGCACTGCGGGATTCAGGCGTTTGCCGCCGGCGGCAAACGCCGGCTCCGTTCCGCTGTCAGGGTGTATGAGCCCGGTTATGCTCGTTGCCGTGTTCTGACGGCGACGGCGGTCAGAATGCCCACACCGGCGGCTGACACGGCGGGAATCCACAGTACCTGCAAAGGCCCATAGCTGATGGCGTACCCGCCTGTTTTGGGGCCTGCCGCGCCGCCAATCAGCGCCAGCGCAATGATGGCTCCGAACGCCGTCCCGGTTTCGCCGGGAAAGTGCTCTCCCGCAATCCCCAGCACGGTAGGGAAAATTGCCGAGATTCCGAGCCCAATCACCGCCATAGCCAGAATCATGATGGGCAGGCTCCGTGCAGCCAGAGCGATCAGGACCCCGGTGACGACCAGACAGACCGATAGCCAAACGGTGCCCAGATTGCCAAGCCAACGCAGCCATACCACAGCGCCCAACCGGCCCGCTCCGAGTGCCGTGCCCAAAGCAACCAGCGCCAGACTGCCCCGCGCAGCAGGGGCATGGAAGGCCTCGGTAGCGATCTTACCGGCCCATACGAACATGCAGTTTTCGCTTCCCGACTCAAAAAAGAGAATGAGCCCCAAAAGCCAAACCAGGGGCTGATGGATCACCGTCAAAAGATTGCGAATCCGGACTCCGGCCTGAAGCGGAGGCGGAAAGCGGAAGAAGAGCACCGGGAATAGGACAGCCGCGGTGAAGGCGGCCAGCAGCCGCAGCACCACCGCCTGGGAAAGTGCTCCGCCAGCCAGCGACATCAATAATGGAGCAGCAACAGATCCTGCGCTGAAGAAAAAGCCCAGCAGGTTCAGGGCACGCGCGCGGCTCTCCACATGCAGATCTGCAATCAGCACGTTGGTGGCGGTATTGAGAACGCCGCCTCCGAAGCCATAGGCGAGACAGCAAATCTCGAGTTGCCAAAAAACGCTCAGCGACGGCATCAGCGCCAGCGAGCCGGCGATCAGAATCAATGCCACGATCAGCATCTGCCTGGCGCCGTGGATATCGAGAATCGGGCCTGCCACCACCGTAGCTGCCAGGATTCCAATGAGTGGTATTGAGCCCAGGCTGCCGGCGTGAGCATTACTGACGTGAAGCGTGGGCAACAGGCTTCCGACCAGAAAAAGCACGATCCCGAAAATAAACATGCACCCGTTGATGGTGAAGCTCAGGCCGGTAGAGTTGCGGTTCGCGCTAAGGAACTGGGTTGTGCTTGGTTCCGTCATGCGGGAGATCCCCCGACTGTTGATTTCCTGCGACGCCGGAAATCAACGTGCTGCGAGGAAACTGCTGCATTCTCAAACAACGTGTGCCCGGAGTTCCGGGTCGCGTCAAGAGCCAGCTTTGCCACGCCCAAGAGACTTGCTGCGTCGCCCAACTCACTCCGTACCAGGCGCACCTGGCGGACAGCAATTGGTTGAGCCCAGCGCATCATGGTTTCTCGGGCCGTTTTCAGCAGAAGACCGCCTTCTTCCGCCACACCGCCGCCGACCACGATCATCTCGGGATTGAGGGTGCTCACGAGGTTTGCCAGGGCCAGGCCGAGGTAATGACCTGCCCGCTCCAGTATCAGTTGCGCGCGCCGATCTCCCTGGGCGGCGAGACGTGCAACCTCCGGGGCAGAAATATTGCGTCTGAGCAGGCGGCGGGCCGCAAGCCCAATGCCCGGGCCAGCGGCATGGCTCTCCAGACATCCCGTTTTTGCGTACTGAGGGAGGTATCGATCGCGCACGGCCATCCAGCCCACGCTTCCGGCCAGTTCGCCATGCCCTCGCAGCAAACGTCCGTCTGCCAGGATTCCAGCGCCGATGCCGGTGCCCACCGCCAGAAAAACCACATTTCGGCAGTTGCGGGTCGTGCCTTTCCAGGCCTCGCCAACGACAAACGCGTTGCGATCGCTTTCGACGACGACCGGCAGGTGAAGCCGCTCCTGCAACCGGACGCCGAGCGGCATCCGCTTCCAACCGCGAATATTGGGTGCCCAGACATCGCCGTTGTTGTAAGCGAGACCCGGAACATCAACCCCGATCGCCCCCACACCTGTACGCGGGATTTGCTCCAGCAGCGTCGCGAGAGCATCTACCACCGCAACTCCTCCTGCCGGCGGCGTAAGGACCCGCTTGTGATGGCTGATACGCCCGGTGCTGCTGACTCTGGCAACCCGGACGTTGGTGCCGCCTATATCGGCTGCCAGAACGTAATCAGGCATAAGACCCCTTCTCCTGGATGCGCTGCGCAATCATCAGTTGCTGCCCGGTCATGGAGCGGTCAATGTGAAGGATTACTGCGTCTGAAGGCTGACAACCCAGACCTCTCGCGGAGCGAACGTTTTGTGCAGCACCACCTTGTCTTCATCCATCCGGAACGGCACGTCATGGTCGTCAGACCACTCAATTGCGTGCTGGACGGGACGATCGATATCTGCCGACAAAGCGGCATCGACCGTACTTTCCGATTCGTTGAACACAAATACGATCTGCTCGTCCTTGCCGATCAGTCGCCGCACTTCGATGATCGAACTGGTCGTTCCAGAGACTGTCACATCAGCCGAGACACCTGCGAGTCTGCCAAGCGCCATTAGAAATTGCTGCGCGGCGGGATCGGGATGTTCCTCGTAACCGAGCGCAGCAAAGGACCCGATGAGAATTGCCTTCCCGTTCCCGAATGAGTTTTCAATCACCGCCGGCTCGCCGTCTTCGAAATGTCCCAGTACCCGCGATCCTGGATACGGCTGCAGGTCTTCTTCGAATGCCGCACCCGATACTGTGATAGGGAAACTCATTCCAGGCAGCTCTGCAGAAGCATCGATCGTTATTTGCGGGTGATCCGCAGGCTGGATGACCTTTTCTCTGCCTCCGAATACCTTGTCGAGTCCGGAACCGGGAATGATTGCGCTGGCAAATCCTCGCTCGTCATTCCAGGCCAGGCGAGCTTCTGCAACAGCCACGCCGCCGCCCTGCACATAGCGGCGAATTCCGTCCGCCACATCGCGGGACAGCATGACGGGAAACGGAACGAAAAGGATTTTATACTGGCCGAGTTTTCCCGCGGCAACGTCCTCCGTCGATACAAAATCGACCGGTACCTGCTGCTCAGCAAAGGCGCGGTGCAGTCCAATAGCGGAATCGATGGGAGCCCGCCCGGGTTTGGAGAGCGACGGCTGAGAACCGCCTACCATGTAAGCGAGACGATTGTAGAGAATGGCAATCCCCGCTGGCGCCGGGGTTGCGCTCAGCAGGCTGGATGCATGTCTGCTGGCGATCGCCGCCGCCTTACCCGCCGCGCTGGCGCGATCGGTGATCGTTCCGTCGAGATTAATCAGACCATAGCCGTTGGATTCGAAGCCGGAGCTCATCGGATACCAGGCGTAGACCGCAAACTCGCGCGCGCCGTGTGCGACTGCTTCCCATATCCAGAAGTTCTCGTCTGCCGCAGTCACCGGCGCGGCAATGCGCATTGCTGTGGCCCCCTGACCAGCCTGCAGTTCGCCAATCCAAAAGCCTTTATGAAAACTGTGTCCAGCCGATCGGGAAAAGTCCAGCGCCGTGTCAAGCATGGCATTCGACCAGGGGTGAGTCGACTCGGAATGCATCGGGTACATCGAGGTGCCGTAAAAATCGGCGGCGGCGGACATTTTGAAATCATCCGGCTCACCATAGCCGTCCGTGGGGGATGTAAAAAGGCTGGGCGCGTCGGAATGGCTCGTGATCGGATGGGTGCTGTCGGCGCTGCGGATAGCACGAACGCGCAAAGCCAGATCGCCGGCCAGTTTGTGGTCAATGAACATGCGCCAGTCGATATAGTCGGTGTAGGAAAGGATCGTAGGAAACCGGGGAGCTTCCACCTGATCCCAGCTGGTATAAGTTCGATACCAGGCGGCGTTCAGAGCAGCCAGTGTATCGTATTTGGCTTTTAACCAGGATCGAAACCTGGCCTGGGTGGAAGGGTTGAATCCAAATTCCGGATTGCTCAGAAATGGAAACTCTGCCCAGTTGATCACGTGCGGCTCGCTCCAGACGTCCCAGCCGTAGAGAGCGGGAAATTGGTTGGCATCCCGTGAAAGAGCCTCAAGAAAAGCTACTGCTTCCCTCTGCACTCCGGGATCATCAATTGAATATCCGGGCGCCGACTGCGAAGTGATGACAGCGCCGCTGCTATCGACATATCGGCCTCCCGGGTAAAGTCTCCCAACCCAGTCAGGCGCCGAATCCAGATAGATCTGGATAATGACTCGCAGACCCCGCTCCCGCGCCAGGCGCATGAGCAGGTTCAGATTGTCGAAGTTAAATTGTCCGCGGCTCGGCTCTCCGGTCTGCCAGTCGATCCAGGTCTTGACGGTGTTGAAGCCGTCCGCCTTGATCTGATCCAGATCGGCGCCCCATCGTTGTGCGCTCGTCGCGTCAATCCGCTCCAGCATCGGAGCGCGCGCCTTTCCCCCGCTGTACCACACGGCCGCTGGATAGAAGGAGTTTCCACCGCTTATCGCAGTCTGGCCGAAAACAGGACACGCCCCTGGCAGCATGGCAAGAACGGCGATGCAAGCCGCAACCGAAGAATGCGAATCCTTCATTTCAGAGCCTCCACAGCAACTCGTGCGTCACACAGGATGTTTCGCGCCGAACTGAGGAATTCCTCATGCCGGGACTCGGGTTATCAGGCACGAGCTTCAGCTATACGTCAACGGGTTTCTCGCCGAATCCCCGCAGCACATTGCGCATATATTCCCTGAATACGCCCTCATTATGATTTGGCGGCAGGCCGACGTTCGGCGACACAAATGTGGAGGGATGGTGCCCCTTGGTGACCAGGAGCCGGCCGGTCTCAGCCACAAGCGTCATCGCAATGGAGACCGCAGCGATTGTGGATCCTGCTGCGAACTTTTCTGGAATGCCTTCGGCGGCGACTAATGCATCTTCCGGCGGAACGCAGTTGTCAATTGCGATGTCGGAAACATCCGGTAGTTTTTTCCCAGTCGAGTGCTTTGCGGCGGCTTGACGGAAATTACTGTGAGAAGACACGGAGACAACCCTGACGCCGTGCTTTCTGGCTTCCATCGCCATCTCGATCGGAGCTGCGTTCAGACCCCCGTGCGAGAAGACCAGCAGCGAATCCTGCGGTGTCAGGTCATAACTCGAAAGGATCACCCTCGCATAACCCTCCTGCTGCTCCAGCCACAGTAATTCCCGCGCTCCGCCCGGACCCACCACGTTGAACCACATCAGTCGCGGATCGTAAATCGGATAAAAGCCTATAAAGCTTCCATAACGTGGAAAAATATCCAGCACCGGTATCACTGAGTGCCCGCTACCGAACATGTACACGCGTCCCCCCGACGCAATCGATTCTGCAAACTGCTTGGCTGCGTTTTCGATATTGTCTTCCTGGGTTTCGCGAATTAGGCTGATAATGTCGGTGATTCGGGTCAAATACTCCAATTCAGGCATAATAGAAACTCTCCTCAAGATGTTAATAAGAAAGTCGGCCCACCGTTACATTGGTCTGGCAGAAGTTAACAGCGCACGATTCAGGCGGGTCAGGCGATTCACAATTTTGTACCGATCTCCGCGATACGTCGCTTTGACATACTCCACTGGCTGACCGCTCTGGACGTAGGATGTTCGGGTAAATAGGAAAACCGGGCTCTTCTCGCTGATCCGCAGCAGGCGTGCTTCTTCCCGGCTGGAAAGACCAACCTCTGCAACCTCGTCGGCAACGATCATGTCGACGCCGTAGCGTTCCCTGAGGATTCTGTAGAGCGAGGTCCGCGGATCGAAGGTTTCGAGCAGGTCCGGGCAAAGCTGCAAGGGTAAAGTACTGCACTCAATCCCCATCGGCATCGCATTCGACTGGCGAACACGGCGCAGTTCAATGATCTGGTCGCCCGGCTGCAGGTGCAGAACCTCGAGAACCTCGCGGCCACCGGTTCGAATCTGAAATGAAAGGACGCGTGATGCCGGCCGTGAGCCGCGAGCCTTCATCTCTTCAGTAAATGACAATACCTGGCGAAAATCCTTCTCCAGCTTCATTCCGGAAATGAAAGTGCCCTTACCCTGTTTGCTGTAGAGCACCCCAAGATCGCAGAGTGATTTAATGCCCTGGCGCGCGGTCATAAGGCTAACGCCGAGTGTCGCAGCAAGTTGCTGCGCCGCAGGAAGCGGCTGGCCAACAGCCAGTTCGCCGGATTGAATTTGTTCCAGCAGCCGCTGCTGGATCTGATAGTAGAGCGGTACGACGCTGCTTCGATCGAGCTGTTGCATCTTCCTCATGTTCCTCTTCCTTTGAATCCGCCTGCCCCCAGCTTGTCGGGCATCCCCCTGGGAACCAGTACGCCCTTTCTAGAGCGCCTGAAGTTTCCGTACCCGTTGCCCGGCTGGCGACATCAGGCTGACAGCGTATCGGCAGTGACTCAAACATCCGCATTCGACTGCGCGGCTGGAATAGTAGTCGTTGTAACGGAATCCGGTCTCTCCGCGCCACATAGGGAACGTGCTGCATGCACTGGAATACTGCTCGAAGATCGGAGAGATATCGAGATAGGTGTCTGCGACAAAGCCATCCGCATCTTCCCAGTTATCGGCAAATGCAATTTGTCTGACCTCGTGAGCGGAATGTTCCCGTGCCAGAGCAGCCAGCCCCGCATAGAAAATGGCATTCTGCACGATCTCATAACAAGCGCGGTGGTCTTTATGCCAGCTTCCCTTCCAGTGCGTCACCACGGTCGTGGGCTTATACCTGCGAAGCAGATCGCAGACCGCGAGACTTGCCTCGTCGTTAATCGGAAGCTCCCCATCGCGGTATGCAAGAAACAGGGCGGTTGCTCCAATCATGGCTGCCGCTTTGTTAGAAGCATCGCGCTGCATGACACCGTATTGCGCCGGGGGAATGGTGGAAGATCCCCTCTCTCCCAGCGTGAGGCTCAGCAGAAATCCCGTTCCGCCCTGATGAGTGGCAAGCGCCACCGGCGCACCCATGGCGAAAAATGTGTCGCCGGGATGCGCGGCAATCGCCATGACGCTCGAAGGTGTTTTGCTGACCGGCCCGGGTGTCTCGCTCGAAGGCTGGCCCGGGAGTTGACTGGAATGGAGGGCCGTTCCGCTGGCCGAAAGGGCCGCCAGGGTTGCGCCGCTCAGCTTAATCAGTTCACGCCGTGTTGTACCGGACATAATTGGATCTCATCCTCGCATTTCCTCAGCGGAGCCTGGCACACCGCCGTGCGCTTCTCCCGCGCGGCGAATATCTGTGCTGCTGCCCCAGTTCCCGCGCCGCCGATTCAGAACGTGAACCGAGCTGCAAACTGGAACTGCCGCGGAGTATTCAAATCGCTCGTGATCTGGCCGAAGCCCGCCATGTTTGCCTGTGTAGGGCTGGGACTCCAGAAGATACTCGGCGCTCCGAGCTGAACATAGTTGGCCACATTATAGGAGGACACCTGAAGCTGAAGTTTCTTTTTCTCGCTGAAACGCAAGTCCTTGAACAGAGAAAGATCCAGATCGCGGCCGCCCTCGCTGCGCACACTGAACAGGAAGGCCGCCTCTGTGCCGGGCACAAAGTAACTGCGCGGCTGGGAGAAACAGGTATAGTTGAACCCCTCGGCGGCGGTGTGGGGCGCGCCCTTTGCTGGATTGCACGCCAGGTCGATGCGCTGATTGAAATAAATGTCGCCGGTGCCCGAGGGCGAGTTGAGCGGGACGCCGCTGTTCAAGTAGATGATGCTGTTAAACGACGATCCTCCCAAGATCTGGTTCGGCAAGCCGTCGAGAGCACGCGCAAGCCCGTGACGGCAACCGGCAGCAGGCACATCCACAAATGTCTCTCCATGCGCTTCTGTTTTGTTATGCAGGCAATCACGGGCGCGGCCGCCTTGTCTAGGACATCCCTTGTATACTCTAAGAGTCAATCTGTCAATCGGTATTATAGAAGACTAGATTGATCGTGATCCGCGCATTCGCGTCGCATACGCAGAGGAATGGACCGGAGAATGCAGGTGAGATGCACGCCTAATGATCGCCGACAACAGTCGCGGGATGCCACCGGGGTTCAGGGAAAAGCTGGTCCGGCCATTCTTCCCAACGAAGAAGGATGTCGAAACCGGGCTTGGACTGTGGACTTACCGCGCTATCGTCGAGAAGCAAGAGGGAAGCATCCGGATCAGGAGCAACACCAAGCCGGGGCCAGGACCGCATTCTCGATTTTTCGACCCACTCACAGCACAAGCATGAACCTGATAGCAGCCGGCTGGAAACTGGGGCAACAACGCCATCCAAAGTCTGCGGTAGCGTCCCTGGATAATGCCATTTTCTTGACTCCATCCATAATCCGGACGATGAAGGCTACGGGGAGATCCGCGACCGTGCCGGCAATGATTCCGATCCTCACCCCCCTTCATCGATCTATTCAGAAGAGCGGCCAACGTCCGGCGGGCGGGGTTGGTTCATCACCGGGACCCGATTAAGTACTGATATGTCTTTAAGAACAGCAAAACCGCCCTAAAGTCGCCATCGGCGTTTTTCGTTGCTTTCGTGAGAAGACAGGTCAGCGTCAAGGGTTACCGTAGTGGGGTAAGTTGATACCCGAAAACGAAGGGCTCCATGCTGGGGAAATTCCAAAGTGAACTGGGGATTGTTAGAAATATCGGGGCAGGAAAAGAAAGGCGGCTGTCGTGGTGAGTGTCGGGAGACTCGACACTTGACGCCCCAGCCACCTCCCACAGCCCTTATCCGCTAGACACCCGTCACTTTCAAATGTTAGTGGTAGAAATGTGGTGGAATTCAAATTCCAGAAGGCCGGATTTATGCCGAGTTCCTGAACCCCGCACTTCGCTTTCCCGAACAGATACAAGGAGGCCACGCGAGTGGCGAAAATCTATCCTAACCAACAGGGAATAAGCAGGATAGTGGCGCACAAGCCCTCTCAGACTCCTATCGCGATTGGACTGCTTTGCACGGGTGTATTGCTCAGCGGGGCGGTGGGCTGCCATAGCAGGCAGTCGGCCGGGGTGGCCTCCCATGGCACGCAACATCTCGATTTTAACCAGGACGTGCAGCCGATCCTGGCGGCCAACTGCTTTAGTTGCCATGGCCCCGACCCGGAGATGCGCAAGGCGGGGCTGCGGCTCGATCTAGAAGAGTCAGCATTTCGCAAGCGGCCCGGCCATCCCGACGCAATCGTTCCTGGACATCCTGATCAGAGCGAGCTGATCAAGCGCATTGAATCAAAAGATCCGCATCACCTGATGCCTCAATCGGCGCAGGGCGAAGCCAAGCCGATGAAGGCCGCGGACATTGCAGTCCTGCGCGAATGGATCAGGGAGGGCGCGGTTTATCGCCCGCATTGGGCCTTTGAGAAGCCTTCGCGGCCAGCGCTGCCGGCAGTTGCGCAAAATGATGGTTGGGCCAAGACACCCATCGATGCTTTCATTCTCGCCCGCATGAAGAAGGGAGGCCTGCATCCTTCGCCCGAGGCCGATAAGGACACGCTGATCCGCCGTGTGACGCTCGATCTGACCGGATTGCTACCCACGCCCGCTGAAGTGAAGGCATTTGAAAAAGACACTTCGCCGCAAGCCTATGAACATCTGGTTGATGGTTTGCTGGCGCGGCCGGCCTATGGCGAAGCGCGGGCGCGCTACTGGATGGACTACGCTCGCTACGCCGACACGTATGGGCTGCACTACGACAACAGCCGCGACATCTGGCCGTATCGCGACTACGTGATTCGCTCCTTCAACTCCAACGAGCCCTTCGATCAGTTTGCGATGGAACAGATTGCCGGCGACATGCTGCCTGCAAAGAATCTTGA
This sequence comes from Occallatibacter sp., assembly GCA_035504315.1. Taxonomy (GTDB): domain Bacteria; phylum Acidobacteriota; class Terriglobia; order Terriglobales; family Acidobacteriaceae; genus Telmatobacter. Next base: position 10,796 of record DATJSB010000202.1, read on the forward strand.
TCCATTGATTGCCAGCGGCTATGTGCGGTTGGGAGTGAGCAGCAACGAGGGCGGAACGATTCCTGAAGAGTTACGGGTGAACATCGCGCGCGAGCGAACAGAAGCGTTTGGCGCCACATTCATGGGACTCACGGTTGGATGCGCGGTTTGCCATGACCACAAGTACGACCCGACCACACAGAAAGATTTTTATGCGCTGAGCGCCTTTTTCAACAATCTTGAGGAGAGACCGTTCAACAACGATCGTCCGGTTTGGGAGCCCATGACGCGTGTTCCGAAGGCGCAGAATGATGAAGCCTACAACCGCCTGCTGGCCCATCGGTCAGAGTTGGCCGAGCGCGTGCGGGCCATGCGTCTCAACGAACGCACGCTGGTGGAGCAGTGGATAAGCTCGCATCAAAATGCGCCTCAACCGGTTTCAACTACGAAGCTTGAGATGCGCCTGCGGCTGGATGAAGGTGGCGGCGAGGTGTTGAGGAACAGCGCGCCGCATGCGCAGATTGCGAGTTTCCCGATCGGCAAACTGAAGCCGCAATGGGGCGAGACAACCTGGCTGTGGCCCGATATGCGCATGGAGACGAGCACGCATATCGTGCTGGGCCAGACCGGCGATTATGAGTGGAACCAGGCATTCTCGTCCGGTGGCTGGTTCATGGTGCGATCCGCACCGAACTACAACCTCGACAATGCGAAGGGCGCACTGCTCGCGAAGATGGATACCACCCAGCACAATCGCGGGTGGGATTTCTCGCTCGAGCGAGGCAACGTCGTCGTCAACCTTGTGAACCAGGGACCGAAAGACCTGCCCAACCCCAAGCCGCCTGAAAAGCAGAAAGAGAAACAGAAACCGCCTGAGATCAAAGAGGTGTTTCAATATCCAACGCCTTCTGATCTAACGAAACAGGATCTTGCGCCGAACAAGCCAAAGGAAAAGAAAGGACCGAAGAAGAAAAAGGAAGAGGAGAAGAAGAAACCCGATGAGCCGAAAGAAAAAGAACCTGAGGACAAGACGCCCTTTGTCGCGGCAAAGGTGACCACGGTTGAACCGCTGCCGGTCGATGGCCGTTGGCGCCACATCTTCTTCACCTACGATGGTTCGGGCGAGGCCTCAGGGATTCACATCTATATCGATGGAAAGCCGGTCGCCACCAAGGTTATATACAACTCGCTGGCGCAGTCGACGATTCGCACGCAGGCGCCGATGCAGCTCGGCATGCGTTATCCCGAGGCCAATCCCGCGCGCGAGGCGCGCTACCAGGATATTCGCCTGTATGGGCGCGCGCTGACTGCCGACGAAGTAAAGCGCCTGCCGTTTGAAGATTACGTTGCGGAGATTGCGCACAAGCCGACGAGCACGTGGACTCCCGACCAGTGGCACGTCGCGTCAGAATATTACTTCAACAGCGTCGACAAATCGTTCAGGGAAATGGCGTCAGAAATTGAGCACCTGAACGCGCAATTGATCAAGCTATCTGACGGCGGCGATCTGACCATGGTCTCGTGGGAGAAGCCCTCGATTGCGTATGCGAATGTGCTCACGCGCGGCGTTTACACCGCCCGCACCGAGAGAGTTGAGGCCAATACGCCGCACTTCCTCCCGCCCTTGCCTGCCGGCGTGCCGCACGATCGCCTGGCGCTCGCCAAATGGACGGTGAGCCCTGACAATCCGCTCACGGCGCGGGTTACCGTGAATCGCATGTGGAACGAAATCTTCGGCACTGGAATCGTCGAAAGCACTGAAGACTTCGGCATCATGGGACAGCGGCCTTCAAATCCCGAACTGCTTGACTGGCTGGCCGTCGAGTTTCGCGAGAGCGGGTGGAACGTGAAGCACATGTACAAATTGATGGTGATGTCGGCGGCCTACCGGCAGAGCGCGAAGTCGACGCCCGAGCGGCTCGCAAAAGATCCGAAGAATCTGCTGCTGTCGCATGGGCCGCGTTTTCGCATGGACGCGGAGATGTTGCGCGACGTGGCGCTCGAATCAGGCGGCCTGCTCATCAATAAAGTGGGCGGGCCGAGCGTAAAGCCCTACCAGCCCGCAAATATATGGGAGCAGATCGGCATTGGCGGCAGCGATACGCTCGTCTACGAGCAGCAGCACGGCGATGCCCTTTACCGGCGAAGCATGTACACCTATTGGAAGCGCATGGCGCCGATGCCAGACATGGATGCCTTCGATGCGCCCATGCGCGACGTCGTCTGCACGCGGCGGCAGCGAACCGACACCCCGCTCCAGGCGCTCGTGACCTTGAACGATGTGCAGTGGGTCGAAGCGGCGCGCGCATTGGCCGAGCGCGTGATTCATGAAGGCGGAAAACAACCCGCGCAGCGCATCGACCTGATGGGAGAGATTTTGCTCTCGCGCGATCCACCAACCAATATGGCCGATGTTCTTGAGAGCTCGCTGGCGCAAATGGAAAAACACTACGAGGCCAATTCCAAAGCCGCGCGCGATTTGATTGCGGTCGGTGAGAGTAAGAGCGACCCATCGATTCCCGCGCCCGAACTGGCCGCGTGGACGATGGTCGCATCCGAGATGCTGAATCTGGATGCGACGGTGACAAAGTAGTTGATGGAGGTCGGATGAAACAGCATCCGTTGTGTACCGATACCGAGTGCGTCACGAATGTGCTCGATCTTGCCGTCCCCGCGCAAGTCAAGCAGCAATGGGCCGAGTTGCAGACGCGCAGGCACTTTCTTGGCCGCGCAGGAAAAGTGCTGGGATGGGCCGCGATCGCCAGCCTGTTTGGCGTCGATCGCGCCATGCGTGGCGACAATTACTCTTCAGCCGGCGCAGCGGCCAACGACTCGCTGAAGTTTCCTAACTTTGCGCCTAAGGCCAAACGCGCCATCTATCTCTTCATGTCGGGCGGGCCATCTCAAGTTGACCTGTGGGACTTCAAGCCAAACCTCGCCGCGCAATTTGACAAAGATTTGCCTGACTCTGTGCGCGGCTCGCAGCAGTTGACCGGCATGACCACCGGGCAAGCTCGATTTCCCGTCGCTCCTTCGCATTGGCCATTCAAGCGCTACGGAGTGAGCGGCACGTGGGTGAGCGATCTCATGCCGAATATGGGCCGGATTGTCGATGATTTGACCATTATCAAATCGACCAATACCGAAGCCATCAACCACGAGCCGGCCATTATGCTCATGAACACCGGCAACATGAATGCGGGCAAGCCCTGCCTGGGCTCGTGGCTTGCGTACGGGCTGGGCAGCATGAACGACAACCTGCCCACCTTCATGGTGCTGCAAACCAAGCTCAACACTGCTGAGAATAATCAGCCGGTCTCCTCGCGGTTGTGGAGCAGCGGCTTTCTCTCGTCGGAGTATGCGGGCGTGGGACTGCGCTCGTCGGGCGATCCCGTGCTCTACCTCACCGATCCGAATGGAGTCGATCGCGAAGTGCGCCGCAAAATGCTCGACGCGGTCAATGAGATCAATCGGCAAACGTATGAAGAGCTCGGCGACCCGGAGACGAACTCGCGCATCGCCCAGTACGAAATGGCTTACCGCATGCAATCGTCGGTGCCCGAGCTCGCCGATCTGAGCAAAGAGCCGCAGTCGACCTGGGATTTGTATGGGCCCGATGCCAAGGTTCCGGGAACCTTTGCTTATAACTGCCTGATGGCGCGCCGCCTGTCAGAGCGCGGCGTGCGTTTTACGCAGGTCTACAAGCGCGGATGGGACATGCACGACAATGTGACAAAGATTTTGCCCATCATCTGCCAGGAAACCGACCGCGGCTGCTACGCGCTGATCACCGACCTCAAGCAACGGGGAATGCTGGACGACACGCTGGTCATCTGGGCGGGCGAGTTCGGACGCACCGTTTACAGCCAGGGCGGCCTCACGCCGGATAACTACGGGCGCGATCATCACCCCCGCTGCTACACCACATGGATGGCAGGCGGCGGTGTACGCCCCGGCATCACGTACGGCGAAACCGACGACTACAGCTACAACGTGGTCAAGGATCCCGTGACGGTGCGGGACTTCAACGCAACGATTCTTCATTGCCTGGGCATCGACCACAACAAGTTGACGTATTACTTTCAGGGGCTCGATCAAAAACTCACTGGACCCGTACCGGCCAGTGTTGTTTCAGGTTTGCTGGCGTGACGACACTTCGCTCGATAGCGGAACCCGTTCGACAAATGCTCCCCTCAAAGCAATCCACGCGCATCGCGTGGGGAGCGTCGCTCGGTCTAAGTCTTCTGCTTTTGTCGCTGCCCTGGCTGGTCAGGCTCGATGGCCATCCACATGCCGACTGGCAACAGTTTCTCGGCCGCTTTCATCCGCTCGCGGTGCATCTTCCCATCGGGCTGCTGGTTCTTGTTCCGCTGCTTGAAGTGGCCGGCGCACCGCGTCCCGCGCTGCGCGAAGCGGCCGGCTTTGTGCTGGCTCTTGCCTTCGCCAGTTGCCTGCTTGCACTAACCTTAGGCTTTCTTCTCGCCTACGGCAGCGGCACCTCGGGCGCAGGCGTCACGCGCCATTTGTGGGGCGGCGTGGCGCTCACTATTATTGTGCTCTTATGCCTGTTGGCTCGCCCGCGGCGGCATGCGCATGCTTCGGGATGTGCCTATCCCACGTTGCTTGCCTGCATGATGATTGCGCTGGTTTGGACCGCGGACCAGGGTGGGGCGCTCACGCATGGCAGCAACTACCTCACGCAATATATGCCCGCGGGGATGAAGCGCATGCTTTTTCTTGGATCCGCGCCGTCTTCGGCCTCATTTTTTAGCCGGCATATTCATCCCATTCTCGACGCCAACTGCGCAAACTGTCATGGTGAGGGACAGGCAAAGGGCGGTCTGCGCATGGATTCGTATGATTTGCTGATGAAAGGCGGCAAAGATGGTCCGGTCATTTTTGCCGGCAGTGCGGCAAAGAGCGTTCTCTTTCAGCGCATCACGCTTCCCCCGGACCATAAGCATTTCATGCCCGCCGAGGGAAGGCCACCGCTTCAACCCGAAGAGATTGCGTGGATCAAGGCGTGGATCGATCAGGGCGCATCGCCATCGCTCGCAAAGCTTGCCGGGGTTGCGATCCGCGAAGAACTGCCTGAAATCCCCCTTGAGCCTGTGGGCGATTACAGCTCGCTGATGCCGGAGATTCAGAAAATGGCGCAGGGGCAGGGCGCCAAGCTCAAACAGGTGTCGGCCAAACCATCCGATGGCCTGATCCTGTTTACCGTGGATTCGGCCAGCTCCTTCGACGACGCGCAGCTGGCGCAGTTTCGAAAGTTCGCGCCTTATATTGTTGAGGCTGAACTGGGCCGCACCGCGGTGACCGATGCGAGCTTCGACACGCTCAAGCAGTTCATTCATCTGCGCGCACTGCACCTTGAAGAGACAAAGATTACGGGCGCCGGCTTGCCCAAACTTGCTTCGCTCTCGCATCTGAGTTATCTGAATCTGAGCGGAACACAAGTCACAGCCGCGTCCGTGGCCTCGCTGAATTCAATCAAGAGCCTGCGCCATGTGTATCTCTACAACACGCCGGCACAGCCCGCGCCCGCAGCAGCGCGTGCGCCGCAACCTGCGCCTACGGCAACCGCCGCGACGCAGACCAAGGAGAAAAGTGTGCTATGAAAAAAGAACATCGACCCACAAACGCCAACGTCGGCAGACGAACCTTTTGCGCCGCCGCGGGCGCGACAGCATTGGCAGCCCTCGCGCCGCATCCGGCAAACCCTGAGCCGGTCATTGATGAAGACAACTCCGCGCAGCCCGAGCTCATCACCGGCAACGGCGAATGGACCTACAAAGTTTCAGCGGGTTGGGGACGATTGCCCGCGGGCACTGCATTCGGCGGCACGCATGGCGGCATTGCGACCGACAAGGCCGGCCGTATATACGTAAGCACCCAAAGCACGACCGGAATTCTTGTTTACGGCCCCGACGGAGCACTGATAAAGACAATCGCGAATCAATATCCTGAAGTGCACTCCATGGTCTACGCCGAAGAAAATGGCGAAGAGTATTTCTATACGACGGTGCAGACCGGGACACCAAAGGAGAACTGGCTCTTCGTGAAAATCAAGACTGACGGTACAGTGGTGCAGAAGATCACCGCGCCGCCTGAGGCCGGCTTCAAAGCGCCCAATGAATGGAGGCTCACAGCGGCCGTCCCCGCGCCCGATGGGAGCATCTTTATCGCCAATGGATATGGCGACTCGCGCCTTTTTCGCTTCGACAAGAACGGCAACTTTCGTGCCGGTTATGCGGGCAAGGGGAAGACCGAAGGCCTGTTCGATTGCTGCCACGGAATCTCCGTTGACACGCGCTATGACCAGCCGCTGATGCTGGTGTGCGATCGCGAAAACCGCCGCCTGTGCCACATCGATTTTGACGGCAAGTTCGTCAGCTCCATTACGCAGCATCTGCGCCGCCCCTGCCAGGTGAGCTTTCACGGCGATTGCGCCGTCGTCTCCGAGCTCGAAGGCCGCGTCACCATTCTTGACTGCGACAACGCTCCGGTGGCCTTCCTCGGCGATAACCCGCAAAAAGAGCAGTGGGCCAACTATCAGCTCCAGCCCGGCGACATCGCGCCTGCGTTCTTCAGCGCCGCACACGGATGCCACATCGACCAGCAAGCCAATATCTATGTCTCCGACTGGAATCACACCGGTCGTGTGACCAAGCTAGCCAAAAGACAGTAGTAAGTGACGAGTGGCATGTGGCAAGACTCTCCAGTGTCAGATCCGCAAGCTCGCGACGGCGCAGACCGCAACCGAGCAGAATAGCCAGGATCGCTCGATTACGCTTCCCCGTAAGGGTTTGTCCATCGGGCACCTGCCAGAGCGTCGCCGCCTCGCCCGCTGTAAGTCAGTTGCCCAAACGAGAGCGCAGCTTGCGGACACCTCTAACGCGCTGGATGCCGGCGGCCAGTTCAGGGCTCAACAGTCCAGAGTCAGCCGCCTCGTAAGCTAACCGCCGCACGGCCGCCATTCGCGCGTTGATCGTCCCGGGCGCAAGGCCGTGCTCCTCCAGGTGAAAGCGAGAGCGCAGCACCACTGTTTTGTTGAATGCCAGCCGAAGTTCAGAACAGTACCAGACGACTAACTCATCGATAGCATGCTGGTATCCGAGTTGCGAGTCCGAAGAACCAAGGCCCCGGAGGGCTGCGGCTTTCGAATGTTCCAGATCCGGTATACCGAGCTTCGTCTTGGATCGGCTCTTCTTACCCTTTCCCTTATTGGTTAACGTTTTCCTCATAATCGCCGCCCTCCATTGCGGCGGATCATGAGGTTAATTTGTGAGTGAAAACTGCGTCTGCCATTAGCTGTTCCACATCATCTGACTGATAGCCGGTTATACGTCCACTTGCCGAAGACGCGGTCGATCAGAATCGTTCAATGCGTGACTCGCCCTGTACTCGACAGCTGAGAATTTGCTTGGGCCCGGCAGCCCTAAGTCTGCCTCTTCTTGCAATGAGTTTCTTCCCGAATTGCCGGCCGAGACAGACTCAGGCAAAACTAGCTTCTTCGCGCGCGGGCAGTTTCGAATGGAAGCTAACGGTTGTTGGTACCAATGTGTTGTGATCGCAAGGGCGTTCTGGGAGCAGGCAGGGTCAAACAGAAGGAGTCAGTGTGAGACTGTCTCCGCATACACTGGGTCGGAGTAGAGCACACGGACAATCTCGCCAATGACTTTGGAGCCGTTTTCGCCATTGGTGAAGATGACGGCACCGACGTGTTTAGAAGGGACGAAGAAGGCGTGGGTGTTCGCTCCCGGGTCGGAACCGGAGTGGTCGACGATGGTGACACCGTTGTGGACGATAATCTGCCAGCCGAGGCCCATGCCGACGGAGATGTGGCAGGCGGCGCCGGGGGTCTTGTGGGCGCAGACCTGCTTGCGTGCGTCTTCCGTGGTCCAGTCGCGGGTCATAACGAGGCCCTGCGCAGCGATAGCTGGACTGAGGCCTTCGTTGCGCATGGCACTGGCGACGAAGTGAGCGTAGTCGGTAACGGTCGTTTCGACAAGATCGGCAGCGTTCCACGTGGAAGTAAGCATCGGCGAGACAAAGACGGCATTAGTGTAGGGTTGGGCGAGGCGGCTTTCGAACCAGTCCTGGGAGGTGAAGGACGTGTCCTTCATGCCGAGGGGGCCGAGCACGTAGTCCTGTGCGAGCCGATCGAACCTCAGCCCCGCCTTGTTCTGTGCAAACCAGGCGACGTAGAAGTAACCCTCGCCGGAATAGCTGCTTTGGGTACCGGTCTGGAACTCGAAGGTGAGGGTGTGATTGGTCATTCTGCGCCAATTGGCGAAGCCGGTCTGGTGGGAGAGACAGAGTCGCGGGGTGAGGAGCTTGTTCCAGGGATTGTCCTTGATGTCGGGATCGACCCAAAACGGATAGATAGGCTCTTCTATCTGGAGCTTGCCTTGGGAGGCCATACGCAGGATGGTTTCAGCGAAGATGGGTCAACTATCGAACCCAGGGGTCGAAAGCTGCATAGTTCTCTGAGTAGCTAATGAAGGCACGTCTAAATGCGGCCGTCGTAAGCAGGCTATCCTCGCGGGGGCTGGGACTGCCGCCAATTCCATTCATGGGTATTACGAATGACATCTGTCTCACCGCACATGCGCCCACGAGGATGTCCTGGGCGGGTAGAACAGCGAACCCCCGGCAGAGAGCATCTCTCCGCCTCAGTTCTTTTTTGGGAGAGTAAGTGGTTCATAGGAACTTTTACTTATTCAGCGGAAACCATAACTGAAGATAGTTATGTGTAGAGTATCAACTTGTCTCCGAAAGGTATCCGCGACTGTGGCCTCGACTTTTCCATGGTTATTAATCTGGGTTTCTCGGACCTCGCATCAGATGCTTAGTACGGGATAGGGTGAGTCGCGAGCAATCGCATAGGTCAAATCGCGCATCCGTCCGAACGCGCCGGATTGAGGACTCCTACCCATCATCAACACATCGGCATCAGATTGGAGAACCGCCTCAAGAAGAGCCCCTTTTGCGTCGCCAGCAACAATGCGAACCGCCGCATCTGCGCCCATCGCCCGTTGAAGCTCACCTATGCGCCGACGCGCTGCACGTTCTTCAGTCAACTGATATACCCCATCGAGCGCAGGGTCGGCGGGCAGCGGCTTCCGTGCCTTCACTGCATGAATGATGGTCAATTTAACCTGAGCTTCCTTAGCGATCTCGCTCGCAAAGCGCAGCACTCTCTTGGAATGGGGACTTAGATCAATCGCACAAAGTATCTCCCGATGCGCCAGTGGCCGTGGAGAGATTGTTTCGGCATGCTGGCTGGTTAATACAGGGCAGTCTGCATCATTGAGGACCTTGGAGGTGGTTGAACCGAGGAGCATATGCCGGTACTTGCCGGCGTGCGTGGGCATTATGATGAGGTCGAATCTCTCCTCTTTTGCCATTTTGGCAATCTCTGTTGCCGCATCTCCAAAGGCCAATAGTCGCGGGCAATCACGGACGGGAAACTCTCTCGTGAGAAACGAATTGAGTTTCTCCTGACCGATTTCCAAATGCTCCTCCGAAATATCGGGAGCTGGTCTTACATAAAGCTCGAGCGCATTATGGCTCATAAGGTCGACAACGTGGGCAAGGGAGACTTTGGCACCAAACAGGGTTGCAGCTCTTTTCACATATCCAGACATCGCAATGCAGGAGGGTGAGAAGTCGACCGGGAACAGGATCTTCGAGATCACTGCCATGTGCGCCTCATTGAATCCGGATTCACCGTCACGGCATAGCGATGCATACGCCTCTTGTTCCAATGATGTTTCATTCGCCGCATCGACAAGAGCTTTTTTGGCGTTTCCTCAATGCGGTTAATTAAGCCAGAATCGCGGAGGCAACGCTATTGAACAAAAGTATCGATTGATACCTTCGTATTGTCCGACGCCCGTCTGCCTTGTTGCATCACAATCGCTTCTCTCTCGAACATGACCGCGAAAGTACAACAACTCGAACAGATAACCAGGTCACGGTCATAATGGATTGAACCGCCTTCTCTGCCACAAGCCATGTTCACTTCATCAGGCACGGTGGTACTTTGGCAGCTGACTGTTGGTGAGCCGCTCAATTGTCGAGGTTCATCATTGCCGCTTTTGGGCTGTTCGAAATGACGGCCCGGTTCGACGTTCGCATTCTCGATTCCTCAAGATGCTGGGAATTGTCCAGGCATGCGGAATGACGAGGCGGAATTCGTCCGTCTTGAAGGGTGATCGTCAGGATGGGACAGGAAATCTCCACTGGTCAAAGCGGCTTAACAATTCGGATGACTGTCCGGTTTGCAGAATGCGAGCGCTATCCATTGCTTCACCCAATACCAAAGTATTGTCGATTCCATCGTTCTATTGTTCCGCTCCTGCGATTCTGGTTAGATCGGATTCTGCCGCGGATTCATTCGGAATGTGCAAGTTGACACACAAAGGAGAAGGAGCATGAAGATACTGATGGTGCTGACGTCGCACGACCAACTTGGCAACACAGGCCGAAAGACGGGCTCCTGGCTCGAGGAATTTGCAGCCCCCTATTTTGTGTTCAGAGACGCCGGTGTGGAATTGACTCTAGCCTCGCCGAAAGGCGGGCAGCCGCCGATGGATCCAAAGAGCGACTTGCCGGAGAATCAAACGCCTGCAATGACCCGGTTCAAGAAAGATAAAGTTGCGCAAGAGGCTCTTTCTCGGACCGTGAAGCTCGCTGATATGAAAGCGGAAGATTTCGACACGAACTTTTACGTCGGCGGCCACGGTCCCATGTGGGATCTGGCCGATAATCCAGAATCAATCGCACTGATCGAAACTTTCTACAACTCCGGCAAGCCGGTCGCAGCCGTCTGCCATGCGCCAGGTGTGCTTCACAGGGACACCTACAACGGCGCACCGCTCGTGAAAGGTAAACGCGTGACTGGCTTTACGAATGGTGAAGAGGAAGCCGTACACCTGACGCATGTTGTGCCGTTTCTCGTCGAGGATGAGCTCAAACGTGTGGGCGGTCTCTATGAGAAAGCTCCTGATTGGCAGAGCTTCGCAATTACGGACGGCCGTCTGATTACGGGCCAGAATCCCGCATCCTCTACTGCAGTAGCCAAAGCGCTTCTGCACCTGTTCGCGGAGAAAGCCGCTTAGAGCGCCACACCAATTGAGGTTGGTTTGAATTTTCGCGGCACCTGAGACTAAGGTATCGATCAATACTTTCGTTCAATGGCTTCGCCTGTGCGCTTCATGCATGATCACAGCAGTTAACGCGGGCCTGATTTAGATGAACGCGAAGGACCAGATCGACGTTCATCGCGATTCCAGTTCTATGCTGGAAGGACTTTCCCGAATTTCGCTAGCGCGGGACTTGCTGGTGGGTGGGCTGCTTCCCGAAATTTACGGCCGTCACGAAGTCACCAGCTCAGACGAGAAATACGAGGATTGAGGGCAACGGCAGTCGTAGTAGCGACCGTGAAAGCGGTCCCGGTGACCGCGACTGGAGTAGGTTCTAAAGTCGTTGAGCTGGGGGTTCCCGATTCAGGCCTGGGTCAGGTACTTATCAGAGTTCCGGCATGTGGTGCATGTAACAGTGATGCGATCGTCGTCGAATGCCGCCGACCAGGAATTCCCTATCCGCGCGTTCCGGGCCATGAAGTGGGCGGCGTGGTCGATGCGCTCGGGACTGGAATGACGCCGCATGCCCCGGATTATCCGCGCTGCACTCCGAGGAAACGCGTTTGCGCAGACCGTGATTGACTCCGACGGATTTTAACGAACAAGTTGTGCGCGTTCCACCCGATCGATGCACGAAAATCAGCGGTTCACGCTTAGATAGCCCAACGAAAGGAGCGTTTTAGTCATGCGATCCGACATTGTTCCCGGTGCGGCCTTCCCCGATTACGAACTAACAGATCACGCGACGAAGCGCCGCACGCTTTCAGAACTGCAGGGCCAGCATCCGATGGTTTTGGTGCTGAGCCGCAGTGGTTATTGCCCCAGGGACCGCCGGCAAGCCGAGATCCTGGTTCAATTCCATCGCGAAATGGAAGTGGGATACTGCCGTCTAGTCACCATCAGCACCGACAGCATCACATTAACCAACGAGTATCGTTCAGGCGTCGGTGCGCACTGGCCGTTTCTCTCCGATGCAGGACGAATCGTTCAAAAGGACATCGATATTGCCGAATACACCGATCCAGATCGCAATCCGATGATTCCTCACGTCATTGTTCTCGAGCCGGGCCTCATCGTTTATAAGGTCTACAACGGCTAATGGTTCTTCGGCCGTCCGACGATTGAAGAGCTCCGCCAAGACCTGCGTACCGTCACAGAGAAGTGCCGGCCTGATTGGGACATCACGACGCTTGAGATGAAGGCCGCGTGGAAAGAAGGTGGGAAAGATCTCTTCTATCCCTATGGCAAGGCGTATGCGCAGGCTTGGGGAGAGCAAGACTAAGGCCAGCCTCAGTCGATCGCGTCGTGCTGACTGCATGGAGGCCGCTTGCTGACGGGAAGGCTTAATGAATGATCAGTTCAGTCGAATTGCAGGGTGTCGCAGCATTCGCGGATTTGCCGTACGACCAGATCGATTGGTTTCTGAGTCATGTGCAGGAAGTTTCCGTCAAGGCCGGGGAAGCATTCGTGCGGCAAGGCGATCCAGCAGATTGGATGTTCATTCTTCTTGAAGGACTCTTTCAGTGGAGAGGGGAATTTGGTGGCGATACCGTCTCACTCCCCGCGCAAGCCGGTGATGTCAGCGGCGTGTTGCCCTTCTCACGAATGAAGCGATTCACTGTAACTGGACGAGCATTGACGGATGGGCGTCTCGGCAAATTTCCGGCTGCCAAGTTTTCAGAGCTGATCCAAAGAATGCCGGAATTGACGACAAGACTCGTCGCCATGATGTCGGAAAGAATCAGGGAAGGAACCCGAATAGAGCAGCTACGCGACCGTTCAGCCTCATTAGGCAGATTATCGGCGGGGCTTGCTCACGAATTGAATAACCCGGCTTCCGCGGCCAAGCGCGCTGCCGATCAGATGCGCGATATGCTGGCCAAATTGCGAATTGCAAATTCTGAATTGTGGCGGCGGCCTATCAATGACTCAGACAAAGTCATAATTGAAGAGGTCGAGGCTTCGTTGCTGCAATCAAAGACCGCTCTGTTAGATGGGCTCGCTCTCAGCGACCTCGAAGAAAGACTGGATTCGATACTGAGCCACTACGGCATCGCTGATTCATGGGAGTTGTCAGCCGGCTTGGCAAAGTGCAATATGTCTCCCGACACACTCACCTCCCTACTTACACAACTCGACTCAAGCACGGCTCGCTTGGCACTGGAGCGGATTGCTGCTTCAGCAGAGTTATCGATCCTACTAAGCACAATAGAGAACAGCAGCGCCCGAATATCGAAACTGGTTCGGACGGTTAAGGAATATACCTACATGGGCCAGGCGCCGGTACAGAACATTGACGTCGCGCGGAGCCTCGAAACCACGCTTGGAACTTTGGCCCACGTCCTCCAACCTGGCATTGAAGTAAAGCGCACCTTCGATACGTTTCCGTCAATGGTTCGCGGGGTAGGATCTGAGTTGAATCAGGTGTGGACCAACCTCATTGACAATGCCATCGACGCGATGCTGGGTAAGGGTGAGCTTCGGCTGCAGACCTTCCGAGAGGACAGCTACGTCGTGGTTGAGATTGGCGATAGCGGCTCTGGAATTCCATCGGAGATCAAACCCTATATTTTTGATCCATTTTTTACGACCAAGGGTGTTGGTGAGGGAACGGGCCTCGGGCTGAACACTGTGCAAACTATTGTCAGAAAGCTTGGCGGCAACATACAGATCGATTCAAAACCGGGTGACACTCGCATTCAAGTTTGGCTTCCACTGATAAACGAGACCGAACCTGCAAAACAGCTTGACTAATGTCGAAGACCGCACGCTGTTGTCCGCTTCCAACGGAAGGCGCGGGCCCATTCCAAAGTATCAGCAATACTATCGTCCTATTGCACTCTTTTCCCGCATTCGCCTTAATCGAAGTTACGAGGATGCATTGATGATGAGAGTCCGCGATGAAGGGAAAATCCGTTTGACTCAGGTAAGAATACGAGTCAGCACTCGTTCCTCAGCACAAGGAGACAGGAAGCCATCTTCTGACAGATATCGGTGATTGCCTGCGAAATCTCAGAGCCGTGGTTCTCGAACGCTTGCTGTAATAGCCGGATTGAATCGTCGCTGACGCGCGCAGGCGTCTCCTCTTCGTGTGCGATCCATGCGGCAATGTGCATGAGTGCATCGCTATATTCGTTCAGAAAATGGTCCAGCGCCTGGTTCTGGCGTTCAGTCAATTCAGCGCCGATCTCCCGTCTACCGCGATGTGAAAGAAGAGTGAGTTCCAGAAGGTAGATCGAGCGCAATGCTGGCTGAACCCTCTGAATCCGCGCACATTCGACAATGTCATCCTCAGGCCGATGGCGAAACGCAAACTCGAACCGCGCGGAATCCATCTGAGATTCTAGACTGGCGAAGTTGTCATTGATCTGACTGGGTAGACGGCGAATGGGCGAAACTGCAATGGCTCTGTCACGCGTCACCGGACAAACTGCGAGCTGTGCCAGCATACCCACGTTCCGCACCAGCAGTTTCTGCAACTGCTCCGCATCGCTCTTCGTCCCGAAGCGGTCGAAGATAAAGCCCATGGCGAGAATGCCCAATAACACGCCCATTACCTTATCGCGCGCGATCGTGAGGTCGGTTTGGATGTGGGCATTCTGCAGGTTGACGATGTAAAAGGAAAGCGCCATCTGCACGCCAAAAAAGGAGAGCCGCGGACTGGATGTGGCGAACCACGCGGCGATCGCGGTCCCCACCGCAAAGAAGAAAGCAAACCCAAAGACGCTGTCGATGCCGGGTAGAATCAGAACCTGCGCGGAAATCCCCAGGACCAGCCCTCCGGCAACAAATCCGGCAATGCGGAGAAACTGCGCCTGGAGCGAATTGCCAATGGTGGTCAGCGCAGTAACGATACAGGTAATCACGCAAGTCTGGCCGATGCCGGGCCAGTCGAGCGCGTTGTAGAGCACGTAACAAACGCTGGCCGCCAGGCATCCCGCAATGGCGAAGCGTTGATATTCCGGGTTCTCGAATGCATCGGGCAGAAACAGCGCGCGCCACCGGTCCCGTTCGGGCGGATTCTGGTGAGGAGCGACCGTCTCATCGCGTTGAAAGACTTCGGTAATGAGTGCGACGATTCGTTCCATCTCTTCAAGCATTGGTAACCTGGAGGACGAGTGCCCCTCGAACGCGGCAGAATATGAGGAAATACCCCCTGACTCGCCGAGCTCCGTTCGGATTGCTCCGAGCCTCTCAGAAAGTGCGCGCAGGCGGATCGCGTCATCGTCGCCGGGTTGGAGGGGAGTGCGCACGAGATCCGCGGCAAGGCCAGTGAGCCGGCCCGCCAGCGAAATCAGCGCGCTGCGCTGCGCCCGCCGGGTCGGTTCCAGACCTTGACGCTGCAACGTCATTCTGAGTCGGCCAGTGCCGATCATCTGGTATTGATGAATTCTGGCGAGGATCGATTCTGTCGGGGCCTGCAGGCCGGCAACGCTCTCCGCTACCTGCTGCACCGCGAGCAACAGATCGTCGACGGACCTGATGAGCGGATCGGAGCGATCGAAGATGCGGTATAGCGCTTCGGTTCCCAAAGTGACGCTAGCGCCGACTGCGATGATCAAGACAGGCCAGAGAGTACCCTCCACCTGGACTTGACTCGGCAAAGAACGGTCCCATAGTGGTAGGGTAATGCCAATCGGAATGGCGAAAGCCGCCGCGGCTGCGTAGTTAGTCGCCGTGCGTATAACGAAAAAGACCAGATACAAGCTTCCGATTACCCAGAAGAAATGAGTAATGGGGTAACCGCGGAACAGCATCATCCCCAGCAGTGTGTAGATGCTGGCGCCGACGAATCCGAGTACGATAGTTCGGCCGCCACGCCATGTAGCGGTGAGATCTTCGCGAGCCAATAGAATCGCATAGAGAGCAGCCAGGAACGCGTTAGGGATGCGAAAGGTCTCGACGATGAGCATGACCAGTGTGGCTGTGACCGTCATGCGGATGACCGTGTTTGCGCGTCCTGGATACGGGGCAACTTCCCACCGAATAAATTCGCGAAACCAAAGCCAAGACGTAATTCGGCCGGCTGGCTGGTGGCGGAGTTGAGCAGCTCGGGTCGCCATGTCAAGGCTTCCGTTTGTATCCGCGGATAACTACCACAGCAGATTCCCCCAGACGAATCGCATCAGAGGGCGGTGACTGAATCCGAATGCGAACGGGGTAGCGGCTGGCCAGATGTACCCAACTCAGAGTGCGTTGTACGTCGGGCAGGCCGGTTGTGAATCGCCCCACGAGCGAAGGATCGGGTGTAACACCGTACCCGGTGCTCTCCACAACGCCTGTAAGTCGCAAGCCTGGTTGAGACATAAGATAGATGTCTGCAGTCATACCCGGTTGGATATGCTTCAGCTGCGTCTCGCGGAAATTCGCAAGCACCCACCAGATACGAGTGTCGATTAGCGTGAAAATCTCCTGTCCTACGTGAGCGTAGGCACCCTGAGAAATGACGAGGTTTGTTACACGCGCATCGAATGGAGCGTAGACGCGGCATTCGTTGTAGTTATATTGGGCGTTGGCGATTGCAGAGGCCCGTCCCTGCCGTTGCGCCACGAGGGGGTCGAGGGTAAGTACGCTGGACTGCGATTGGTGAAACTGTGCCGTACTCTGCTCTGCCGAAGCCCTGGCCTCCGCCAGGGCGGCCACCATGGAGTTGAGGTGGGCTCGATTGAGGGCCAATTGCGATTCGGCTTCATGCACAGACTGCGCGCTGGCCTGCTCTGTCGTGCGTGCCTGGTCGACTTGGTCGACGGTAACGAACTGCTTCGCGAGCAGAGGCTCGACGCGGTGCAGATTATCCTGGGCGTAGGTCCACTCGGTCTTGGCCCGATCCAACGCAGCCTCAGAGTGGGCGACATCGGCCTCCGCCTCACGGATCGAGGCCTGTGCTCGGTCGACGTTGGCGGTGGCGCTGCGGGTTGCAGCCCCGGAGGCGGTGACGGCGTGCACCTCGGCCTGAATGCGCCGCTGTTCGTCGACGATCTGGCCTTCGAGTGCGGCTTGGTCCGATACTGCGCGGTCGACGGCATACTTATACGGTCGATCATCGATTTCAAAAAGCAGGTCGCCCTGTTTAACGCGCTGATTGTCAGCGACGTTCAGGTGCAGTATCGGCCCCTCGACAACGGGAGCGATTCCGATATAGTTGGCAAAGACTTCGGCGTCATCGGTCTGGGGATGCCGAGTTGTGACCGAGTAGACAGCAATCAGGCCGGCCATCGCCAGCAGAACCATGCCTGCGGTGAAGACGCGACCGTACAGGTGAAGTTTTGCGATGCGGCTATCCTCCCCGGGTTGGCCTGTGTCCTGATTTGGCATCGTATTTACCTAGCTGTAGAACAGCAGCCACAACATGCATGTGAGGAAGATCGCCATGCTGAGATGGAAAACGATGGGTGCAGCCAGGTGTTCAGCGACAGCAGTGCGAGCAATCACAGCACGTGCGCCCGCCATCAGTACGAGACCACCGACGGAGCAGAAGATCCAGGCGGGGAAAAAAGAGCCGAAGATGCTGAATTCTGGCGCATGAGAGCAACCAACCAACGTCAAAAGGGCCGTCAGAGATAAGCCCGCCAGCGGACGAAGTGAGATCATTCGCAGCCTCAGCCTCACGTCTGGATTAGGCCATAAGGTCAAGGGGCTATCTATAGGACGAAGGTATCGATCAATACCTTTGGATCGGTTGATTGCGTTGGTTTCTGTACAAGTTGAGATAAATGGGTACCGCGACCTCCTTCATGAGGCGGTTTTCCTTCCCATGGATTTTCTGCAACGGTAGTTCAGCGGCTTCTATCAAGCGAGAGAAACGGTGAGGTGTTGCCGGGTAAGTCGATGGAAGGACGAGGTCTAACAATCCTTTGGTATCGATCGACACCTTCGTCTAATAGATTAGCCTCCGGACTTCTGTCGTAATCGCTGGTGGACACGAAAGAATTGTTTTCCAATTTGGTGTGCGCGGACAAGATTCGCAAGGCAGAACGCGAGTTAGGCGCATTTGTCAACGCTGTGACAAAGTTCGGTGCGCAGTCGAGTGGCCGGCTTATCTCTGAGATTGCAGGAACTCAGTGAGGCACAAATAGTTCTTGCGCCGGCGCCACGCTCAAGTGATGTTAGTTGCGCTCATTCAAGACCCACCGGAGCGGAGGCATTATTGTGACAGCGAACTCCCATGCAAGCGCGGTGTGGCTAGCGATTGCCGGCGCGTCACAGGCAATGAACCAGAGGAAGTTTCGATCCGTCGAATACAGTGCATCACCGAATATTCTGCTTTTGGTACTGCTTCTCGCCTTCTCCGCAATGCGAGCGCTGGGGCAATGTGCCGGCAAAGTGTCTTCTCCAGCAGCAGTCGCCGATTGCGCCGCTCGCGAAACGCCTCGCGAGGGAACGGCCATTCTCGATCCAGTTCACCCCTACACCCTGGCCGAGCTGATCGATGTTGCCGAGGAGCACAACCCCAGCACGCGCGTGGTCTGGGAGCGTGCGAAACAGAAGGCCGCAGAGCTCGGTTTGGCAAGAAGCGCTTATTATCCTGAGTTAGATGGTTTAGCTGTCTTCGGCGACGAGAGATTGATAAATCCGTTTCCGAAACCGCTCGCTCCTCGCGGCTACGTCATGGTCGAGGTGCCCGTCGTCCGGCCGGAAGTCACGCTCCAATATCTCATCTTTGACTTTGGTAAACGCGAGGCGAAGGTGGACTCCGCGAAAGAAGAGAGGCTCGCCGCGGGTGCGGACGTCATTCAGGTAAATCAGGCGCTGGCGTTTCGCGTGGCCAGTGCTTATTACCAGCTGGTGACCGCACAGGAAAGATTGCAGGCCGCCCAGGACACGTTGCGAACCGCGCAAACCACGCAGGATGCCGCTGAAGACCGGCTGAAGAACGGACTTGCAACTCTTCCTGATGTTCTCAACGCTCGAGCGGAAACGGCGCAGGCTGCGTTTGACGAGGAATCGGCGGATGGGGACGAAAAGATTGCGCGTGTGACCCTGACTGAAGCGGTGGGAGCCGGTCCCTCTCCCGACATAGTGATCGACAGCCAGAAGAGCGCACCGTTGCCGGAGCGACTCACAATGTCCATCGACGCGCTGATCGATCGTGCGATGAAGGATCGTCCCGACCTCATGGCGCAAACTCTACGAATCCGCTCCGCCGAGGCCGACATTCGTGCAGCCAGGGCAGAGTATAAACCGCAGATGGTTCTCTCGGGTTCGGCAGCGCAGACCTCTGTGTGGCCCACGGCGGATTACGGCCAGCTCGGTCCCGCGAGCGAGCCTACCTGGTCCGCCGCACTCGGCGTCCAGTGGCGCATCTTTGACGGAGGTGCACGAAAGAACGAATTGTTGATCGCCGAGTCGAAACGCCGCGAGGCACAGGACGAACTTACGGCGAAAGACGATGAAACAACGCGCGAGGTCTGGACTGCTTACATCGCATTCCGAACGGCGTTGCGAAAGCACGACGCTGCTGTGGCGCTTCTCGAATCGGCCAACTCCTCTTATTCGGCATCGCTGGAAGCATACAAATATGGGGTCAAGAACCTAGTCGATGTTGTTACCGCCGAGGATCAACTGGCCAAAGCCCGGCTATCCAGTGTCTCCGCACGATCAGAGTTATTCTTGGAAGCAGTTAACCTTGAATTCGCGACTGGAAATCTGCTGAGGAATCAACCATCAGCGACCATAGTTCAATCTCAGAACGGACATTAATGACATCTCACAGACCGCAATTGCACCATGCGGTACGAAGGTATCGTCAATACTTTCGTCCAATTGTTCCTTTCTCAATTCTGTAGCACGATGGCTTTGACGCTTCCGATTACATCGAATCGACGCGACGAAAGCGCCTCAAAAACAGGACGCGATAAAAGAGCCTCACGGCAGATCGCGTCGGGCTCAAACCACTGGTGATGCCGACAACGCCGACGACGCTACAGACAAGCGATCGCAGAAACCGAGAACGGACTGTCCGCACTGCTGGCGCGTCGGGAAAGATTTGAGGGTCATTTTTTCCAGTTCGCTCGGCCGCACTATTCTTGCTTCCATCTAAGAAGAGTCGAAGAGGATCCCAATGACGACGAGAGAGCAACAAATCCGAGCGGCCCTGGACCAGCATTGGTCGGCGTCTGCGGCCGGTGATCTGGAAGCGGAGCATGACATCTATCAAGAGAACGCGATCTGCGAATATCCGCAATCGGGTGAACGAATATGCGGCAGAGAGAATCTAAAGAGCCTGCGAGGGCATCATCCAGGCCGCCCCGCTGGTTTCACCGTGCGCCGCATCAGTGGCTCAGGAAATCTCTGGGTCACGGAATACTTGATCAACTACGAAGGAAAGCCGGTGTATACCGTCAGCATCATGGAATTCGAAAAAGGAAAATGCCGGCACGAAGCACAATATTTCGGCGACCCATTTGATGCACCATCCTGGCGTGCCCAATGGGTCGAGCAGGTTAGGCATCCGCTCGAGGCTGCCGCTCCTAAGTGACTCTCCGCGCGGTTGAAAAAAGATAGCGCACCTTTTGGGGGTGAGCCCTGAAAAGGCTCGCCTTCCTCCGGAACTCCTTATATCGGCGCAGCTGGCATCGGAGGAGCCAATGCCGAAACTTCTGTCCGTCAATGTGGGCCTTCCACGTGAAATCGCGTGGCAAGGCAAGATCGTCCGCACTGCCATCTGGAAACGCCCCGTCTCGGGGCGCGTCTTTGCTCGACGGCTCAATCTCGACGGCGATGGCCAGGCCGATCTCAAAGGTCATGGCGGCGAACATCGTGCCGTTATGGTTTATCAACTCGAGGCCTACCAGTATTGGGAGCGCAAACTCGGCCGAAATGACTTTGAATACGGACAGTTTGGAGAGAATCTCACTGTCGAGGGGCTGGCCGACGATGAGGTTTGCATTGGAGACCGGTACAGGATCGGTTCTGCGGTCTTTGAAGTGACGCAACCCCGTGTCACATGCTATCGCCTCGGTATTCGAATGGATAATCCTCAGATGGCGGCGCTGCTTGTTTCGCATCGCAGGCCAGGGTTCTATTGCCGGGTCATCTCGGAAGGTGAAGTTGGCGCTGGAGACGAAATTCAGAAAATCTCGGATGGACCCGATGGGATCTCGGTCGCGGAGATTGATTCTCTTCTCTACACTTCAAACCACGATTTCAAGCGCATAGCAATTGCGGCCCGTATCCCGGCCCTGAGTCCGGGATGGAAGGGCTCATTCGAAGGCTTTCTCCAAGCAGAGAAGAATGGGGTCCACAACGGCAACCCGGGACTTACATCGCCTATTTCGTCATTGCCCGCATGGGATGGGTTCCGGTGGGTGAGAGTAGTTGAAGTGCATCGGGAGACAATCGAGATTGTTTCAGTTGTTTTGGCAGACCCGGAAGGATCGCCGCTCCCGCTGGCGCTTCCCGGTCAATATTTGGCGCTGCGCTGCCTCCCTGACAAGAATTCGTCGTCTGTCGTGCGCAGCTATTCCATTTCGGGCGCGTCGGATGTGGGCACCTATCGAATCAGTGTGAAACGTGGAACAGGCCCAGGCAGCAGGCATCTTGTAGACGCTACGCAG
Organism: Occallatibacter sp.; assembly: GCA_035504315.1. GTDB lineage: Bacteria > Acidobacteriota > Terriglobia > Terriglobales > Acidobacteriaceae > Telmatobacter. The sequence continues at coordinate 32,484 of DATJSB010000202.1, forward strand.
ATCGGCGACAAATTGGAGATCAGTGCGCCACGCGGCGAATTCGTTTTGCGGCCGGGTGGGCGGCCAGTTGTTCTGTTGAGCTCGGGAATCGGAGTGACTCCGGTTCTATCAATGCTGCACTCTATCGCGTCCGGTCGTGCAGAGACTCCACGAGAAGTGTGGTGGATCCATGGTGCGCGCAACAAAAAGGAACATGTCTTTGCCCAGGAAGCCCGGCAACTGTTGGCGGCTATTCCCGGAAGTCATTCCGCAATCGCGTACAGCAAACCCGATCCAACTGACCGGCCTGGGAACGACTTCGACGTTCGAGGGCACTTGGACCTCGCGAGTCTGAAGAAGCTCGACCTACCTGTTGTGGCAGACTATTACCTGTGCGGGCCATCCGCCTTTCTGAGGGATATGAATCACGATCTCATCTCTCTTGGTGTCGCGCGAGATGCAATCCATCAAGAAGTATTCGGGCCCGCGGACAGTATTACGCCGGGTGTAACGAAGGCAGAAGTCAAGCCCCCGCATTCTCCAGTTCCTCGTGGAACCGGACCAATGGTGTCATTTACGCGAAGCGGTTTAGCAGTGCCATGGGACAGCCGGTTCCAGAACATACTCGAATTGGCTGAGGCATGCGACGTCCCCGTCAGGTGGTCTTGCAGGACAGGCGTGTGTCATAGGTGTGAGTGCGGCATTCTTGACGGCCGGCTGCGCTACGCGCCAGAGCCGCTCGACCGGCCAGCTGTGGGCAACGCTTTGATCTGTTGCTCGACACCGGAATCACCAATCGAGTTAGACCTATAGTCCGGAGGTTGAGGCTACTTCGATCTTGACCGTAACGTTAGATCCAAGCCATGCGCCTCGCTGAGGATAGTGAGCCGTCCACTGTACCTCACTGCTGCCGGCTGTTGGCTCGATGTCCGCGCTCGAGCCTGCGCAGCCCAACGCGCGGCAAGCCGTGGCTTGCGTTGTCTGCCAACTGTTGTCAGTCCACACCACCTCGAAATCCTCGTTGTCGAGGATGCGGAGGGTTTTGCCGGCGTCAAGGGTTTGAATGGGCCGCTGGCTGGTGTGGATTTCGAGATCGTGCCGTACGCGCTTGCGCCCCTCTGGCACGGAGTAGCGTTCGTACACGGAATCAACGCGATCGAAGACCTTGCCGTCGAGCGCCGAGCGCAGCAGCTTGAGGTACTCGGCGTGCGCCCACACCAGCGGCATGGCCGAACCCGCGGGTCGGCCCATAAAGTGGCCGTGCTCGGGCCGGTCAGTCTCATCCCACACCTGCTCAGGCACCATCTGGCCGCTGCTGGCGAAGCTCTCATAAGTCGCGATTAGAGGAGCGATGTCGCGTCCGGCAGCCAACTCGAAGTGTGCACGCTCCCCGGTCAATAGCGGCCAAACGCGGCCCTGTCCCCATCCTTTGAACGCGCCCCCATCAGGCCGGTCGCCATAACCATCCCAGTTATAGCGCAGCCAGCCGGGTCCCTGCGGAAGATCGCGCTTGATCACCGCGTCCACTACCTTGAGCGAGTCCACCATGAGAGGGTCGTCCGCACGGCGCACGCCATAGCGCACCAGTTCCAGGAAGCCCGCGTCGATGATCTCTCGAGCTTCAAACTCGTACCGCGTGCCGGGGGGACGGTTCGCCACGCGGATGATATTACTGCCGCAGTCCTCGTGCAAGTTGGCCTCATCGCAGACAGGCGGTCCAATGCGCATGTAGTGGCGCTTGACCTCGGGATGCAGTACGCCGCTGCTGGTAACCGTCCAATCCTCGAGGTGGCCCTCAATCCAGTCGGCGAATTCCTCAAGAAATGTGGCCAGCTCACGCGACTCGTGGGCGCGCATCATCTCCGCCGCACAGATCAGACCTGTAATCACAGCGGCTAGTGTGGAAGGTGAATAGCCGGCGATTTCTTCCCATCTCTCCTGCGGCGTAATCGGCGCCTGCTGCACTAAACACGCGGCGGCGCGTTCCACAAAGGGAAAGATATCCAGCTCTCCGAGGCCCTCAGCCTTCCACAGGCGCCAGGCGAGAATAAGTGGAAACGCGACCTCGTCAAGTTGCTTGCCTCGCCAGTAAGGTGTTCCGTCGACCCAAAAATTCTGCGCGAACCCACCGTCGGGTTGCTGTGTGCAGGCCAGGTAGACCAGAGCTCGCCGCGCGGTCTCGGTACGGCCGCAGGCTAACAATGCCGTGGCTGTTTGCACCATGTCGCGGGTCCACACCAGGTGGTAGCCGCCCATATCGTCGTCGCCGTGCGCCTGACCCCAGGGAATTGACGCCGAAGCCACAAATGCGCCGGAGAACGTTTTGTCTTCGTGCGCCAACAGCACATTATGACTGGCCCTCATCAGCTTGCCGCCATCGCTCGCATGCACCGCGAGCCACTCGGGATTCGCCGCCCGCTCCCACTGCTCAATGAAGCGTTTGCGCGAATCTTCGAACGGAGTAATCAGTGCGCTCACTGTCTGCTGCGCCGCGGTGTGATGTCCCTCTCCGATCCCGATTGCTACGGTGAAATCGACATGAGTGTTTTCGCCCTTCGGGTCCGCGTTCATTATTCTTTGAAGATCAATTTCGCCCAGCACGGCGATATTGCCGCCAGTAGCCGAGCCAAACTCCCAGTCCATTTTGAAGTTATCCATCAAGTCGCGCCAGCCGTCGCTGGCGCCCACAAAGCCGCAGCCCACGCTCGCAAACCCACTGCTCGCGCCCATAACCAGCGACCACTCGTTCCTCCATGCCAGCAGCGCTTTGTGGCCGGCAAAGTCAACCGCGCGCGCCGAGTTGCCTGCGCCGCCGCCATCCAGATGCGGGGCCAGCAGCGCATACACTTTCAGCTGCGGCAGCAGGTCCGGGATCGCTTCAAGCCGCACCCGCTGCAACACCACCGCGTGATGGGGATCGCAAATGATTTCCTTGGTCAGGCTGTAGCGGCCTTCCGGATCGCGGTTCACATACCGCACGCCCAAGGTTTCCTGATGAATGTACTCAAAGGTTGTGACCAGGTCGCGCTTCTCTTCGTGCGCAAAAGTGTTCCCGTCGGTGACTAGGAACTCCATGTCGCGCACTTGCGCACGGTCAATCGTTGGATGGTAGATCTCGTTGAGGATGCCGTGCGAACAGGTGAACCAGATGCGGCTTGATCCCGCATAGGCTGTACAAACCGCGTCCTTCAGGCTCGAGGTCCATCGGGGTTCGGTGCCGGGAGCGCCAAAGGCCTCGCCTTGCTGGTCAAGCCAGCGATACATGGGCTGATTGCTCATCGATTCACGCTTTCATTCAATTGTCGGGAAATGCCTGGATACTCTTCTTGTTTTGACACCGGGCGAACCGAGTCCAACCCTCTTTCGCGGCGGGCGAGCTTGACTCACTTGCCGCAAACTGCGACCGCCGTTCCCGCTTCTTCAGCGATAACCTTTGCTGCATCGCGAGCAACACATCTTGAATCTGGGACGATCTCGATTTTCACTACGCCGCCTTACTTGCCACGGCGAATGCTTTCTGGTCGACGGGATTGCTCCAGCCCCGCGGTGGAGTCACCCGCTCAACTTCCGCTGGACCCCAGGTGTGAGGTGTGTACTCATAAACCGGTGTGCTGTTTCTTAGTACCGGCTCGACAATCCGCCATGCTTCTTCGACATAATCTTCACGCGCGAATAAGCTACGATCCCCTGCCATTGCGGCGCCGAGAACGCGTTCGTACGCATCCATTTCATCCGCGCAATCACAGTGGCTGGCCACCATTTCGCCGGTTTGAAGCGAGAGCCCCTCTGCGGTCGGACACAGCGTCATCATTCCCATGGCAATTGTTGCTTCCGGGCTCACGCGCAGCCGAAGATGGTTTTCTTTCAACACAGTCTCAGGAATCAGCGATGGAGGGGTGCGAAGCTTAGCGACAATTTCGGTTGCCGTCGTCGGCAGATGCTTGCCGGCACGAATGTAGAAAGGCACACCTTTCCAGCGCCAGGAATTGATCTCCAGCTTCACCGCCGCGAAGGTTTCAGTCTTCGAGTCTTTGGCGACTCCGCCTTCATTGCAATAGCCGCGGAACTGACCGCGAACCAGGTTCCTTTCGTCGATCGGCCGAATCGCCTTCAGCACTTTCACTTTCTCGTTGCGCACCGATTCGCTGTCGAGTGCAACCGGTGGTTCCATTGCCAGATTCGACAACACCTGGAACAAATGGTTCTGGACCACATCGCGGATCGTGCCGGTCTGGTCGTAGAATGCCCCGCGGCCTTGCACACCGAAGTCCTCAGCCATCGTGATCTCGACGCTCTCTACGTAATTGCGGTTCCATATAGGCTCAACAAAAGTGTTGGCAAAGCGGAATGCCAGCACATTGTTCACCGCTCGCTTTCCAAGATAGTGGTCGATACGAAAGACATCGGATTCATTGAATACACTGAGCAAAACTCTGTTCAGCTTCTGCGCAGATGCCAGATCGTGCCCGAAGGGTTTCTCCACGATGATGCGGGCGCCCTGGCCACAATTGGATTGGTTCAGGCGTTCCACGACGGTTTCGAATAGAACCGGCGGAATAGCCAGGTAATGCGCTGGTCGTTGTGCATCCGCGAGTTGCTCGCGAAGCGCGCTGAACGTTGCGGGATCCTGGTAATCGCCGTCCACATAGCGCAGCAGGCTAATCAGTTTCTCGAAGGCGGCGGGATCGAGGCTGCCGTGTTTTTCTAAACTCTCTTTGGCGCGAGCACGAAGCTGATCGAGATTCCATCCAGCTTTGGCGACGCCGACGACGGGAACTTTGAGATTTCCCCGTTTCACCATCGCCTGCAGGGATGGGAAAATCTTCTTGTAGGCGAGATCGCCTGTGGCGCCGAAGAAAACGAGCGCGTCCGATGGGGAATTCTTCATGAATGTCGTCTCCATCATGCAGCCTCAGATTTTTCTGAAGGCTTTTCCAAGTGTCCGCCAAATTCGAAACGCATCGCGGAGAGCAGTTTGTCGGCATAGTCGGCTTCGCCACGCGAGCTGAAACGCTCGTAAAGCGAGGCGGTAAGCACCGGGGTCGGCACCGCTTCGTCGATCGCGGCCTTGATCGTCCAGCGGCCTTCGCCGGAATCGGATACGCGCCCGGCAAACTTCGAAAGACCAGGATCCTGATTCAGCGCGGTTGCTGTGAGATCCAATAGCCACGACGCGATCACGCTGCCGCGGCGCCAGACTTCGGCGATATTCTTGAGATCCAGGTCGTACTGGTAGTGCTCGGGATCGCGGAGGGGCGTTGTCTCGGCATCAATCCCTTCTTGCCGCTTCCCCACGTTCGCCGAACGCAACACCGACAGCCCTTCTGCGTAGGCCGCCATGATTCCGTATTCAATTCCGTTGTGAACCATCTTGACAAAGTGGCCGGCGCCATTGGGGCCGCAGTGCAGGTAGCCTTGCTCCGCGGTGCCTTCGAGCTTCTCGCGTCCCGGCGTGCTTGATATATCGCCTTTACCAGGAGCCAGCGCCGAAAAAACAGGATCGAGGTGTTCGACGACCTCTTTCTCGCCGCCAATCATCATGCAGTAGCCACGCTCGAGGCCCCATACACCTCCGCTCGTGCCTACATCGACGTAGTGAATCTTGTTTGGCAGCAGGTCTTTTGCGCGCTTAATATCGTCCACATAGTAGGAATTTCCGCCGTCGATGAGCGTGTCGCCCGGTTCGAGGTGTGGCAAGAGATCGGCGATGGTCTCATCGACAACAGCCGCGGGAACCATCAGCCAGACTGCCCGCGGTTTCACAAGTTTGTTAACGAGATCGGCGACAGAATCTGCTCCTGTCGCATGGTCTTTGACCAGTTCGCCGATGGCCTGTGTTGACCTGTCAAACACAACGCAGCTATGTCCTCGCTTGATCAGCCGGCGCACCATGTTGGCGCCCATGCGACCAAGTCCTATCATTCCTAGTTGCATAAACTCTCCTTCTCGGAATTGCGGATACGTTCAATTCAACGCGCCATCTGGAAGGCTGCTCACGCCACGCTTCCAACTGCGCCGGGACTGACAGCCTCACCATGGAACAGTCTTAAGCGCGAACTGACAACCTGCTTCACAGCATCCACGACCGGCCGCAGAATTCTGTAAGGCACGACTTCGTTCGGGTCTCGTGCCAGGCTTTCTGCCAACGATCGCCTCCACGCAACCCGCAGTTCAGTGTTGATGTGCACGATGTTGACTCCCGCATCGATTGCTTTGCGAAAGTGTTCATCTTCGGTCCCTGACCCGCCGTGTAGGGTTAGAAAGATCCCGACCGCTTGCTTGATTTGGGCGATCCTTTCGATATCCAGATGCTTCTTCGTTTCTCCCTGCACCATGCTCTTAAGCATTCCGTGCATGTTGCCAACGGCCGGAGCAAGGATGTCAACACCGGTTGCCTCGACGAATTGTCGCGCCTCCTCAGGCGTCGTAAGCTTCCTGGCTTCACTCTTGGCGGCCTCGTGGATTTCGGAGCCGGTCCCTATGTCGCCTACTTCGCCTTCCGCAAGCATTACGGGGTTGATCGCCTTGATCGCTTGGACCGCTTCCTTCGTGCGGGCCACATTTTGATCGAGGGACAACGCGGAAAAATCGACCCCCACCAAATCAAAGCCCGCCTTTGCCGCCTCAATTGCTTTCTCAAAAGAATGTGTATGGTCGGCGTTCAGAAACACCGGCAAACCGGTTTGCTCGCGCACACTCTTCACCACGGCGGCAAGCTGGCGAGCACCAAGAAAATCCCGCTCTCCTTCTGATGCGCCTACCAGGATTGGAAGCCCGGTCTCAGTTGCGGCTGCAATCACTGCCTTGAGCAAGACAAGATCGGCAACATTGAAATGACCGATAGCCGAGCCTTCCTCTTCCAACCCCATCAAGACATCGCGTAGCGTATCCACGCCCGTGTTCCCCACAGTCCCTGGTGTCGTCATCGCTTCTCCTTAGCCCTCCGGTAACGCCGGATTAGAGTGTTAATTGACGGTTTCGAGCGTAACGTTCTTATCAAGTGACGCAGTCTTTGAAGAAATAACCTGCATTAGCTCATTCCACGACTTAACAAAGGAGTCGGCTCCTTCGCTTTGAAGCTGCGCAGCCAGGGCATCGATATCGACACCGGCTCTGGCGAACTGCGCTAGAACTTCCTCGCTATTTCCGCCGTCGGTCGGCAGCAATTCGCCCAAATCCGTGTGGGTCGCCAGCGCCTTCAGTGTTCCCTCGGGCATAGTGTTCACGGTGAAGGGCGCAGCCAGCGCTTTAACGTAGAGAATGTCTGAAGCTTTGGGATCTTTAGTTCCCGTGCTGGCCCACAAGAGACGTTGTGGACGACCGCCGAGATTATATATTCGCTGCCAGCGCGCCGAGCTGAGCAGAGTGCTCGAGGCCTTGTACGTGCGTTTCGCAATAGCAATGCCAAGTTGGTTGCGTAGTTCCGCGGGTACCTTGCTGGCCACAGCGGCATCCCAGCGGCTGACGAATACCGAGGCCACGGAGTCGACACGGGGATTCAGGCCGGCCTCGACGCGCCGCTCGATGCCGCGGAGGAATGCCTCGGCTGCCGCGAGGTATTGCTCGCGCGAGAACAGCAAAGTGACGTTGACGGGTACGCCGGCAAAGATTGCCTCCTCTACCGCGGGGAGACTCTGTTTGGTGCCCGGAATCTTGATAAACAAATTAGGGCGTCGCGCCTGCGCAAATAATTCTTTAGCCGCAGTGAGAGTGCTGGCCGTGTCGTATGCAAGCAGAGGAGACACTTCCAGCGAGACCCATCCGTCCACCCCGTTCGTCTTTTCGTGAATGGGCTTGAATAGATCTGCCGCGCGGGCAAGGTCCTCTATGGCCAACTCAAAGAACAAATCTTCGGCCGATGTACCTCGCTTCATCTTCTGCGTGATGGCCGGATCGTATGTAGCGCTATTCTTGATCGCATGATCGAAGATCGTCGGGTTCGACGTGAGTCCGGTGATCGATAGCTCATCGATGTATTGCTTTAACGTGCCGCTATCCAGCAGGTCGCGGGTAATGTTGTCGAGCCACAGACTCTGGCCTTCATTGTGAAGCAATTGTGTCGCTTTCATCGTGTCACCTCGCCGGTTGCAAACTGCTGGACTCGCAAACGCCTTCTTTGCCGTTCGCAGTGAGCACATGATGGGTGTCGTTCCACAGCCGTATGGCCGGCTGTGACAAACTGTGTTCATAGCTCAGTACGCTCAGGCTGGCTGTGTCCAGCATGAGCGCGCTGGCGTGGATGGTTTCGAGACTGGTCCAGCGTGCGGCCAGCATGCGGAGAAAATGACCACTGGAAAAAAGCAGAACATCCCCCGCCGCGGCACGCACGCGCTCCACTACGCGGTCGGCCCGCTTCGCAACTTGCCGGGGTGATTCTCCGCCCGGACAGCCGTCGCGGAACAGTTGCCACACCGGGCGTTCCGCTAATATGTCGGCCGTCAAACGGCCTTCGTACTCACCGTAATCCCACTCGAGCAGGTCGCGATCCACCTGCGCTACAGATCCGAAGCCAGCCAGCTCACACGTACGCATCGCTCGCTGCAAGGGGCTGGTGAGTATCTTCGCAAAGTTCAGTCCGTTCAACCGCTCCCGCAATCGTCGCGCGTTGCACTCCCCACGCTCGGTAAGCGGCAAATCGGTGCGGCCAGTGTGTTGACCGGTAACCGTCCACGCCGTCTCACCGTGCCTTGCCAGATAGACAGAGGGAAGAGCGCCCATCTATTTATTACTCCTTCTAGTCTCTCAGCCTCTCCAGCCCATAAATCGCCGCTCCAACCAGCGCTGTGCGTGTAGCAATGATGTGGACGGGAACAGCGACAGCTCTCATATGATGTTGGATGACCGGATCGGTCCATGGTTTCGGGCCACTACGGGATTTTTTGTTGATCACGAGAATCCAAGTCCCCCTCCAAAGGAAGCGAGGCATAGCAGCAACCCGAGAAGTGCCCGAAACGGCTCTGGGCTCAATTCCTGTCGAGCAACATCAGTAGAAAAACCGACGGCAGGTAAATGATGGAAGCAAGCAGTAACTGGCGAGCAATAACATTCGATCGATTAAAGGCCAGCCGCGCTGCGCAATACAAGAAAGCCAGACCCAGCAGTGGGGCTCCGACAAAATATATCCGACCTTCATCGCCGAGAAGCGCGGGAATCAAACTGATCGGGACCAGGAGCAATGCCGGAATAACGCTTTGCAATGCGACGAATCTTTGCCTGATTTCGCGTCGCGGAAGGACCTGGTATCCGGCACGGTCATAGTCCTCACGATACATCCAGGCGATCGCCATAAAATGTGGAAATTGCCAGAGGAAGAGCATCGAATAGAGTAGCCAGGCTTCAAGACTCAAGTTCCCTGATGCAGCGGCCCAACCAATCAGCGGAGGAGCCGCTCCTGGCAAGGCGCCAAGCAATGTGCACATCGGCGTTTTTCTCTTCAGTGGAGTGTAAACGGCCAAATAGCTGACAAGAGTGAGTCCGGCGATCAGACTCGACAGTAAGTTGACAGCCAGTGCAAGATAAGCGGCGCCAGCAATCGATACAATAACCCCGAACCACAAAGCGCGATTGGGCGAGATGCTTCCGGTAGCCAAAGGCCTTCGCGATGTCCGGCGCATTTGAGAATCGAACCGGCGTTCGATGACCTGGTTGAGCGCTCCGGTACCACCGGCGATCAGCAATGAGCCGAGCAAGGTATTAATCAGCAGAGCATATGGAAAGCTTTCGAGAGTGGTAGGCCGCGCCAGGTAGAAACTCGCAAAAACCGCAATCGCGATCAGAAGATTTACATCGGGTTTCGTCAATGCCCAGTAGTCGGCCAGAAAACGACCATGCGGTCTCTCGCGCGGTTCTACCCTCGCCAGCAATGCGATTTTCGCGACTGTCGCTTCGGTTTCCATCGTTACTCAGCCTCTCAGTTCACTTGGGGTATTCGGGCCGGGGCCACGATGTCCAGATGGGGCCCGTCAAATTCCTGTCTTGATATCGCTGAAGAGGAAAGAATTTGCGTAATCACCCTGAAAACAATAAGCAGGAATATCATTGATCCGCACACCCACATGAAGGCTCCGGCGGCGACCTGGTCGTTGAGCGCGCTGAGGCCGAAGGGCCGCGGGATGGCATTGTAACTCGGATACAGCAGACGCCCGGCAAAGCACAGAAAAGCTGAAACGCCGGTGTTTACCACGTCGGCAAGAAACAAATAAGGAACCAAAACCCAACGTGATTGCAACGGGCGGCTCGGCCACGGGCAGATGATGGGCCACCAAAACATAAGATTGGTAAAGAAAAAGCAGGCGTGCTCAAAGTTGTGCCAGTTCTCCGAGGCGAGCGCGAACTCGTAGGCGCGCGGAATGTGCCAGCCGATGTAGGCGGAGTTCATGGCGAGCCAGGCGACGCGAGGCCGCGTAAGAAAACGGCCCGGGGCGGGCAACGCGCGCGTGACGAAGATTGGACCGAGCACGCGGCGAATTACCCAGCGGGGAAGGCCGCGCAGCATGGGAACCACAGGCGCGCTCAGGACTATAAGCGGGGGCGCGACGGACATCAGCACAAAGTGCTGCGCCATGTGCATGAAGAGCAGTGATTCGCTGAAGGTGTCGAGCGGCGATGCCACGGCGACAAACAGCGCCACGATGCCGCCGAGGAATGCGGCCAGACGGCCCACGCCGAATTGTGCCGGCCGTGTGCGACGAATGCGCGCCCAACCGCGCACGTAAATGATCGCGCAGAGCGCGAGCGTAGACGTCACGATCCAGGGAATGTCCCAGCGCGTGAATAGGTCGGCGATCGTTGTTGAGTCGATCATAGGAACGTTGTGGTGTCGATTACGGCTTCGTGCCGGGATTTGCGCCAAGGCCGCTTGCTGACGCTGTGTTGTTTGCGGGCAGCGATGCTTCGACGGTGCGTCGCGCGGCGTCGTATGCCGGCGGCTCGTTGGCCGGGTGCAGCGTTTCAAGAAAACTTACCAGAGCCTCGATCTCCGCAGGAGAGAGATTCTTTCCGTAGGCCGGCATATTACCGCCGCCAGAAACAACTTTAAAGCGCATCTGGTCGATAGTGAGACGCGTGGCAACCGCATCGAGGGTTGGACCGCGCTCCCCTCCAGATCCGCCAATGGAATGGCAGTTGCGGCATTGCTTGGCCTGGAACACGACGGCGCCCTGACGCACGAGCGGCGTTGCGTCATACACGCGATTTACGGGCAGCGGATCGCCGCTCCACGCGCTCATATGCGGGCTCCATGGAGTTGTGGTTCCCAATCGCGTGAGCACGCCCCAGGAAACGGCGAGGGTTGAAACCACAAGCAAGGCTACCGGGCGCCGATGCCAGCTCTTTTCGCCTTCGGAGGCAACGAGAGGAAGCGCCAGCAAAACTGCGATGGCCAGAATAGGCACAATGAGAATGAACGACGTTTCCATCTGCGGCGGCAAATAAGAGAGGATGGTGTAGATCCACAGAAAGAAGAAATCGGGTTTGGGAACGGTCTGAATGATCGACGGATCGGGCTGTCCGCTGGGACCAAAGGGGCCAAACACCACGGCGCATACCGCGACCGCAGCTAGAATCGCGCCGGAAAAGATGAGATCTTTCCAGAAAGCACCAGGAACGAAAGGAAGTCCATTCGTGCGCGCAAGGTGGTGGTACTCCTCGATGTAGGTTTCGCGGCGCACGATCCGGCCCGGCATGGGCCAGTCATTTACTCCGAGCTTTAACACCATCCATACGTGCAGGAAAACAAAGAGCAGCATCGTGCCGGGAATGACAAAGACGTGCAGCGCGAAGAAACGCGAAAGCGTAGCCCCGGCGATGATGGGTCCGCCGAGCAGCAAATGTACGAGACCGCCGCCGATGAACGGCACGCGGCTGAGGATGGATGCGCCGATGCCGAGACCCCAGTACGCGTCCTGATCGAAGCGCAGAACCTGGCCGGTGAAGGCCATGCCGAGCGTCATGAGCAAGAGAAAGACGCCGAGAATCCACGTAAGCTCGCGGGGAAACTTGTAGGCGCCGAAGAGGAACACCTGCGCCATGTGGATAAGGACGATGGCGACCATGAAGTTCGATCCCCAGCCGTGCATCGCCCGCAGAAACCATCCAAGCGGGATCTGGTGATTGAGAACGTTCAGGCTGTTCCACGCTTCACCCCCGGAGGGAACATAGACCAGAGCCAACAAAATACCCGTGAAAATCTGCAGGAAGAGCAAGGTGAACGCCGCACTGCCGAAGACATACCACCAGCTGGCGGTGTTGCGCGGAACCTGGTGGAGCACGGCTTCCTTCACCGGGCCTTCGAGTTGAAGGCGGCTCTCAAACCATGCATAGACGCGCGTTGCAGTCTGCTTCATCCGCTGCATTTGCATTCTCCAGACTTGGTGGAGATGGTGACGAGCTTTGCGGTGTTCGAGAGCGTGGGCATCTGGCCGGCATCAATTTGCAGCTCACCGGAGACGATTTGCCAGCTGTAAGTGAAGAGGCCGCGCTCTGGCGGGCCGGAAGCGCGCGAGCCGTCGGCGTAGTAGACGCCGCCGTGGCACGGACACATGAACAGCTGCGACTGCGGGAACCAGCGCACCGGGCAGCCGAGGTGTGCGCAGTTGATAGCGAAGACCTTGAACTGATTGCCGGATTCGCGCCGCACATAGCAGGCCACGTTGTCGGTCTGGCCGTCCCATGGATTTTGCGAGGGATTCTTGTAAAATGCGAGACGCGTTTCTCCTGTGGGGAATGAATCGATGGGGCCGAGCGAGGTCCAGGAGTCGTAGCTCGTGTCCTTCTTCCACGGCGCAAGAAGATAGCGAAGGATGGGAACGGCAAGCACGACGCCAACGAGGCCGTTGAGCGCGACAGCGGCTTTGAACAGCAGCCAGCGGCGCGAGACGACTCGAGCATCATCCGCGGCTGCCGCGTTCAAATCGGGCGGTGTTGGCTGCGAGATTGCGGGTTGGGTCTCAATGGTCATGTATCTCATCTCCCCGTTGCTGTGGCGAGAACCGGTTGCATCGGAATGCTGTTTGCCGTTTGTGCCGCCGCTGGGCTGCGCAGGCTCGCGAGGTACGCGACGATGTTGTCGACGTCCTGCGCAGAGAGCGGTGACGAGGCTTTGCCGCCGGGGCCAAGATGGCTCCAGTCAGGCTGCCCTATATCGGGACGGCCGGCGATGATAATGCTGCGCAAAGCCTGGTCTCCGACGAGCGCAAGGTAGTCGCGGCTGGTGATCTGCTGGTGCGACTGCCCGTGGCATGAAGCGCATCGTGCCTGGTAGGCTTGCTCTCCACTATGAGCGTCGCCCGCTCGCAATTGCGCGTACGGCGGAGGCGTGGATCCTGCAAAGACATTGGGCCGCAACCACTGTTTGCGCATTCCGCTGATGAGCGCGTTTACCTGCGCTTCCGTCAGCATGCCGCCCGCCGATTGTGCGAAGGCCGGCATCTCAGTGCCGGGCAATCCGCTGGAAATCCATTTGCGGAGAGTGGTGTCGTCGACCAGCGCTTGATATTCGGGATTGGCGAGATCGATCGCCGGACCGTTTTGACCGCTGGCACCGTGGCAGGCAGCGCAGTTCTCGCCATAGAGAGTGGCGAAATCCATCACCTGCGTGGGGCGCGCCATCGGACTCGGCGGATAGCCGGGCGCATGCCCGCAGCCCGCAGGGAGCGCCGCAAGGCACGCCAGTAGCATTTGGGCCGGGAAGCGCATCAATGCTTCTCCTTATCCTGTGGCGGACCGGCGTCGGGCCGCGAATCGATGAAGCCGGCTGCCTCGATGCCCAGGCGCGCAGCAAAGGGCATGGACTGGCTGGTGGGTATGCGTTCCTGGCGCGCGACGACAAAGCCGGCGGTCAAACCGTACGTGACCTGCGAGACCAGGAACCATCCCCAGGCGATGTGTGCATCGAGCGCGGGATTGATGATGCCCATGAAGGAGTGCAGAATGCCCGTCCACAAAATCGGCGCGAGAATACCTCCTAGCAACACGGGATGGCGCGGCAGCATGGGAAGCATAGCGCCGTAGAGCAAGCCGACCAGCACGCATGTCAGAGAGTGAATGACGATGGCAACGAGCAGCCCCTGCAAGTGAAACGCCGCAATGTCGGCGATGCTGGGATTGCGCCAATGCGCGACCCCCGCACCGCCCAGCAGATTAATCGGATACCAGATGCTGTGCTGCGCGATGAGGCCGTAGATCAACGCGGGAACAATCATCGCGAAACCGCCGGCAATGCCCCCCTTAATCCCGGCGGTGACAGGGTAGATTTCCTTGGGCAGGTGAGCGCGATGATCGGGGCTGAGACCAATGCGCTCGACCAGGGCGCGCGAGGTAGCGATGGTGACCGGCCGATCGAGGACCGGAACCTCTTCGTGCTGCTCGTGCGGCAGAACCTGGCGAAACCACCCGATGGAGCCGGCCAGCATAAGCAGGCCGCCCAGCATGCTTATACCGGCATCGGTGACGAGGCCGGCTGCGGCAAGCGTGCACCCGAAGGCCAGCACGATAGGCCATGCAGTGGGCGCCGGTAGACGAATCATTCCTTCCTGCGCGCGCGTCTCTTCGGGATGAAAGTAGTCCGGCATTTTATCTACCTTCCTACCAGGTATACGACGGTAAAGACCACCACCCAAACCGCATCGACGAAGTGCCAGTAGAGCGAAAGCACCTGGATGCGCTCGGCGTGGCGCTGCTCCACGCGGCCGAGCAGCGTGAAGATCATGACCAGCGATAGCATGAGGAGCCCGACGATAACGTGCGTGGCGTGGAGGCCGACGAGCGAGTAGAAGGTTGTTCCAAAAAGATTGGTCCGGATGGTGAGGCCGTCGCTGAAGATCAGCCGCTTCCATTCGATCGCCGTGCCAGTAAGGAAGACAATGCCAAGCAGCATGGTTAGACCCCACCACGCGCCGAAGTTGCGGATTCGGCCGCGATCAATGGCGCGCTCGGCCAGCATGATGGAAATGCTGCTCGAAAGCAGGCAGATAGTGTTGAAGACTGGAACATCGAGAATCTGTGGCGTGGGCCCGTAGGTGCTGCGGCCGATGTAATAGACATACGCGACCACGAAGATGGTGAAGATGGCCGATTCGCCGATGATGAGGCAGAACATGGCCACGCGGCCGCGCGACGGCAAGCGCCAGTTTTCGTCCGCGAAGATAGGAATTGTGCTCATCGTTCGTACTTCCAGTCGGGATCGTTTGGATGTTTGAGATCCCAAAGCGGGCGCCGACTGCGCACCACTGGATCGGTGGCGAAGTTATACGCAGGCGGCGGCGAGGGTACTGACCATTCGAGTGTCCAGGCATCCCATGGGTCGTTGCCGGCCGCGGCGCCATGCAAAAAGGAGTCCATCATGTTCCACACCAAAATCAGCACGGCGATTGCCTGGATGATTCCACCGGCCGAAACGATCATGTTGAGCGTGTTCCATCCCCGGTCTGCCTGGTAGGTATAGATGGAGCGCGGCATGCCGAGAATGCCGAGAAAGTGCATGGTGTCAAACGTGACATGAAAGCCGATGAAGAACAGCCAGAAATGCCACTTGCCAAGCTTCTCGCTCAACATGCGACCGGTGATTTTGGGATACCAGTAATAGATAGCGGCAAAGATGCAGAAAACGAACGAGCCGGTCAGAGTGTAGTGAAAATGCGCGATTACAAAGTAGGAGTTGTGCAGTTGCCAATCCCAGGGCGCAACTGCGAGCATGATGCCGGTGAGTCCCGCCATCAGAAACTGAAACACAAATGCCGTGCAGAAGAGCATGGGAGTGGCGAAGCGGATTCTGCCGCCCCACATCGTTGCAACCCAGTTGAATATTTTGATGCCGGTGGGAATGCCAACCATCATCGTGGAGAGCGCAAAGAAGGCGTTGCTCACCGAGGTCATGCCGATGGTGAACATGTGGTGCGCCCACACGCTCAAACTCACGAACGCGATCCCGACCGATGCCGCAACCATCGCCGGGTAGCCGAAGATGGCTTTGCGCGAGAACACCTGGATCACTTCACTCGCAATGCCGAATGCGGGCAGGATCAAAACGTACACTTCGGGATGGCCGAAGATCCAGAAGAAGTGCATCCACACCGTTGCCGAACCGCCCGCCTGCGTATCGAAGAAATGTCCACCAAGGTAGCGATCGATGATCAGCATGACCTGCGCGGCGGTGAGCGGCGTAATCACGATCAGAGTGTCACCGCTGGTCACCACCATCAGCCACACGAAAAGCGGCATGCGGAGCAGCGTCATGCCACGGCATCGCATCGAAAACACCGTTGCCAGAATATTGATGGCCGCGCCCAGCGTACCGAATCCACTTACGATGAGGGCGAGTGCCCAGTAATCGGTGTTATGGCCGGGCGAGAACGCTTTGGCCGTCAGGGGTGCGTAAGCCCACCAGGTCACGTCCGGCGCAGAGCCCATGCCGTACAAGCCGAAGCCGCCGATAAAACTGAAGTAGAGAAACAGCCCGCCGAATGCAGTCATCCAGAAGCTGAATGCATTGAGCCGCGGGAAGGCCATATCGCGCGCGCCGATCATCAAGGGAACAAAATAGTTGCCGAAACCGAAGATAAAAGTCATGCCGACCAGGAAAACCATCGTGGTGCCGTGCATGGTGAAGAACTCGTTGTAGAGTTCGGGCGAGAGAAAGTGATTGTTCGGTATGGCCAGCTGAATGCGGATTGCCACAGCCTCGGAGCCGGCGACGAGCAGGAAGACGAGCGCATAGACCATGTAGAGGATGCCCAGCTTTTTGTGGTCGACCGTGACCACCCAGCTATGCAGCCACTCGAGCAGCGCCGCACCGCGCGAGCGGCCGGCGTCGAGAGTGCCGGGAATCGGGAAGGTCTGGTCCGCCATTGCTTGCTCCTTCAGTGCAGGGTGGTCAGGTACGCAACCACTTCGTCGGTTTCTTTGTCGCTCAGTTGCATCGCGGGCATCAGCGCGCCGGGCTTGAGCGTGTTTGGATCGTGAATCCACGAGCGGAGATTGTCGGGCGTATTATCGGCCGCACCGGCGGCAATCGTTGCGCGGCTCATCAGGTGCGTGAGGTCGGGCCCGAATGTTCCTTTGGCTCCAGTGCCGGAAATGGTGTGGCAGTTGGCGCAGGCCTCGGTCTCGAAAACATGCCGGCCGGCCGCTGTCGCCGCGTCCTGCGCGCCGGGTTGCTGCTGCGCTTTCACCCATGCAGCGAACTGATCGGGTGTATCGACATAGACGCGAATCAGCATCTTGGCGTGCTCTACGCCGCAAAACTGTGCACATTGGCCAAGATACAGGCCCGCCTTTTCGGGATCCATCCACATCTGGTTTGGATGGTTGGGAATGAGATCGGTTTTTCCGCCGAGCTGCGGCACCCAAAAGCTGTGATCGACATCGGCCGAGAGCAACTGCATATAAGTAGGCTCCGGCGCCGATGGCGTGCTGACGGGAACATGCAACTCGTTGGCCGTGACGATGCCGAGCTTAGGGTACCGAAACTCCCACCAGAACTGATGGCCGACCACCGTGACGTCGAGTGCTGTCTTCGGCTCGGGCGCATCCTGAATCGCGAAGATGATGCGAGCCGTAGTGAGAAACAGAACCACAACGATGAGAACGGGAATCACGGTCCAGGCCAGTTCCACCTGCGTGCTGCCGTAGATCTGCGCGGGCTCGTGCTCCGCGTCGGTCCTACGTTCACGGAATCTGACGATGATGAATGCGAGCAGGCCTCCGACGACAACAAAAATGGCGCCCGTAATCGCCAGGACGAATTGCGAAAGGGCGTAGATCTCATGCGCCGGCGTCGATGCTGGCGCCATAATGGAGGGCGTCGTTAGCGCGCCTTGCGCGACCGAAGGCATCGCGCGCATGCAGGCAAGCGCCAGGAAACACACTCGGTAGCGAGTTAGAGGAAGACTGCGCCTTCGCTGCATAGCTCTCCGCGTTTCGGTCGCGATGCACTACAAGGCTCAATTAGGCCAGAACAGTAAAGACGAGTCTATTGGACGAAGGTATTGATTGACGATTATGTATCGAACGCCATGATCGTAGACCCATGAAAATCTGCATACCAGGCTGTGCGATCGCGCGCTTCCATCGATGGATGCGTAATATCGAATGCGTGAATGAATATCAGTGCCAGGTATCGCGACAGCTTCATTTCGTATCCGGCCATTTCGTTCGGCGCAGAGGTTGGTTGCCAATAATCAAGTTCACATTTCAGCTTTCCAATGGATGCCGTAACTACCGGCGAAAGTCCGAGATAAGCACGAAAGGTGTTAAACATGCCCAGAGATCCGATGGGCGAGAAACTCTGCGATGTTCATGCTGGAATCCACTAAGTGTCTTCGGTCATTAGTCGAATTGCCGCCTCGAGTAATGTCGCCGGATGCGAATGAGGGTCGACCCGCTCATCGTAGAGCCAGTCATCGATCATCGCGGACTCGCTTTCGAGCAGGAGGATTCTTGCGGCACTCCACCGCTGACGGACAAAATGTGCCGCCTCGGCCGTTTCTCTTGATTTGGAATGGAGCACAAGGATCACCAGTGCATAACCGTGCTCCTTGTGGAGATACATATCGGCGCACGAGGTCAGGGCTTCCACGATGGCCGGAATGGATCGCAGGAGCAATAGGTGCGATTCCTGCAGCGCGAGCGCCGCGTCGACCAGAAGAATCCGGGCTGGTTTTGTTCGAGTCACACAAAGGGCCTGATCGGCTCGATTCTTCGTGGTCACCTCGGGTGATCCTCCCGGTTGCAGACGACGAGGATCAAAGCCCCGGTGCGCAAAGCGATCGGCGTAGTGAACGGCGCCAACACTGGAAGAGGCGCTTCTGATGAGATCTGCTCCTTTGGGGGATTGAGTCATGTATATCTCCCGATTTCTCGATCAGCGCAACGGACTGAATGCTACGCATAAATGTAAGTCAAGCAACTGAGATTGCCCCCGCTTCGAAGTGTCCGGCGAAAACTGCTACTCGGTGATAGGTCTGTTTTGGACGCCATGGCCGCGGCGCCATTTCATCTGTGGACCTCAAACTGCTTGACGCACTGAAGAATCTTCGCAGCCGCATTGCGAAATGAAAACTGATGAATAGATTGATTTGACACGTGGAATAGTTCGATCCGATTGCCAGACACAGCCAACCCGCCGCGCATCTTACTCGACTCTCTGCTCCGCCCGTTCGACAAATTTGAGACAACCAACCCCAAGATCGCTTGCTCTCGTGCTCGATTGATAAAGCCATAGGTGGCCAACAGATTGGAGGTAATGGAGACCCGCTGGATCCTGGATCACTTCACCACGCCGGCGCAAAGACTCCTCGTCTCCGTGTAAGTCTGCTAC
>DATJSB010000203.1:0-5216 GCA_035504315.1 Occallatibacter sp.
TAAAGATTAGCCTGTGACCGATTTTGCCCAGAGCGTGAAGCAGCAGGCCGACATCGTGAAGATTGTCGAGGGTTACATAAGGCTGCGCAAGGCCGGGGCAACGAATTACGTGGGGCTGTGCCCCTTTCACAAGGAAAAGACGGGCTCGTTCAACGTGCACGCGGTGCGGCAATTCTTTCACTGTTTCGGGTGCGGGGTGTCGGGTGACGTGTTCACGTTTGTGGGTAAGATTGAAAACGTCGGCTTTCCCGAGGCGGTGCGGACGGTGGCGCAGAAGTGCGGAATTCCGCTGCCGAAGCAGGAGTTTTCGTCTCCGGAGCAGGCTGCCGAGGCGCGGATGCGGGGCAAGCTGCTGGACCTGCACGAGGCGGCGACGGCGTGGTTCGAGGAGCAGTTGCGCGGACCTGATGGCGCGCTGGCGCGGGAATATCTGGCGGGTCGGGGACTCGATGCGAAGGGAATAGAAAAATTCAGGATTGGCTACGCGCCTGACAACTTCAATGGCCTGCGCGACCGGCTGAAGAGCCTGGCCGACGACGATACGCTGCGGGCGAGCGGCCTGTTCAACAGCAAGGAGCAGGAGGACGGATCGCGCGGGCCGATTTACGACCGGTTCCGCAAGCGGATCATGTTTCCCATCGCCAACGAGGGCGGACGAGTGATTGCGTTCACGGGGCGCACGGTGGGGACGGATGAGAAGGCGGGGCCGAAGTACTTCAACTCGCCGGAGACGCCGCTCTACTCGAAGAGCCATGTGCTGTTCAATCTCGACAAGGCAAAGAGCGTGATTCGCCAGGCGGGGTTTGCGCTGCTGGTGGAAGGACAGATGGATTGCATCAGCGTGTTTCTGCGCGGAGTGCAGAACGTGATTGCGACAAGCGGCACGGCGTTTACCGAGCAGCAGGTGGCGATTTTGAAGCGGCACACGCAGAATGTGGTGGTGAATTTCGATCCCGATGCGGCGGGAGCGAACGCAGCGGAGAAGTCGATTGCGCTGCTGACCGAGGAGGGGTTCTCGATCAGGATTGTGACGCTGGAGGGCGGGCTCGATCCGGATCGCTACGTGCGCGAGCGGGGCGTGGAGGCGTATACCAAAGCGATTCGCGAGGCGCGGCCGCAGGCGGACTACCTGATTGAGCGGGCGCGGGCGGCGTTTCCGGGCGCGAGTGCGGAGCAGAAAGTGAAGGCGATGAACTTTCTGCTGCCGCACATAAGGCGCATGCCCGAGAAGCTGGCGCGGGACCAGTTTGCGGCGGATGCGGCGCAAAAGCTGGGGATTGATTCGGCAGTGATGCGCGAGGAGTTGCGGCAGGCGGCGCTGAAGCGTCGCGATCGGGTTGAGGTAAAGGCGACGGCGCTGACGGAAGTGGAGCGAGTGCTGCTGCGGGCGCTGGCGGTTACCGATCCCGATTTTGAGGAGGGGCGCAGGCTGGCGGCAGAGGCGGTGACGGAGCGGGCTTCGTATTTTGAGCATCTGGCTGCGTTTCCGGCGATGCAGGCTATGGCTGGGCGGGGCTCGCGCGATCCGATGGAAGTGGTGGAGGACGATGCGCAGCGGGCATTGCTGGCCGAGGCGCTGCTGGGCGAGGCCAAGCCGCCCGAAGAGCGCGAGGTGCGCAGCGCGATTCAGGAAGTGGAGGAGCGGGCGCTCGAAAACCGGCAGCGCGAATTGCGCGGGTTGATTGCAGAGGCCGAGCGGCGCGGCGACTACGCGGAGTTGGCGATTCTGACGCAGAAAAAGCTGGAGATCGACCGGGAGTTGCGGAGGATGAGGAGCCGCGACGCGGCCGCGGAGTAACGGCACGCGGGTGGCGATGCTGCTACGCCTGTCCTAGGGCTGAACAGGCTGCGGAAAATGTCGTTGGACTCGGCGAAATTTGCGAAGGCCGTCCCTCGGGGGTTAAAACCCCGACTCATTTTTGGGATCTTATTGGCACGGATAAATCCGTGCCCTTTCAAGACAGGTGATTAGCACGGATGAATCCGCGCCCTTTCAAGACAGGTGATTAGCACGGATGAATCCGCGCCCTACAAAGAAACTCACGACCTCACTCTACTCGATGCGCTTCGCCCGTTTCATCCATTGCGGGTCGGCGAAGCCGGTGGTGCCCTTTCAAGGCAAAAGCTGGGAACGGGAACAGCGTGTTGAAACTTCACATATAGCCGATCTGTTTATTCGTCTCGCAGAGCCTTCACGGGCGCGACGCTCATGGCGCGGCGGGCGGGGGCGGCAGCGGCTGCGGCGGCAATCACGCACAAGAGCAGCCCGCCCAGAGCCATGACCAGTGGGCTGGTTTCTTTGATCTCGAGCATCGAACGGATCCAGACCTGTCCAAACCAGGCGAGAACCATTCCCAGGAGCATTCCGCTCAGCACCCAACGAAAAACCGAAGAGTACAAGAGGCGCAGAATGCGGGCGCGGCTCGCGCCCAGCGCGATGCGGATTCCAAACTCGCGTTCGCGGCGGCTGACCGAATAGGCCATGACGCCGTAGACGCCGATGCTGGCGAGCAGCAGAGCCAGCACGCCGAGAATGGAGGTGACGGTGGTGGCAGTAAGCTGGCCGGCGAGCGCTTCCTGCGAGAGGACTTCGAGCGAGGCCATGTTTGAAACAGCGAGCCTGGGATCGATGGACGCGACAGCAGCGCGAGCAGGCTCGGAGAGTGAGAGCGGGTCGGCGCCGAAGCCGGGCGCGGTGCGCAACGCCAGCCCGAGGCTGGGTTGCGGGGACTGGTCGAGAGGAGCGTAGATCTGGAATGCGGGCGGCTCACCGGGCGGAGCAAACTGAATGTCGGCAACCACGCCGACGACGGTTTCCCAGTCGCTGTAAGCTTTGATTCGTTTGCCGATCGCGCTTTGGCCGGGCCAGAGCTTTTGCGCCATGGTGCGATTGATGATGACTACCTGCGGAGAGCCGGCATTATCGTGGCTTGAGAAGTCGCGGCCTTGCCAGAGCTCGGCTCCGATCGCTTTCAGATATCCGGGCGTGATCACGTGTTTCTCGGCGAAGGGATTCTTATCGGCGCTGCCGGCAGGCTGCCCTTCGTAGGTGAAATCGCCGTTGGCGTTGGAGCCGGTAAACGGAGTGTCGACGCTGGCTCCAACGGCCTCGACGCCGGGCAGCGAAGAGAGCTTGGCGGCAAGGGCGTGCCAGAAGCGGAGCTGGTCGTCGCCCTTGGGATACTGTTTCGCGGGAAGCATGACCGTCATGACCATCGCATTGTGCGGATTGACGCCGGGATCGACGTGCAGCAGCGCGACAAAGCGCATAGCCACACTCAGCGCGCCCACCACCAGCAGCATCGATAACGCGATCTCTGCAATGACCAAAATCGAGCGCGTGCGGCCGTGGCTGCGCGACTCGGTTACGGTGCGTCCGGGCTGCAACGCTTGCTTGTCTTCCTGGCGCAGGGTGCGAAACGCCGGCATCATGCCGAAGAGCACGCCAGTAAGGATTCCCAGCCCGCAGGTGAAGACGAGAATGGCAGCGTCAGGATGCACATCGGAAGGCGGAACGACGCCCTTGGGCCAGGCCGCGATAGGGATGTGCGTGAGCCCGAATGCGACGGCAAGGCCGGCAGCAGCGCCGCCCAGAGACAGCAGCAGGCTTTCACACAGGGTCTGCCGCAACAGCCTGCCCGGCGAGGCACCCAGCGCGCGCCGCACCGCAAACTCATGCGACCGGTCGGCTGTGCGCGCCAGCAGCATGTTGGCCAGGTTCACGCAGGCGATGAGCAGAATGAATCCGACGGCTGCCAGCAAAACCTTCATGAGCGCGCGCAGGTCGCCGAAATAGGCCTGCAATAGAGGATGAACGCCGATGCCGTGCTTGTTGTCGGGAAACTGCTTGTCGATCTGCTGCTGGATCGTGCTCAGTTCGGCCTGCGCCTGGGCCGGGCTCACGCCTGGGCGCAACATTCCGGAGACGAAAAGATAGTTGGTGCCGTGCTGATCCCACGGCTTGTTGGTTTCAAGAGGCAGCCAGACTGACACCGGACGCGACGCGCTGGGCTTCATGACCGGCATGACGCCGACGATGGTGCAGGATTTGCCGTCGAGATCGAGCGCCTTGCCGATGACACCGGAGTCGGCATGGAGTTCTTCACGCCAGAAGCTTTCAGTGAGCAGGCAGGCAGGCGCCGAGCCCACCTGGTGCTCGGATGCAAGGAAGTCGCGGCCCAGCACCGGA
Source organism: Occallatibacter sp. (assembly GCA_035504315.1). Lineage (GTDB taxonomy): Bacteria > Acidobacteriota > Terriglobia > Terriglobales > Acidobacteriaceae > Telmatobacter. The sequence continues at coordinate 4,190 of DATJSB010000203.1, forward strand.
TGAAGGCCGTACATTTTGAAATACCCCTCGCTGGCAAGCCAGGCTCCCACCGCCTCAGGTTCAGCTTTGCCAAACGACTCGCCGTTCCAGGTTGCCCGGCCGGGAGTAACGGCCACAAGCTGGGAGAAACTGGTTGCCTTGGCGCGCCATTCGATGAAATCGGGGTAGGAGGCGGCGTAGTAGGACGCCTGCGGATAGACGTTCTGGACACCGATCATCCGGTCGGAGTGCGGGTAGGGCAGGCGCAGGGCTCCGTGGATGATGCTGTAGATGGCCGTGTTGGCGCCGATGCCGAGCGCGAGGGTTAACACCGCTGTGAGCGTGAAGCCGGGAACTTTACCGAATTGCCGGAGGGCATATCTGAGGTCTGCCAGCATGGTTTGGGGTCCGCCTCGGGATTTTTGGGGCATTCGCCGTGCCGTTGGCGGAGGCGGGAAAGAAAGGACTTAGCGGGCAGATTGCGGAGTTATCGTGTCCGAATTGGGGTTCGATCGTTCGAGAATGAACACAGGTATGCCTTCCGGTCGACATGCGGATGGCTCGTTCTACGCGGCATTGCTCATAGCGCACGCGATATTTGCGGGTGTGAGCTTTTGAGACTTCCACCCGGTCTCGAGAGGCCGCGGAAAAACTCATCGCGCTCAGCGAGATTTCAAAGAAACATTCCTCAGGGGCGAAAGTGTGTGCGTGAGAACTCGGTCTGAGGTTAAAAGGACTGATTGGGAAGGCCCGCGGCTGAAGCCGCTTCTATCTTTTGCGCTTCATTCAGCAGCCTGAAGGCTGCTGCTCCCTCCGATTTGCACCCCGAGGCCTGAAGGCTGCTGCACCCTCCGATTTGCACCCCGAATGCGTGCCGAAACAAGTTCTCACGCAGACAATGAAGCCCGCGCTAGCCCAAGTTCGTCACGCTTGGGGCGAAATTGCTGGTTTTGATGCCGGTTTTTGAGGGTAAGTCTTTTGGGCTCAGAGTGGGTAAATGCAAAAGTGGATGTAGTGCAGACCTACCCTCTTGATTCTGTTCTGAAAG
>DATJSB010000204.1:0-12341 GCA_035504315.1 Occallatibacter sp.
CTGCTACACCCGTATTGACGCGGCCGCGACTCCGGAAGAGAAGGCAAGACTGCAGAAGCTGTCTCCGGACGCAGTGAAGGCTTCGGAGCTGGCAGGCGAGCCGATCCTCGCTAAACTCACTGCGGCTCCGGGCAACGGAGCACCCATCGGCGGGTTAAAAGTAATCGCTCGCAGTGGCTGGTTTGCGGCGCGCCCATCCGGGACAGAAAATATCTACAAGATCTACGCTGAGAGCTTTGAGAGCGAGACGCACCTCGCCGCCATTGTTCGTGAGGCGCAGAGCATCGTCGATGCTGCTCTGGGCTCTGCGGGCGGCGCCCGGTGAAGACGCCCGCTGGAGAAGTGTGCATTCCGTTGTGCCGGGGCGGGACATAACCTGATCGACGCCTGCGTCAGTGTCCTGGCAGCGGAGGTGCGCATCCATTCACTCCCTCTCCCGCGACCAGGACCACGACCGATCGAGCTCCGACGCGATACGTCGCCGACAGGACTGGTTCTTCCGCATTCCAATCGCAAATCTCACGCGGCGGATCCAGTGCAGTATCGATCCACCTCATCCACCTATCGGCACCGTTCCTCAATACCGGAAGTTCGAATTCGAGAGGCTCCCAATATGCATTGAAAATGATATGTGCAAATATCCCTTCATTCTTCAGTTCCCCGCTGAGTGCCACGCTGTGCGAGAAAGGCGACCAATCCGGATGGTTCAGTTTCACGCCGTGCCAGGCGTACTTAGACTCGTGAAGGACCTGGCTGAGAGACACGCGCCGGCGCTCATGTTCCACGTCCCGGATCACGCGACGCCTGATGAGTAACTTCACGAATCGGAGCACATCAGCGTGCCTGGAGAGCAGACTCCAGTCGAACCAGCCTGTATCATTGTCCTGGCAATAGGCGTTATTGTTGCCTCGTTGACTGCGCCGCACTTCGTCGCCCATCAGAAACATGGGCACACCCACGGAAAGCATGGTGGCGGTGAAGAAGTTCTTTACCTGCCGATTGCGCAGCTTCTCTATTTCGGGATCGTCCGTCGGGCCTTCGCAGCCGCAGTTCCAGCTTCGGTTCACCTCCTGGCCATCGTGGTTATCTTCTCCATTCTCTTCGTTGTGCCTGCGATCGTACGCGGTCACATCGTTGAGCGTGAAGCCATCGTGGCACGCAGCGAAATTGATGCTCTCCTCAGCTTCGCGCCCCCTCTGACTGTAGATGCTCGGGCTGCCGAGCAGACGGTCGGCCATGCGTCCCACGGAATCGTTCGAGCCGCGGAAGAAGTCGCGAATGTCGTCGCGAAAGTGGTCGTTCCACTCCTTCCAGCTGTCTCCGACGAAGCTTCCCACCTGATAGAGTCCTGCCGCGTCCCAGGCTTCCGCAATCATCTTGGTACCGGCCAGCGCCGGGTCGGACTCAATGTCCCAGAGCACTGGGGGATTCGACATGACGGCGCCCGACGAATCGCGCGCGAGGATCGACGCAAGATCGAACCGGAAGCCATCCACATGCATTTCGGTGACCCAGTACCGCAGGCTATCCACAATCATGCGCCGGACGACAGGATGGTTGGCGTTCAGCGTGTTTCCCGTACCGCTAAAGTTCGCGTACCGTGAACGGTCTTCACACAGGAGGTAATAAGTGGGATTATCCAGACCGCGGAAGCCCTGGGTGGGGCCCTCCTGACCACCTTCTGCCGTGTGATTGAATACGACGTCGAGAAGGACTTCGATTCCAACTCGGTGAAAAGCCTTCACCATATTTCGAAACTCATCCATGGCTCCGAGCGGCTCCTGGCGAGAGCTGTATTCCTGATGCGGGGCGAAAAACGAAACCGGGGAGTAGCCCCAGTAGTTGGTGCGCCCCCGCGGCGCGTCCTGTGGATCGAACTGAAATACTGGAAGTAACTCGACCGCAGTAATCCCCAGGTCCTGAAGGTACGGGATCTTCTCAGCCAGACCGGCGTATGTACCACGTATTGATTCTGTGAGGCCGCAAGTGGGATGTGCCGTAAAGCCGCGGACATGTAACTCGTAAATAATCGTTCGTGACCACGGCCGGTTAGGATGAGCATCACCGGCCCAGTCATACGCCCAGGGGTCCGTAACGACACTCTTCATGGCCGTTGCTGTGTTATCGCCTCGCAGACGGGCTGCCTCACGGCTGTAAGTTTTTGGAACGCCAATCGCCCGAGCATATGGGTCGATGAGCAACTTTGAGGGATCGAATCTGAGGCCCTGATCGGGCTCATCTGGTCCGAAAGCATGGAACCCGTAGATCTGGCCCGCTTCCACTCCGGGTACAAACACGTGCCAGTAGTGATACGTCCGGTTCGCTTGCGGGTCGAGTGGGATCGTGCGCGCAGGACGAGCATCGTCCACCCTGTCGAATAGAAGCAGGTCGATCCCGGCCGCATTCCTTGAGAAAACTGAAAAGTTGGCGCCGCCACTTACGAGCGTCGCTCCTATCGGAAAGCTTCGGCCGGGGGCCGGGCCTCGCGGAGGCTCCATCTTCGCACCATCCCTGACTGTGGACATTGCTGTGCGTCCCAAATTTCGGTTGCGCCGAGCCTCGCTACACTGACTCCGGGACGCGGCGAAGCCGCTTGTCTGTGAGCCGAACTGTTTGGTGCCGATTCATCTGATCCGGCACCTCATCAGGACGTGCATGTGGTTGCCAGTCATTCCATCAAGCGCCGAAGCTATGCGGCGAACTCCTCCAGTATTCCTGGTTGCAGAACCGTTAAGGAACTGCCACGAATGGAGATCAGCTGATCGCGCTTGAATTGCTGGAGTGCCCGGGTTACGGTTTCTCGCGACGTTGCGGTCATTGCCGCGATGTCCTCGTGGGTGAGCGGCAGGATGGAATGGCCAGGCCTTCGATTCGTCGCGTACTCCCGGCTCCACTCCAGCAGCAGGTTCGCCACCCGGCCCTTTGCGGTTGCCGGCAGGGCCAGCCGTCGAGCCTCGTTGAAGACAGCGCTGTATTCTCTGGCCACGCACCGCGCGGCCCGGAGGCTGGCCCCTGGGTTGCGATCCAGAAAATCGAGCATGGTCTGGCGGCGGATCGTCTTAATCTGGCATGGCCCGACAGTTTCCGCGGTCACTTCATGGGGCTCTCCGGCCAGGGCCACCGACAAGCCCAGAACCTCGCCGGACCGCGCTATCTTGAGAATCAGGTTGCGGCCTTCGCGGCTCGTGGCCGAAAGCTTGACACGACCTGAGCAAAGCACGTGGACCGCTCTGCAGCAGTCACCTTCCCGGAAGAGGGCAAATCCGCTCCTTAGTCGTACCGGCGTCCCGATGAGGTCGAACTTCTCCAGAATGCCAGAGTCCATGCTGCACAAGATATGGTCACCACGAACCGGGCAATTCAGACATTTTTGATCCTGTTCCATTGACATACTCGCGTGGTGCAAATAACCGATACGGGGCCTGGTGCAATTGATCTGCCAAGTTCCCCGCGACTGTCGTTTGCTTTTCCGGTCGACCGGCAGCAACGAATAAAAATGAGAACAGTCCACGGTTTCGTACGCGCCGCGGCGTCCATGTCGAAACCTATTCCGTCCGAAGGGTGAAGTCAGTTGGAGCACCTGGGCCGGGCACCCGGAATTGTCAGGAATCCGCTGTCTCCAATGACGGTGACACTTTCGACAGTTACCCAGGCATTGCGAAGAACTGGCACATAGGCAACGCCTTCCCGACAGGTCTGCTATGGCACGGGACGTGCACTATGGCCCAGCGGAAGCAGATCGCTCCGGCAAGGACGCGAAAGTTCCACGGCGGGAAAGCTGCGTAGACGTGCATGGTGCCTGGCGAGATGCCAGCGACGGGCAGCGGGCCTATTGAAACGCTCACGTGGAACCAATCGACGCGGTCGAGCAAACCCAGGAGGCTCCATGACAACTGCTGTAGCTGCACTCCCCGAAGTCCTCACGGCGGACGAAGTTCGCCGCATCGACGCCTATTGGCGCGCCTGCAACTACCTTTGCGCCGGCATGATTTACCTGTATGACAATCCTCTGCTGCGGGAGCCATTGGGCCCGGAGCACATTAAGCAGCGGCTGCTGGGACACTGGGGCTCGGATCCGGGACAGACGTTTCTCTGGGTCCACCTGAACCGTGTCATCAGGAAATACGACCTGAATATGATTTATGTATCCGGGCCAGGTCATGGGGCGCCGGCCGTGCTGTCGAATGCATGGATGGAAGGAACGTATTCAGAGGTCTATCCGGAAATAAGCATGGACCTCGAGGGTCTGCGTCTCTTCTTCCGGCAATTTTCCTTCCCCGGCGGAATCGGGAGCCACTGCACACCGGAGACACCGGGATCGATTCACGAAGGCGGGGAGCTTGGCTATAGCCTGTCGCATGCGTTCGGTGCGGCGTTCGACAATCCCGACCTGATCGTAAGCTGCGCGGTGGGCGATGGCGAAGCCGAGACAGGACCGCTCGCGACCTCCTGGCACAGCAACAAGTTTCTGAATCCTATGCGCGATGGAGCTGTGCTGCCGGTACTGCACCTTAACGGATATAAGATCGCGAATCCCACCATCCTGGCGCGCATTCCGCACGAAGAACTCGAATGGCTCTTCCGCGGATACGGCTGGAATCCGCATTTCGTCGAAGGCGACGATCCTCAGCTGATGCATCAGCAAATGGCTGCCACTGTGGAGAGATGCATCGGGGAGATTCGCACGATCCAGCAGGAAGCGCGCGCATGCGGGAAACTCACGGGCGGAGCGGCAGGACGGCCGCGCTGGCCCATGATCGTGCTGCGCTCGCCCAAGGGGTGGACGGGGCCGAAGCAGGTGGACGGGCACAAAGTGGAAGGGTTTTGGCGCGCGCATCAGGTTCCGATCCTGGAGGCAGCGGAAAATCCAAAGCATCTGCAGCTGCTGGAGGACTGGCTCAGGAGCTATCGGCCGGACGAACTCTTCGATGAGAAGGGCGCACCGGTGGATGAGTTGCGGGCGCTGGCTCCCGCTGGAGATCAGCGGATGACGGCAAACCCGCATGCGAACGGCGGAAGGCTGCGGAAACCGCTGCGGATGCCCGATTTCCAGGCCTATGCTGTGACGGTGCAGGAGCCCGGTAAGCAGTATGCGGGATCGGTGGAGGCGCTGGCGCATCTGCTGCGCGATGTGATGCGGTCAAATCCCACCAACTTCCGCGTATTCGGCCCGGATGAAACGGCCTCGAACCGTCTGCAAACGATCTATGAAGTGAGCCCGAAGACATGGATGGAAGAGATCAGGCCGGAGGACTCGGACGGAACGGAGATTGCGCCGGAGGGCCGGGTGATGGAGATGCTGAGCGAGCACACTCTGGAAGGATGGTTCGAAGGCTATCTGCTGACAGGGCGGCATGGTTTCTTCTCGACCTACGAAGCGTTCGTGCACGTGATCGATTCGATGATCAACCAACATGCGAAGTGGCTGGAAAAATCGAAGAGCGCGCTTCGCTGGCGGGCATCGATATCATCCGTCAACCTGCTGATCACCTCTTTGGTGTGGCGTCAGGACCACAATGGCTTTTCGCATCAGGATCCGGGCTTTCTCGATGTGGTGGCGAACAAGAGCGCGGAGGTGACGCGCATTTATCTGCCGCCGGACGCAAATTGCCTGCTCAGCGTCGCGGATCACTGCCTGCGCAGCAGCGATTACGTCAACGTGATTGTCGCCGACAAGCAGCCCCACCTGCAGTATCTGGACATGGATGCGGCAATCCAGCATTGCACGAAAGGCATTGGCATCTGGGACTGGGCCAGTACGGACGCCGGAACCGACCCGGATGTGGTGCTGGCCTGCGCGGGCGACATCGCCACCATGGAGGCGCTGGCCGCCGCGTCCATTCTGCGCGAACGCTTCCCCGACCTGAAACTCCGCTTCGTCAATGTTGTCGATTTGTTCCGGCTGCAGCCGGAAACCGAACATCCTCACGGCTTGTCGGAGCGCGAATTCGACTCGCTGTTCACCCAGGACAAGCCGGTCATCTTCAACTTCCACGGATACCCACTCCTGATTCACCGCCTTACTTACCGGCGCAGGAACCACGATCACATCCACGTCCGCGGCTATAAGGAGATGGGCAACATCAATACACCGCTGGAACTGGCGATCCTGAATAACGTGAGCCGCTTCAACCTCGCCCTCGACGTCATCGACCGCGTTCCGCGGCTGCGCGACGTCGGTTCGCACACGCAGGAATGGCTGCGCGACCAGATCACCGACAGCATCAACTACGCGCACAAACACGGAATCGATCGACCGGAGGTTCGGAACTGGACGTGGCCGTGGTGAACGACCAGCAGCGTTACAGCCGTGCATTGCTCCCGAGCGGTTAAAGTTCTGGTGGGGGGACGAAGCCATGAACGTGCTCGTCATCAATTCGGGAAGCTCAAGCCTGAAGTTTCAGGTCATCGCGACCGATCCGGACCGCATTCGGGCGGACCAGGATGACCGCCTTTGCCGAGGGGAAGTGGAGGGAATCGGCGGAGCTGCCGTCGTTCGCTTCGAGAGAAAAGACGGCCCAGCGCAGACTCTGACGGCTTTGCTGCGGGACACACCGGCGGCACTGGAGTACGTGGTGCGCTTCATCGCCTCCGATCAGTCCGGCGTGACTGAGATCAGGAGCACCGGCGATCTGCATGCCGCAGGGCATCGGGTCGTACACGGCGGGGAGAGGTTCCGGGAATCCGCGCTGATCGACGCATCCGTACTGCAAGGCATCGAAGACTGCATCGATCTTGCTCCCCTGCACAACCCCAATAATCTGCAGGCGATCCACGCGGCGCGTGCAATTCTGGGAAAGGATGTGCCTCAGGTAGCGGTCTTCGATACGGCGTTTTATCATGCCATGCCCGAACACGCCTGGCTGTACGCGTTGCCGTACCACCTGTACCGCCGGCATCGCATTCGCCGGTACGGTTTTCATGGAACCTCGCATCGTTACGTGGCATTCCGCTACCGGGCGATGCGCGGATTGACGCGGGAGGAGACCAACATCATCACACTGCACCTGGGAAACGGCTGCTCCGCGGCTGCCATCCGCGCCGGATCACCGGTGGACACGTCGATGGGCATGACTCCGCTGGAAGGCCTGGTGATGGGCACGCGCTCGGGCGATGTGGACCCGGCGCTGATCAACATCATTTCCCGCAAGGAGGGATTGACGGCTTCGGAAGTCGAAACGATGCTGAACAAGCAGTCGGGGCTGCTGGGAATCTCCGGGCTCACGAACGATATGCGCGAACTGCAGGCCGAACTCGATGAACATGACGATCGTCGCGTTCGCCTGGCGATTGAGATCTTCTGCTATCGAGTCCGGAAGTACATCGGCGCCTTTCTTGCCGCCATGGGTGGGGCGGATGCCGTCATTTTGACAGGCGGAATTGGCGAGAATTCCCCGGGAGTGCGGGCGCGCATTTGCGCGGGTCTGGAATGGGCGGGTCTTCGCCTCGACGATACGAAAAACAAGGAGTGCGTGGGTCGTGCCGGGATGATTTCGACCGAGAATTCGCGGTTGCTGGCCTACACCATCCCCACCGACGAGGAACTCCTGATCGCACGGGATACGGTTCGTGTCATCGCGGGGGAGCCTCATCCCTCCTGAAGCGTCTCCACGCGCAACGCGCTGATTCCATGTGAGGCGAAGGCGGATTCGAAGCCGCGGCCGCGAGAGGGATTGCCGGCACTGGCGGGTCCGCGGAGCGGCAATACCGGCAACTTCGACGCAGCAAAACCTGATCCGCAGAGCGGGGGCTTTGAGGCGAGATGGAAGCGCTTTTGGCCAGCCGGCTCCGATCCCCGGCCTGGAGTACACTAGCACCAAATCATCAGGCACTGAATCACTGACGCTCTTCGGCTGCAAGGGTCGCAGGAATATGACTTCTGGCTGCCCGCTTCTGCTTCGCTTCCAATGGTTCCGCGTTGCGGCGCGGTTCGTGCTGGGCCCATATTTCGCCTGCGTGTCGCTGGTGGCGAGCGGGGTTATTTTGCCGGTTAGTCTCCTGACCGTTCCGGTCCATGCACAATCACAACCTGCGCAATACGTCACCAGGGTTTGGCATACCGAGCAGGGTCTGCCGCAAAACTCCGTCAACGCGATGCTGCAGGACCACGACGGCTACCTCTGGATCGGCACATTCGGGGGGCTGGCGCGCTTCGATGGCGAGCGGTTCACGGTTTTCGATTCGGCGAATACGCCGGGTTTCGGCAGCGACCAGATTTTCTCTCTGTATGAAAGCCGCTCCGGGGCATTGTGGATCGGTAGTGTGGATGGGGGTCTCATCCGGCTGCAAGGTGGTGTTGCCACCACGTACACCGAACGCGACGGCTTGCCAAACAGGTGGGTCACTTCGATCCGCGGCGATCGCGAAGGGAACGTCTGGATCAACACGGCAGGAGGGGGTGTAGCGCACTTTGCCGGCACAAAGCTCGAAGCCTATCCCAGCTATCGCGGAAAAGCGGTGCGAGAATTCTTTTTGCAGGCGCGGGATGGAAGCATGTGGTTCCGTTGCGGACAGGATGTCGTGCGTTTCGGAGCCGATGGCTCCCTTGCTACCCTGCATTCCACCAGGCCGAGCGTTTTTCTGGTTCACGAAGATCGCGACGGAAGTGTCTGGATTTGTATTCGCGACGAGTATCGGCTGGTGCGCTATTACCAGGGCGTATTCTCCGACGTACCGCTACCGCCGATTGGGCGGCGCGGATTGGCGGAGTATCCCGAATTTGATGTGGAGTATGCCATCACCATGGCGGAGAGTGCGGATGGGGAACTACTGCTGCTTACTCCGGCCGGGCTCGTTCGGATTGTGGATGGGAGGGTCAGTCCTGCCGAACGATTATCGTTGCCTGCGAATGGCGGCGAATTGCTTAAGGTACGCAGCCTGCTCGTGGATCGCGAAGCCAACGTATGGGTTGGAACGATCGGAACAGGGCTGATTCGTCTCCGGCGAGCCCCCCTGACAGCTTATGGAAAAGACGAAGGTCTCTCGGACTCAAATTTCAGCAGCGTCTTTCAGGATCGGCAGGGCCGCATCTGGATGGGCGGAGATCTGCTCTACTGGTTCGATGGCCGGCGGTTTCATCGGGTCCCCGGCATCACGGATGTTCTTGCCATTGCCCAGACACGCGATGGCGACATGTGGTTTGGAGGGTACGGGGGTCTGTATCGCCTTCGATCAGGCATTCTGAACCAATTCAGTGTCAACGCACCTGCAGTGAAGACGATTTTTCAGGACCGGGCGGGCACGCTCTGGATTGGCGCGGTGAGGGAGGATCGTCCCGGCGGCCTCTATCAGTTCCGCGAGGGCAGACTCGAGCAGGTGCCCGGCATCTCCGACGTGCGGACAATCGCCGAGGATCCAGAGGATGGCATGTGGCTCGGCGGCCTGGCAGGGCTCAGGTACATGCGCGGCAGCGAAATTCAGAACTATGACCGGAAGCAGGGGTTATCGGCCAACTCCGTTTACGATATCCACGAGGATTCGACCGGAACACTCTGGATTGCGACGTACGGCGGGGGACTCAACCGCTTCCGCGACGGCCGGTTTAAGGCGATCACGGCCCGGGACGGTCTACCGGACAACTTGCTGCTGGGCTTACTGGAAGACGGCGAGGGTAATCTCTGGTTCAGCTCCAATCAGAGTGTGTTCCGGCTCAGCCTGAAGGAGCTCAACGATTTTGCCGATGGGAAAATCTCTTTCCTTTCGCCCATCTCCTACGGGGCCGCGGAAGGCATGAGAAGCACCGAATCCAACGGCGGGAGCCCGGGGGGCTGGAAAGCCAGGGACGGACGGATCTGGTTTCCTACGCTCCGCGGCGTGGTGGCGATCGACCCTTCCGCGGGCAATCGCCTTCCTCCGCCGGTGAGGATCGAAGAGGCATGGGCGAGCCAATTGATCCTGGCGGGCAACGGCAGGACTGCCGTACCGCCGGGCCATGACACATTCGATTTCCGATTCACGGCGCTGAGCTTCTCCGCGCCCGGAAAACTGCGCTTCAAGTACCGTCTGGAGCCCTTTGACAAGGATTGGGTGGACAGCGGGACACGCCGCACAGCGCACTACACCAACATGGATCCCGGAGAGTACTCGTTCCACGTGGCTGCGGTCAACGACTACGGCATATGGAGCGATCAGGAGGCCAGCATTCGTTTCGTGCTGCAGCCCCATTTTTACCAGACGGACTTGTTTCGCGTCCTGTGCGCGGCGCTTCTGCTGGCGCTGTTGTGGATGGCATGGCGACTGCGTCTGCAGCAGTTGCATCATCAGTTCGAGATGACGCTGGAGGCGCGAGTGGGTGAGCGCACACGAATCGCGCGCGAACTGCACGACACTCTTCTGCAAAGTTTCCAGGGTTTGCTGCTCCAGCTCCACACGGCATCGCAGTTGCTCCTGATGCGTCCAGTCGAGGCGAAAGAGAAGCTGGACGCCGCGATCGAGAAAGCCGCGACCGCGATCACCGAGGGGCGCGACGCTGTGCAGGGGCTGCGAACCTCAACCGTCCAAAGCGAGGAGCTCGCAGACTCTTTAAACACGCTGGGAGAAGAGCTTGCAGCCGATCCAGCCAACGGCACTTCCCCTTCATTTCATGTGACAGTGGAGGGCGAGCCCAGGAGCCTGCACCCCATTGTTCGCGATGAACTCTTTAAAGTCGCAGCTGAGGCGCTTCGGAATGCCTTTCGGCACGCCCAGGCACAGCGGGTCGAGGTTGAAATCCGCTATCACGACCAGCAGTTCCGATTGCGCGTACGCGACGATGGGCGGGGCATGGATGCGACGGTTCTGTCCGGGCAGGCGCGCGAAGGACATTTTGGTTTGGCGGGTATGCGAGAACGCGCCACTCTGGCAGGGGCCCGTCTGGTGATCTGGAGTACCCCTGGAGTGGGAACCGAACTGGAGATCAGCCTCGCCGGCAATACGGCTTACTCAACGGCTAACAACCATTCCTGGCTTTCTCAAATGCTCGCCGGAAGATGAGGGCCGGGACGGAGACAGTGTCATGAGCACCGGAGCAACTGAAATCAGAATTCTTGCAGTCGACGATCATCCAATCGTTCGCGAAGGGATCGCCGGGTTGATTGCCATTCAGCCAGACATGGTTCTTGTGGGTGAGGCCTCGGACGGGCGGGAAGCCGTTCAGCAGTTCAGAAGGCATCGCCCGGACATTACGCTGATGGATTTGCAGATGCCGGAGATGAATGGGCTCGATGCGCTGATTGCAATTCGGAATGAGTTTCCCGATGCAAAGATCATTGTTCTGACAACCTACAAGGGCGACACGCATATCCTGCGAGCGCTCAAGGCAGGCGCCCACGGATATCTGCTCAAGAACTCCCTGCACAAGGAGCTGCTGGAGGCGATCCGCGGGGTTCATTCGGGGAGGAAGAACCTCTCGGGGGAAGCTTCCCTGGAGATCGCCGAGCATGGCATGGACGAATCGCTGACGCCGGCGGAAATCAGCGTGCTGCGGCTGATTGCGACTGGAAATACGAACAAGCAGATTGCGGATAAGCTTTCTACCACGGAAGAATCGATAAAAAGCCGTGTCAAGAACGTTCTTTCCAAATTGGGCGCCCACGACCGAACTCACGCGACGACGATCGCCGTCAAACGAGGAATCATCGAACTGTAATCCCGCGCAGGGCGGAATCTCGCGCCGCCGCCGTCACGAGGGTCCCGACACCGCCGACCTTTCGGAACGGCAAACCGTTGCCGAGTTGAATGGTGCAATCCGGGCGTGTGCGGATCCCAGGAAGTGGTCCGGGCGCCTGGTCTGAAGCTCGGTCCAAAGATTTCACCTGATCAGGCAAAGCGCAGCAATCGCTGTGCCCGCGCCAAGCGTCAGGAACATCAAAAACACATACAGCAAACAAATTGCCGGGTCGTCATCGTCATTTGTTCGTCTCATGGAACACCTCTCGGAAGTCTTTGAGTACGCGAAGAGCAGCGTCCAGCGGAAGCGGTCATGCCAGGGTGTATCGACCTATAGGAACGGGCAGCGTTGCAGCGCATGGGGAAGGCTGCGGGAAGATGCAAATCCTTGCAGCGTCTCCTGCTCTTCCGCGCTCGGCTTCAGGGTTGGTTTCGGTCGCCCAAAAGACATACCCCAGGCTGCCAGGCCGCCATTTCTATTGCAGGTTAATTATGGGACACAACACTAGCGCGGGGGCAGGGAAATCTGCCTGCGGCCGAAGATGCGCGCGTCCACCGACCAGGCGCCGGGGCCGATGAGCGCGAGGGTGATCCCCAGGGTTGCGAGCAGGAGGGGAATCCACGGATCGCCGGAGCCGACAAGAAGGGAACCCATCTCGAGGACCACGATGATGGAACCGATGACGGGGGTCCAG
>DATJSB010000205.1:0-19235 GCA_035504315.1 Occallatibacter sp.
AACGGCCTGGTAGAAAAAATGGCCTCAACGGGCAGTCCAAAATACTCGGCGATCTGGAAGGCCAGCTTGAGGCTCGGCCCGTAGTCGCCCCGCTCCAGAAAGCCGATGGTCTGATAGTTCACCCCAACGGCGTCGGCCAAACTTTGCCGGCTGATGCCCCGTTCAGCGCGCAGAACGGCGATGCGGTTATAAAGTCCGCTTTCGCCGGGAGACTGGATGCCGTTGTCGGTCACATCGATATATTGCGTTTACGCAACAAATCTGTCAAGAAAGAAAATGAACTGGGCTGCGACGTGCCCGCTCCATTCGTCAACTAAGCCTTCGTGTTGACATCCGACCCGATCAATGGGATGCTTAGGTCGGATGACGACCCAACCCAACCCTCCAACAAACTCAGACGACCGCATCGCCCTATTGCAGGGCACGCTCGACCTGCTGATTCTCAAAACTCTGGTCCTTGGGCCGCAGCACGGACAGGGGATTGCCCGATCGATCCAGCGCCAATCGGAAGAAGTGTTCTTTGTCGACCACGGCTCGCTCTACCTCGCATTGCAGCGGCTCGAAGAGCGCGCCTGGATAAGCGCCGAGTGGGGTGTAAGCGCAAACAACCGTAAGGCGCGCTTTTACCGGCTCACGGAAACAGGCCGCGACCAGCTTGTGCAGAAAAGCAGCGAGTGGCAGAGGCTGACGCGGGCCATGGGGCTCGTACTGGGCATCGGGGAGGCGTAAGCGATGTTCAAGCGCAAACGCAGCACCAACGACTTCGACGAGGAGATGCGGGCGCATCTTGCCCTCGAAGCCGACGAATTGGAGAGCGAGGGTCTCAACGACCAAGAAGCAAGGCGGCGCGCGCATGTGGCGTTCGGCAACGTGCAGGCTGCGCATGAGCGCTTCTATCTCAAGAGCCGCCCGGAATGGATCGCGTGGCTCGACAACCTGGCCCGCGATCTGAAGTACGCCCTGCGCCAGCTCCTCAGGCATCCCGGCTTCACGCTCACGGCAACGCTCACCCTAGCGCTCGGCATCGGCGCCAATACGGCCATCTTCACGGTCATCCAGTCGGTACTGCTGGCGCCGCTGCCCTACGTGAACCCCAACCGGCTGGCGCTCCTCGAAACCCATTGGACCGACAGCGGCCATACCGCTCCGCGCATGACCGGGCCCGACGCCGTGGATGTGCGCGATCAAGCCAAGGGCCTTGAAGCAGTGAGCCTGTTCGCCGGCGGCAACGAGGGAGTGGAACTGCGCGACCACGCTACTTATACCGAAGTGACCTGGGTCGACGAAAACTTTACGCGCGTCTTCAGCCTGCGCCCAATCGCGGGGCGTTTGTTCGCTGACGCTGAGTCGCACCGCGCAGCCCTGGTGAGCGAAAAGTTTGCACGCGACAACTTCGGCGGCGCGCAGGCGGCCCTTGGCCAAACGCTGCACATTGAGAGTGAGGCCATTGAAATTGTGGGCGTGCTGGGCGGCGGGTTCGACTATCCCGGCAAAACCGATGTTTGGGAAGCATTCCCTCTCAAACCCGACTCAACGTCGCGCACCGCATTCAACTACCGCGCCGTGGCGCTGCTGGCCGCGGGTACCAGCTTCAAACAAGCGCAGGCCGAGCTCAATGGCCTTTCGCAACGGCTGCAGACAATTTATCCCGCCGACAACCGCGCCAAAGTAATTGAGGCAGTGCCGTTGGCCGAGGCGCTTACCGGCAGCGCACGCCCCACGCTGCTGCTGCTGTGGGGAACGGTCGGCATCATTCTGCTGATTGCCTGTGTCAACGTCACGCATCTCCAACTGGTGCGCGCCATGGAGCGGCAGCGCGAGATCGCAATCGCCAAAGCGCTTGGCGCGTGCCGCTGGCAGGTGATGCGGCCGGTGCTCATTGAAAGCCTTTTGCTGGCTGTATTGGGTGGCGCGGCCGGTGTGCTGCTGGCGGCTCCGGCAGTGCATATTCTTGTCGCGATGGCGCCAAGAGAACTGCCACGTGCAGCCGAGATTCACCTGAACACGTGGGTGCTCGCGTTTACCTTGGGCATTGCAGCACTAACGGCGCTGGCCGCATCGATCTTTCCGGCAATGCGTGCGGCCAGGGTTGAAGCCGCTGAAGCGTTGAAGCACGACGCCTCGCGTGGCATAAGCCGCAGAGGAGCGGCTACGCTTCGCGACTCGCTGGTGATTGCCGAGGTTGCGGCCACCTTTGTGCTGGCAATCGGCGCCGGGCTGCTGCTGCGCAGCATGGCCGCGTTGATGGCGCGAGACCTGGGCTTTGAGACGCGCCAATTACTGGTGGTGGATGCGGATGCGCCGGCGCATACCGACGTCGACTACCAGCGCGTCATTCAACAGTTCAACGGTCTGTTTGCACAGCTGGGCGCGATGCCGGGCGTGCAACATGCGGCTGGAATTATGGGTCTGCCGATGGGGGCCTATGGTTCCAACGGAAACTACTGGACGCACAGGCAGGCGGCGGATCCGACTCGCGCGCCGTGGGCGAATTGGAGCGTGGCAAGCCCGGGTTATTTCGAGACCATGGGGATTACGCTCAAGCGCGGTCGCGACTTCAGTGCTGCCGACACGTACCAGAGCCCGTTCGTCGCAGTCATCAGCGAATCGGCCGCCAAGCAGAGCTTTGGGGATACAGACCCCATCGGCAAACAGATCCGGTGCGGACTCGATTCCGACAAGTGGATGACAGTGATCGGTGTAGTGGGCGACGTGCGCCAGGATTCACCTGCGGACAAGCCGGGACCCGCGCTCTACATGCCCATGACGCAGCACCCGTACTACGCCAACCAGATTCACATTATGCTGCGCACGCGCGTCGCGCCGCTCACACTCATGAATGCGGTGCAAACAAAGATCGCCCAAATCAATCCGCTGATCGCGATGAAATTTACCACCATGGATGCGATGGTGAGCGACTCGATCACCGTGCAGCGTTTCCGCGCCGTGCTTATCTCGTTGTTTGCCGGCGCGGGCCTGCTGCTGGCGATGCTGGGCGTTTATGGAACCACCGCCTATTCAGTGGCGCAACGGACGGTTGAGATCGGGATAAGGATGGCCTTCGGCGCGGATCGCCGCGTGATTATCAGCACCATTCTGCGCCATGCAACTGCATTGGCCTGCGGCGGCATTGTGGTGGGCCTGGCCTTAAGTCTGCTGTTGGTGCGTCTGGTGGCGAGCATGCTGGTGGGCGTGCATCCCATCGACCCATTGAGCATCGGCGCAGCCGCCGCGCTCTTGCTATTGACCGCCCTCGCCGCATCCTCAGCACCGGCGTGGAGGGCGACGCACGTTGATCCGGTGGAAGCGCTGCGCGCGGAATAACGGAATTTACGCCTCGAAGTCCAGCTCCACTGGGTCGATAAGGGGGACCAACCAATCGAGCAGCGCGAGATGCATGGGGTGGGTTGCATAGGCGTCGGCGGCTGCTTTGCTCGTGAAGGTCATGAGGCCGGCAAACGCGTAGCCTTGGCCGCGCGGCGAAAGATTCGGGCCGGCGTTCACGTCCAACAGGCCTGGAATCTGCCCGTGAAACGCGAGGATCGCTTCTTTCGCGCGCTCTTTGTCAGCGTCCGTGGCCGCGGGTTTCCATCGAAATCCAAAGATGTGAATGAACATGGTGCTAACTCCTCAGCGCAAACTTCCGCGCCGACTCCAGCAGCTTGGCCACCGATTCCTTGGAGCAAGATTCGGTGTAGATGCGCATCAGCGGCTCAGTGCCGCTGGCGCGCAGTAGCAGCCAGGTTTCCGCAGCATTGGGCTTGCTTTTGGCCTCTGGGTTGTCGAGGTAGAACTTCACTCCGTCAAGGGTTTCGGTGCGCAGAATCGGCATTCCTGCAATCGATGTGTCTCCCGGCGGCAGCGACTTGGCGCGAGCGATAGCCGCGTACTTGATCTCGTCTGGGATATGGAGATCGATGCGACCGTACTGGTGCTCGCCGTACTCGGCCTGCAGATCGGCGACCAATTGCCCAAGCGTTTTGCCTTCTTCCGCCATCACATTGGCCAATAGCAGCGCATTCAGAATGCCGTCGCGCTCGGGCAAGTGGCGCTGGAAGCCGATGCCGCCTGACTCTTCGCCACCCATCACGATCTCGCGCTCCAGCATGTAGTCGCAGACAAATTTAAAGCCGATGCCGTGCTCGATCAATTCGCGTCCGTACTTTCGGCAGATGCGGTCCAGCATCTTGGTGGTGTTGAAGGCGCGTGTCACCGCTCCGGGCCAGCCCTTGCGGCGCAGCACCCAACTCAAAAGCACCGAGTAGATTTTGTGCGGATCGACAAAGTTTCCGTGCTCGTCGGTGGCCCCGATGCGGTCGGCGTCGCCATCGGTGCATAAGCCTGCGTGGCAGCCGTTCGCCACCACCGCCTCGCCCAGGGCGCGAATGTGTGGCTCGATCGGCTCGGGATTGATGCCCGGGAAGAGCGGATCGGCATTGGCGCGAATCTGCACATGATCGACGCCCAGCGCCGAGAAGATGTCGGAGAGAATCGTTCCGCCGGCGCCGTACATCGAGTCGATGCAGAACTTCATCCCCGATTTCGCGATGAGATCGAGGTCGGCGAAGCTTTTCACGGCGGCCAGGTAATCGGGCAGAAAATCGACTTCCGTGATCGGAGCGGGCACCGCGGCCTGCGGCACAGGCTTACCAAGATGACTCTCGATAGCCGCAATCATCGAGGGCTTGCCCGAACCGCCGTACCAGCCCTTGTACTTCACGCCATTCCACTCGGCCGGATTGTGCGACGAGGTGATCATGATGCCCCCGGCCGCTCCGCGATGGCGCACCCCGTAGCTGAGCGCGGGCGTGGGCGTAATGGCGCCGGCAAGCTGAACTGGAATACCGGTAGCGGCGACAACTTCAGCGCAGGCGCGCGCAAAAGCCCTGGAACCGAAACGCGTGTCGTAACCGATGCAGAGGCCTTTGGCGGGATCTTCCTGCGCGTGAACGTAGCAGGCAATTGCCGAGGCCGCGGCACGGACGTTGGCGAAGGTAAAGTCGTCGGCGATCACACCGCGCCAGCCATCGGTGCCGAACTTGATCACGGGATGAGGCATCCGGGAGACTTACCTCGCTCAATCTAATCAGAACTTCACGATAGCAGGCGACGCGCAGGGCGCGCACGAACCCCTCTCCAGCAGAGCTTGAACCCGGCACCCAGGTAGTACGCCGGCAAACGGAAACTGATTTACTGCTTCGCGGGAGCGTCGCTGTACTTGTTGTGGAAGACATGCCGGTTGATGTCTGGCCAGAACTCCCTGAACACGAAGACACCTGCGTCGATGCCCACGTCAAGGCCCCATTGGCTTCCGGTGTTTCCAATGGTCCGCTCGGCACGGGGGTAATAAAGATTGGAAATTCCTGCGGCGGCGCCGGCGCCCACCACCTCGCTGATATTGAAGGACTCCTTTCCCGAATCAGTTCGGGTAATGACGGCACGGCTCAAAGCGTAGCCGGTGCGCTTCAGGAATCCCCCGTGACCGAGCGTGTAGTAGCGCGCGTCTTCGTGGGTAAACGTGGGAAAAATGAACTCGACCATGTAGTTTTCGCTGGTCTGGTCGACGGCCGAGTGCCAGAAGTAGCGGGCGTAGCCGGCTGCACCCTGGTGGAATTCCGGCGTTGAATCCCTGGCCTGGTTATATCCGGCGATGACCAGAGGAAAGAAGATTGACGAGTAGTCGAACGAATCCTCAGTCGCGTCAATGAACTTGTCTTTGACAGTCTCAGGGGGCAGCTTTTGGTCGGCGCTTACGGCGCGAAAGTTGGGTACGATGCCGAGGATGCGCTTGGTTTGCATGCCAGCTGAATCCTCCGTGGCATTCTGGGACGACTGATTCTGCGCAGTTGTTTGGGCGCTGGAAGATTGGGCCGGTGCCGCCTTCGCCTGGGCGTCGGTATCCGGTGCGGTAGCGGCTGGGGACGCGACCTCGATAACCGCAGAGGGGGCTTGATCGAAGCTCGCGTCGGGGCCAGTCTGCTGCGCCGCAACGCTGGCCGAGGCGGTGAGGCCGGCAATCGAAACACAAGCCAACAGGACGAGGCGAGAAAGGCGCACGGACACTGATCTCCCGGGGAAAAAGACAGAAGGCATGAAAGATCTCTCTTTGAAGATGGGGAAGTATATTTCCATAACTACTCTGATTCGCGAGGACGGGAAAAGGCGTCAATGAACATTGAGGAAGCGATTCGGGCTACCGGGTTAGTTGTGGCTCTGATCTTCCGGTTTTGCATCCTTTGTTTGTCCATTGGCAGCGCCCAATGCGCGAGCCTTCTTCTCAGCTTCTTTGCGCTGATGATGGCGCACCAGGTCCGGCCAGAACTCGATCACCTCGGCGCCCACAATGCCTTCGGCTGAAACTGTCAATCCGTCGCTGATTGTGCTGCTGACCGTGCGATTTGCAGGCGGGTAATACACGCGTCCAATGGCAGAGCCGATCAGGTTGCCTCCTACATTGGCCCAGTTTGGCCCCCACCCACCCTTGTCGCGCTTGCACCATACCGTACTGGCCGCCGCCCACAGAACGCGTTTGATCGGTTTCCCCGATCCCTTTTGGAAATAGCGCGGATCTTCATGGAGCAGCGACGGAAGAACCGCATTTCCGAAGAAATTGCCCAAAAAATAATCCGAGTATCCCGCCCCGAATCGCTTTGCATAGCCCTGCATCCCCTGGCCCCATTCCGGGGTGCTGTCTTGTGCCTGGCCGATGCCGGCAACCGCAGCGGCGAGCCCGAATGGCCAGGGATCGAACGCGCTCTTGAAAAAGAGCCGGAACTTCTGGCCCGATGAAAGCGGTAAGGCATCAGGATTCCGCGTGGTGTTGAAAGTAGCCATGACGCCCGCCACCCGCTGAGTCTCCTGCTGCTTGAGCTGCTCTTCGGCTTTTTGGTGATCGGTCTTCTGGGCATCGGACTGCTGCGAAGAGCTTGATGAACTGGAGCTGGACTGATCGGGAACCGGGACCGGGGTCTGCTGCTGCGTTTGCTGTGCGGCTTGCGGCTCGGCGGCCTGGGCGAGTTCGATTTGTGGTATGGGCGCTTCGGGAATCGGTTGAGCCGGTGAAGTTAATGCCGAAGCGGGGTCAGTCTGTTGCGCTTGGAGGCAGGGAAAAGGCAACAGAGCAGTAGCCCACAGAATTGTGGGGCCTAAAACGACAGTGCGAAAACGCATGCAGTCACCAGTCTTGAAAGTTCCGGGAGCGGCAGCCGCCTGCGCAAGTCGCAAATCTTTCACCGTCTCGCGGGTGGCCACTCATTTTTTGTCGTTCCCGCGAGCCGTGCACCTGGCAAGAAAGCCGCGCGGAGGCATGTCGTTCAAAATCGCCAAATTCTTCTTGTTAGACGTGTTCCGGGGGCCTGCGGTCACAAGATTTAAGCTCCCCAGATCCGCTGCCTCATCCATGGGCGGATTGCTACCCGGGGTTCATCGGAAATTATTCTCGGCGAAAGATTTATGCCCTACTGCGCCGCGAAATCGATAAATCCGCGCTCCGGATCGGTTGACACCAGTTTAGCAGTCAGCCGGTCGCCCACATCGAAGCCTTTGGCGCCGTGGACGAGCATCCCCTCGACGTGCGGATTGAAGGTGCGGACAAAGGTCCCGTACTTGTTGACGCCGGTCACTACCGCCGCGTAGGTTTGGCCGATGTGTTTGGCCAGAACCACGGCTGCAATGCGCTTTTGCATCTCGCGCTCCACCTTGCGCGCCGCATCTTCCATCTCCGTGCACCGCGTGGCAATGGCGTTGAGCGACTCTTCGGAATAGGGCTGGGCCCCTTTGGCGAGCCACGCCTTGAGAATGCGCTGCGTAACCATGTCGGGAAAACGGCGGTTGGGCGCCGTGGAGTGGGTGTAGTCCTGCACCGCCAGCCCGAAATGTCCCGGCGAGGGCTCGTTGGGTTTCACCAGAATATATTCGCCTGGACCCATCAGCTTGATCACGGCCAGCGAGAGATCGGGAAAGTGGTCGGGGTCTTTCTGCTTTTGCGCCAGCAGAAAATCATTGAGAGGCTTGGAGTCGGGCTCGGCAGGCAGCGTTGTGCCTAGCCCCTGGGCCAGCTCCACGATCCGGTCCCAGCGCTTGGGGGTGCGCACGATCCGGCGGATGGACGCAACGCCGCCGCCCTGAAGCCTGCGCGCGATCACACCGTTTGCGGCCACCATGAACTCTTCAATCAGCGACGTGGCCCGGTTCTTTTCGATGGGCGCAATGCCGATGATCTGGTCGGTGACCATCACCGGCCGCGTTTCAATGGTTTCAAGATCGAGCGCGCCGTGCTGGAAGCGCTCTCCACCCATGCGCTCAGCAGCCTCGTCCTGCAGTTTGAGCTGCGCAGCCAGATCGGCGTCCGCTGCGACCTTGGCCGGCGCTTCAGCTTTGCCCTCAAGCCACGCTCCCACGCTTGAGTAAGCCAGTTGCGCGCGGTTGCGCACCAGCCCGCGATATGCCGATTCGCTGCTCGTCGCACCGTTTTCATCCACGGCATACTCGATCACAATCGCAATGCGATCCTCGTTCTCGTTCAGCGATGTTGCGCCCTCAGAGAGTTCCACCGGCAACATGGGGAAGACCTTGACGCCCGTATAAACCGAGGTGGTTTCGCTCTCGGCGTGAGTGTCGATGATCGTGCCCCTGGATACGCGCGCGTCGACGTCGGCGACGCCAACCAGCACCCGAATGCGGCCGTCAGCCAGACGCTCGGCCCACTCGATCTGGTCGAGATCCTTTGAAGTGTCGTTGTCGATCGAGGACCACAGCAGATGGCGAAGGTCAGAGAAACCAGCAGTGGAAGCCGGAACCGCCGGCTCGGCCGCGATGGCTGCCAGTTCCTTGTCGGCCCCGGCGGGAAAATCGGGCTTGAAGCCGTGCTCGAGCATCGCCGCATGGGCCGCCGCCATCAGATTGAAATGGCCGGCGTCGTGGCCGTGGTTTGGCTGGTTCTGGTGACTCTGGTGGCTTGGCTGGCCGGAATGACTGGGATGATTCGATTGGTTGGCAGGGTTGGAACTCATGCGAAAACGCGCTCCTCAAAACGAAGAGACAGCGTATCACGGCGAGGGGGGACAGGCGAGTCGGCAAGTCAGTGGGCCGGGTGTCGCGCGGCCTGACCCCTTTTTGCGTTGCGCAATTCCTCCCGCATTCACACTCTATTCATACGCGTTGTGATTCGTCTCACCGGCGCACAACTTAATTCGATCCTGCTCGCATTCTTTTCCTTGGCGCGGCGCGCCGAGTCGCGTATCCTTGGCAGCGAACACATTTCAAGGGGAGGAAAAGCACGTGGCACTTACGCGGCAAGTTATCACCTCGCTCACCAGTGACGGCACCGACATTCTCGGCACCAAGATTCTGGCCGTCAAAATCGCGGACGAAAGCATCGTCTCCGGCTCTCTGCTCACTGTTGAAAGCAATCATTTCTGCATACTTAAATCGCGCGGCGCGGTCCTGAACGTCTACGAGACCGGCCAGTATGCGCTTACCACGCCCGATAAGCCGCTGATCGGCTCCATCGCGCAGGGATTCTTCGGCGGCAACTCGCCGTGGGTCTACGAGGTCATCTACATCAACCGCTCCAAGCTGCTGGTGCGCAGCGAGGGAATCGCGACCAGCGAAGAGATGGCCGAGATGGCCTACCAGGTTGACTATTACATTCACGTCGACACCAAGGAGGCCGCGCTCGACCTCATCACCCACCTGCCCTTCAACGGCCACATTATCGACACCAAGGAAGTGGCCGACTACGCCGGTCCGGCGATCGAGCAGTCCATCAACCAGATTGTTCAGGTCACCAAGATGGAAGACATCAACGAGCATATCCAGGAGGTTCGCGAGCTGGTGAAGAACCATCTTGCAGAGTTCCTGAAGACCTACGGCATCACGCTCAACGATCTCAAAGTGCTCATTATGCCCAAGGACGAGCGCATGCGCGAGCTGATCTCGCTGCAGGCCATCGGACTTACGCCGGTCGAGGCAGTGCGTTACTATCTCGCGCTTAAAATGGCTGACAAGGGACTGGTGTCAGCGCCCAACGCTGCCGCCGGCGTACCGTTCACCATTGGCGGACAGCCTTCGGGATTCTATTCCGTGGGCGCCGAGGCGGGATTGCCGGGACCAGGCGGAGGAACAAAATAGCCTCCCGCTGCGTAAGGATGTCTTGAAAGGGCACGGATTTATCCGTGCCACCAAGGCCGCATGAATGTGCGGGGCTTTAGGTCCTGGGAACGGCTTTGGCGCCATTGGAGTTTCACCTGAAGCAGACGGGAGTCAACAAATGGCGGGAGAGATGTTTTACGCGGCCGATGAGATCGAGCAGATCGCAATCAACCTGTTCTACGGCTGGGGCTACAACTTTTACAAAGTTGAGAACCAGCTCCGCGCCGACGATCAGATGGTCCGCTCAAAAGCCGCATGGCTTTTGGGCGAGGCCGCGACGGCGGTGAGCGCGGCTGAGAGCGACTACCGGCGCGAGTTTCTGCCCGCTCCTACGCGGGCCAAGCCGTATCCCGATGCCGATGCAGTTGCTTCAGCGCAGAAGCTGGAGCGGCTGCATCGCGCGATCACAGGCCTGGAGCAATTCCTGCATCAACTGCCTGCGCCGGCCAACGACCGCATGACGCAGCGCTACCGGCTCGAAGCGCCGACGCTCGCGAATCTGCTTCACTTCGATTCGCTGCTGGTGGGCCAGTGCGAGCTGATGCGCAAGTCAGTGACCGACGCCGACGCTCAGACGGTTCTGAAGGCACTGCCGGATCTCGAAGCGGGAATCGCGGCAATTCGCGCGACTCTGCACGATCGCGAAGCGGTGCTGATGAACTAGCGTTCGATCACGAGGACGCACAATATAACGCCCAATTTAATCTGCGCCACCGAACGCTGCCCCCGAAGCTGAGCCGAAGGGGCAGCGGCAGGGAGATGAAAGTCTGCCCGGATGACTCAATGGGCTTCAACAGCCGCTTCGCCGTAGCTGGAAAGCTCCTTTCCCTGCCGGTTCAAGAGCAGCATTGCGCCGCGCTGGGGTTCGATCGTGAAGTGAATGTGCGCGCCGGTTAGCGCGTCGACGATGTTGATTGTTTGTGCGTCGAGCGATTCATTGCTGAAGCTGTAGATCTCGCCGTCGGTGAGCACAGTGGGGAAGGCCAATACGTCGGGCGAGAGAGGTTCGACTTCCCGAAACGGCGGCTTTACGCCGGCTTGGTCGAGTGCCCAACGATAGAGCGCTGCGGAAGCAGCATATCCTTCGGCAAATTCGACTGGGTCTGCGGTCCATAGGATTTTCCCCTGGCCGTGAGGGATGATTGCAACCGACTTGCCGTCAGCGAAACGCATCGTCCATGTTTCGGATTGCTGAACGTTGGCGGGAAACGCAAGCGGATACGATTTGCCGTCAGGCAGCGCCAGTATTGAACCACGCACGGCCAGTGGAACCACATTCGCGGTGATTCCCAAGGCGGCAATGCGGTCTACGGGCTGCCAATGCTCGTCGCGATCGACCGGGCCGGTGATCAGCAGGGTACCGCCGCGAGCAACATAATCGAGCAGTTCGTTCCAGGCTTTTTCCGTGAGTCCCTGCGGCGAAGGCAGGAACACCAGCTTTGGCGAGCCCAGGTCGGCGAGGCGGTTTTCCGGTAACATGCGAAGCGGAGTGTGATCGCAGTAAGCCATGGCGCGCAGGGCGTGCTTTTGCGTTTCCAGAGCCAGCCCGCCAAGGATCGAATACAGAAGCGTCTGCGAGGTAACCATGGTGACCGAAGGCGGATCGATCCTGGTGAAACTTTGCGGGCTCTTGTTCACGAACGCAGCGTAGCCGGCGAGAACCTGCGCTTCAGGCTTTTCGGTTCCGTCGGGACGAATTGCGCCGATCGTGATCTCGTTGTCGTTGGCCATGTAGGCATTGACGTTCCATACCCATTCGAGAGCGCCCGCGCCTTGCGCAAAGGAGATGGCGATCTTGCGCTCGAGTTGCCAGCCTTCGACCTCGGCGCTGAAACGCAGTCGATCGTCGAGCGTGAGCCTGCGCTGTTCGCCCGTCTCCTGAATCAGAAGCGGCTTGCCGAGGAATTTTGGGGCCAGCGATGCCCAGAGAATCGCGTCGTAGTCCCACCAGGTGTGGTCGGCGGTGAAGTCGATCGACGGGGAATAAAACGCGGGAGACGGGCGGCCGGCAATGCCTCCTTCGTCCTGGCCGACGGTGATGAGTTGGTCAGAGCCCGTGCCGCGGATCAACGCTCGCATCTGGCCCACCCAGTTGGCGAACACCGATTGCGCGAAGAGCGCGTAATCGTAAGCCTTGAGCGGATTGAAGCCGCTGCGTACAGCGTCAGGTGAGAACGCGCCGGCTTTGGGCAGAGCGAGAGGGTCCTGAGCGGCGATCTCCGGCGCGGATGCTGACGGACTCGATTGCAGGTCGCGTCCGATGCCGAACGACGGTTCAACCCAATCGTGGAGCAGCTCGGCCCGGTCCGGATAGCGGTTCTCGATCCATTGACGCCACGCCGCCGATTCGAACCGATCGTAGTCAGGAAGCGTGCGCCAGAGATTCTTGTTCGGACTCGGTTCATTGATCAGGTCCCAGGCAAGAAACGGAACCGCATGGAAGCGCTCGACCACGGATTGGGCATAGATCGACTCCGCGCGCAGTGCAGCCGGATCGAGATAGCCGTTTTCGCCGCCGAACTCATCGGGATAAAACGCAAAGAGATTGAATTGCACGGGCAGATTGTTGTGGCGCGCGCACATCAGCAAGGCTTCGATGGTGCGCAGCCCGTCTTCGCTCATCTCGCCGTTGGGAGCAAGAAGATGTTGCCAGGTTGTCCAGAGACCGGTGCGGAACATGTTCAGGCCTGCCGCACGAATCTGCGCCATGTCGCGATCCCAGACGTAAGCGTTGGGCAGGAGCAGATAAAGACGCGAAACGTCTCCCGACATGTAAGTGGTGCCGACAACCGGCAGCGGTTTGCCGTCGAGCTCGAAATAGTCGCTGCCGACGGTGAGCTTCGGTCCCGAGAGCAGATATTGCCAGTCGCGCATCCAGAATCCTGAACGGTAAGTGCGCAACGGTTTTCCGTCGCGAAGAAGAGTCGCTTCGACGGTATGAAATCCTTTGCCGTCGGCCGCACTCGCGGGCAGAGTGAGCGCTGCGGTTGCGGGAACGGTTTCGTCGTCGCGCACGGCGCCATCCTCAGAGGTGACGCGGATGTGCAGTTGGCCAATCGCGGGCGATGCGCCTGGCGAGCCGGGCGAAGTGAACTCGAACTCCAATGGTTCGCCGGGCAAAAAGAGCGGCACGCGCGGACGGAGCGCGAAGCGATCATTTTTGCGCAGTGCGATATTGGCCAGTGTGCTGAGGAAGGCTGTGTTGCTGAAGAAATCGGCTGCTGGCTCGCAGGCAACAAAGATCCATCGTCCGCCGATGAAGCGATTGGCGTTGTGGTCAAGCTCAAGCACCGGAGCTGCGAGCTTGTGCCCGTTGCGTTCGCCCCACGCCAGCGCGGTCAAATCCATATCTTCGCCGCCGGTGGCGCCGCCGCTTGAGTCGTAGTTGACGACGGAGAGGCGGACAACGGGGCTGAAGGCGCGCTTCCACTGGAGCGGCGGCAGATGAGGGAAGACATTGTCATTCGCGGTGAAGGTGAGCGAATCGGAGCCCGGCGTTTGCTGGTAGCCGTCAATAAACAGCTCGAGCGACTGAGCGGTGCTTGCGGCGCGCAGATGCCAGCCACTCGCGTCCTGAAATGCGGCGCGAGTGAAAGGTTTGCCGCCGAGCACGATCAGGTTGCCGCCGCGATCGAGATAACGGAGGATCGCATCCCAGTCCGCTTCAGGCCAGGCGGAACCGTAAGGCAAAACGAGCAGGCCGGTTTCGGATGAATGCAGAGAAGCGGAAAGCTGGCTCGCATCGGCGAACTCCGCTTGGGGAAAGGCGGCGCGCAATCCGGCTTCGCCTGGCGCCGCAGAGTCGGCTGCCGGAAAGCCCGGCTGCCAGAAGACGACGGTCTTAGCGCACGACAACGCAGGAGCGAAGGCGAGCACGGCTGCGACAAGAAGACGAGAAATGGAACGCATCACTTTTGAACCTCATCCCGATTGCGGGTAAACCATAGCACAGCGCGCAACGATCGTCTTCGTGGTTCCTGCGTGAGCGTGAGCAGAGGCGGAAATCCCGATGCGGATTCGCGAGGCTCGCGATGTTGTGGATCAAAACGATCAGGAAGGCGCTGAAATCTCGTCTCGATTCAGGGTTAACCATTTTGCAACATCGAGAGCAAAACTAATTTGCCTGAAAATAGGGCAATTAATGGAGGGAATTGCGCTAAGGGCAGTGTTTCCCGCTTTTGGGCCGGAAACTAATATAACAGGATTTGTAACAGAATTGGTCTTGTTACATTTCTGTAAGCTATTGATTCGTTGAGAGGTTAAGTTGTGGAGAGTCTGTTAACTTTCTGGTTACCCCGGGGAGGGGGTGGGGGGGTTATATTTCTAGTAACAATCAGGCAGGGAACGAAGGGGCAGGGAGTAGGGAGTGGGGAGTAGGGAATAGGGAGTAGGGAATAGGGAATAGGGAATAGGGAGTAGGGAATAGGGAATAAGGGGCTGCCGGGCTGGGGTGAATGGTCATGCATTTCCAGTGTGCAACAAAGTGGGTAAATTAAACGCAAAAGGGAGCGGAGGGAATTTCGTATCCAGAGGGTTCTCAGTGACTCGGGCGGGTTGGCGGGGATCGGTCCGATCGCGGCGAAGAACCTTTACGCAGAGTGCCTGCGGTTGCGACGCCCGCGTCTTTTGTGGCGGGCTCAGTTGGGCTTCAGGAACTGCATTGCTGCGGCGGGCAGCGGGCCGTACACTGGCTCTGATAGAGCCGCTAGTTTGGTGTCCCTTGTTTTTCTTTACAGGCTTTATCCTCGGAAAGGCTCAGCGGCTAAAGCCGCGTTCATTTTTGAGCCTTCGCGGCACGACTAGAGTCGTGCCCTTTCAAAAAGCGATCGACAACTTTTATGCGGGACAGGACACTAGAAGACGGGTTGCAGGTTTGAGGGAGGCTTTGATCAAGTGTCAAGATTCGGAGAACGCATCAGGGCTGAAGGCCGCGTTGCAATTGCATGTTTTGCGACATGGCTGAACAGCTTGGTAAGAGAGTGATTCTGCCTTCGCGAAAGGCAGCAGAGGCTAAAGGGTGTGCGTGAGAACGGACGGTCGGGACATGAGAAGAGCCTGTTTGTGAATCAAAAGCAGCAAGTTAGCGTCGTACCCAGAGGGTCCCCAGCGACAAAGCAAGTTAGCAAGTTGGCGAATGGCTGAGTTCTCACGCAGACACTAAAGGCCGATTTTGATGAGGCGGCGTTTGCGGCACGAGTAAACTCGTGCCCTTGTTACAAGACTCACATTCGCAGGGTTTCTCACCAGGCTGTGAAGTCGTGCCCTGGTTAGGAAGCTTTTTGGGCTTGTGCCTTGGTGAGTTTTTGCGCAGCCGGTAAAGGTCGTATTCTAATTGCACCTTTTATGGCACGGGACCCGACCCCGCTACCCCGCCGTGCCTTTTCAAAACATTGCACCTTTTACGGGACGGCTGAAACCGTGCTCTTTCGAAAGATCGACTCACTCAGATATTCCACAGGAGCTTTCCCCATGAGGCCAGTACGTATCCAGGTACAAGTGTTGACGCTGCTCGTCATCATCCTTCCCTTCGCCGCGTTTCTGTCATTCACTCGTTTCGCATCGGCCCAGACCGCCGTGACCGGAGGGTTGAACGGCGTGGTGAGCGATTCCTCCGGGGCCGTTGTGGCCGGGGCGACGGTGACCATTGTGAATACCACGACCGGCGACCAACGGGTGCTGAAGACGAACGCGGAAGGACGCTACACCGCGCCTTTCCTCGAACCCGGCCACGTAGCCGTTTCAGCGAGCGCGCCCAACCTGCAGTCGAATACGGTGACGGTGCAGATCCTGGTCGGCCAGCAGTCGGTGGCCAACATCACCGTGACGCCTAAGGGCAACAAGCAAGTGGTGGAAGTGAGCGCCAATAACGCTCAACTGATCGACACGCAAAGCGCCAATCTGACCACGACGTTTACGACGCAGCAGTTTGAAGACTTGCCCAATCCCGGGGGCGACATCACCACCATCGCCTTCACCGTGCCCGGCGTGGTGGTGAACACGAACGGCGCCCATGGCTATTTCAACGGCAGTTTCAGTTCCAGCGGACTGCCCGGAATTTCCAACCTGATTGTCATCGACGGCTCAGACAATACGGACTCATTCTTCAACGACGCCACCACCGGAGCCTCGACGCTCAACATTGGCCAGAGCGAGATTGCGCAGGCTTCGATTGTGCAAAACGGCTACAGTACGGAATGGGGACGGCAGGCGGGCGCGGTTGAGACCTACGACACGAAGAGCGGCACCAATCACGTTCACGGGCTGTTGAACTACACCTACAACAGCGACGGGCTGAACGCGAACGACTTCTTCAACAACCTGCTGGGCACGCCGCGCCAGAAGGCGGTTTCAAACGAGTACGCGGCCCAGATCGGCGGCCCGGTCATCCACAACAAGTTGTTCTTCTTCGCCGACACGGAAGGCATTCGCTACGTACAGCCCTCGGCCAGCTTTGTGAACTTTCCCACCGCCGCGCTCCAGAACACAATCCTGAATACCGTTCCCGCGGCCAGCGCCGGGCTGTACACGCAGATGTTCAATCTGCTGCAAACCTCGCCGTTTTACAAGACCGCGGTGCCGATCACCACGGGCGGCGGACCTCTGCAGGATAGTTCTGGAAATTTAGGTTGCGGCAGCTATGCCGGCACGCCGGTGTTTGGCCAATCCAATACCTATTTCGGTACCGCGCCCGCGGGTGGAACTGCCGTCCCGTGTATGACCGCCGCGCAGGGTGTGACAAGCGGAGCGCTGCGGGAATGGATGGCCATTGGCCGAGTCGACTGGAATTTGAGCGACAAGCAGAAGATCTTCGTTCGCATCTCGGACGATCAGGGCTACCAGCCGAGTTTTGTCAGCGTCGTCAATCCGGTGCTGAATGTCGATAGCAGCCAGCCGATCTGGAACGCTCAACTGAACCATACCTATGTATTCACACCCAACGTTACCAACCAATTCATCATGTCCGGCTATGTCTATTCGTTTCCCTTTGGGCCGGCCAACTTGCAAGCAACGCTGGCGGCATCGCCCACGCAGTTTTTTGAAGAGTACGATGGCGGCACCAACATTTCTTCGGGAATGGGACAGGGCGGCACGATCGGATTCAATTGGGGCGGCAATCCGACCACAACGAACTCCACGCAGTATCAATTTGTCGACGATGTTTCGTGGCTGAAGGGCAACCATAATTTGAAGTTTGGAGTGAACTTCAAGCGCTATGACGTGACCGACGGCTACCCATCGGTAAATACCACCGGCGGCTACTTTTTCTTCAACTCCCTGGGAGACCTGGCGGGCGGCGTGTTGCCTGGATCGTCCGATTCCAATTTCAACCAGACGTTCGACGCCGCCAAGCACATCCACATCGACGGCTACAACTACGGTATTTACGGACAGGATGAATGGAAGGCCACGCCGCGGCTGGTGCTGGATTACGGCGTTCGGATCGACCGCAATGGAAACCCCGCCTGCACCACCAATTGTTTTTCGCGGTATCTGGGGACTTTTCCCGACACCAGCGCGACGCTGGACACGCCCTACAACGCCACCATCGCGACCGGATACAGCAACTCGTTCGATTCGCTGGAACTGGCCGTAATTCAACCGCGGTTCGGGTTCAACCTGGACGTGACCGGACAGGGAAGGACGCTGGTGCGCGGCGGCGCGGGCTTGTTTGCGGACGCATTTCCGGGCGCGCTGATCGAGAACCAGTACCTGGATTTCCCCGATTTGTACGCCGCGTTCGTGGAAGCAGGCAACGTGGCCGAAGGTGCGGGAAGCGCGCCCGCGTTTGCGGCGGCTTCGTACAATGTGCTGACCACGGGATTTTCGCAGGGACAGAGCGCGAACCAATTGGCGGCGTCGCTGCCGGCGGGCGTTCCATTTTTCGCGCCGAGCCATTACCTGTCCCCGCATCACATGGTGAACGCAAAATATGTGGAGTGGAGTCTGCAAGTGCAGCAGCAGTTCGGTGCTTCGGACGCGGTGATCGTGTCGTACGTAGGCAATCATGGCTACGACCTGGTGAGCTACGACTACGGCATCAATCAAAACCTGGCGGGCAACGCCTATACGCCGTCTTCGCTGTACACCAGTTTCGAGGGCGTTCCCGTGAATCCGCCCGATCCGCGCTTTGGATCGATGGGAATTATCAACGACGATGCCCTGGGCGGATATAACGGCGGGTGGATCGAATACAAGCACATCGATGGGCACGGATTGAACACGAATATTTCGTATACGTATTCACATGCCATCGACGATATTTCGAATGGCGGTCAGGGTGAGGTTTTCAACAACAACGGATTCGGCAACCAGATTGTGCCGAACCAGCCGCGCAAGTTGATGTACTCCAATGCGGACTACGACATTCGCCATAACTTTCTGATGGACCTGACTTACATTGAGCCATACCACTTTCAAAACAAGATTGTGCAGTCTGCAGCCGCCGGATGGACCGTTGCCGGGAAGGCTTACTGGCGTTCGGGCCTGCCCTTCAGCGTGGTGAATAACAACGCGGAAAACGATCTCAACAACGGCACCGGCAACGGCACCGTGCTGGCCGATGTGCTGAACCCCCACTTCAATCACTTTTGCAATTCGTATTCCCAGCCCTGTTTTCAAGGGCACTACTTCAATGGCTCCGGCGTATCGATCCAGGACGAGTATGGAGATTCCGCACAGACCGATTTCGGCAATGTGCCGCGGAATGCCTTCTACGGGCCGCATTATGCGGACGTGGATTTGAGCCTGTACAAGAACGTGCTCGCAGAAGGCCCGGTGCAGTTCAAGGTGGGCGCGCAGGCCTTCAATGTTTTCAACCACACGAATTTTGCGGCTCCGCAAAACGACGCGTCGCTGGCGGGAGAAGGTTTCGGCACCATCAACAGCGATGTGGTTGCGCCGACCAGCCCGTACGGAGCATTCGGTTCTCCGGGGTCAGGCCGCGTGATGGTGGTTACGGGCAGGCTGACATTCTGACGGACCCTGTCGCCGGCGGGGGTTGAAATGGGCCGTGCATTTTGTGAAGACAGAGTAGGGTTGGGGCAAAAACGGTGGGAATGCCGTCTTACATGCCGCGTTGCGGC
>DATJSB010000206.1:0-24994 GCA_035504315.1 Occallatibacter sp.
GAAGGCGGCGGCGGTGGTGGAGAAGGCGGCGGCGGTGGTGGAGAAGGCGGCGGCGGTGGTGGAGAAGGCGGCGGCGGTGGTGGAGAAGGCGGCGGCGGTGGTGGAGAAGGCGGCGGTGAGTGAAAAGTACCGCAACGATCAGGAATATGGTTATGGCAATAGGAGAGACTCAGAACGAGATGCACCATCAAGCGATGACAAATGAAGGCTTGATGTGTGTAAGAAGGCTGCGCGACACAATAAACGATAAGTGTATTGTGCGCGTCCCTAATGGATCTAAGGAGCTTCCTTCGCTCGACGGCCAAGGATATTACACTTGGCAGTTCTATTTGCGCCGAGTGCTCCTGGATGCACATTGTCTTAATTTGATTTGTGAAGACTTCTGGAATAGGTTTGAGCACCTATTTAAGCTCGAACCCTTCCAACTGGCTGGTGTCGAGTCTGCGGCAGTGCCTCTGATGACGGCCATCATTATTGATGGTGCGAGGAGAAGCCTCGATATAAACGCCTTTACTATTCGGAAGGATCGAAAGACCTATGGATTGCGAAACCTTATCGAGGGGAGCCCATCGAGTCGACCTGTATTGTTTATTGACGACCTTACATCGCCCCAACACAATGCCTTTTGGCATGCTATCCACGCGATTTCACAGAGCGGGCTCAAATTGAATGGGCATGGCTACGTGTTGGTCCGAAAGCAAAATGCAGATGCGTGCCCGGTGATCGAAACCTCGATGGGCAGAGTGAAGATCGATAGCCTTTTTACGTTGAGCGACTTTTCGATGACTCTGGAGGACTACGCCAGGGAGAATTCGGGACGCCTTGCGTAAGAGCTTTCGGGTTCAAAGTCCGCTGCACCCGGATCTCAAAAATGCATCTTTTAGGGGTTTCCCCGTTCCGCCCCTAGTGCCACCATCGAAATGGAAGGCCGCGGGCGCAGCGTAATCTGCGGCGACAAGCCGACCTCCTGCTGCGGCGTCAGTCGCAAACGCCAATGCTGAGCAATCACCGCAATCAGCAGAACACCTTCCATGGTCGCAAAGTGTTCCCCAATGCAGACGCGGCTCCCAGCACCGAACGGGAAGAAAGCGAACTTCGGCCTCTGGTCCGCGGCGCCCTCCTTCCATCGTTCGGGAGCAAATGTCTCCGGATCGTGCCAGAAGCGCGGGTCGCGGTGAATAGCATACGGGCTCATCATCAGCGTCGAACCAGCGGGTACATCCACGGACCCCAACCGGTAGCCGGTGACCGCTTCGCGCCCGATAATCCACGCAGGCGGATAGAGCCGGAGAGCTTCGCGAAAGACCTGGCCGGTGTAATGAAGCCGCACCATATCTTCGGGTGACGGCAGCCTCCCATTGAGCACGTGCTCGATCTCCTCGTGCAGCGTCTGCTCCGCCGCCGGATGCTGGGCCAGCAGGTACCATGCCCAGGTCAGAGCGTTGGCCGTAGTTTCATGGCCGGCGAGAAAGATGGTCAGCGCTTCGTCGAGCAACAACTCGTCGGACATATAGCCGGTGCCCATCTCGCCGTCGGATGCCATCAGCATGGAGAGCATATCGGCATAGCGTTCCGGATATGCGCGATGTTCCGAGATAATGCGGCGTAGCAGATGCTCGAATCGATGCCTCGATTTGCTGGCCCGCCTGGCAGCCCAGCGGCGGACCACCTGGATGGTCTGTACGAGAGGGCTGTTCAGCAGGCGGAACTCGTGGAGGGCATTCGTCACCGCGTTGCCAATCTCCCGCGCCTCAGCAAGCACATCGGCCGTAAACAGAGTGCGGCCCACAATCTGCAGAGTCAGACGCATCATCTCCTGATCGATCGCAATGCGCTCTCCCTCACTCCATCGGCTGCTCGCAGCCGCGCCCAGGTTGACCATGGTCCGCGCGTAGCCCGCCAGCCGCTCGCTATGGAAGGCAGGCTGAGCGAGCCGTCTCTGGCGGCGATGCAGCTCTCCCTCGCTGGTCAGAAGACCGCTTCCAAAGACAGGCTTCGAGGCGCGCAGACCGCGGCCCTTGATGAAATTCCAGTCATGCGTCACGAGCACGTCGCGGATCAGCGTCGGATGATTGACGAAAAAGACCCGGCGCTTTCCGATTGTGATCTGACGAATATCCACACCGCGGATCGATATATTCCTGAGATAAGCAAGTGGATTTCCGCGGAATTTCAACAGCTCCTGCAGGCCGCTCACAGATTCAGTCTTATAGTTATCCTGTTGAGCCATGTCGGGCCTCATTCTGAATCGATTCGGCTATCGAGCTGAGTTGCCGCCGTCGCTGCCGCGCGAAGGCGCCTGATCCGGCGTGGAGGACGGCACCGGTGCTGTGGCGCCACGGATAACGATTGCCGTGCGAGGAAAGCTGAATGAGCCCCGCGCGTCGTCGATGACGTTTACCTGGCAGATGTACGTCCCGGGTGTGAGGCTCCCGAGTGGTACATTCAGGTGGAACGCGATGCCATCGAGCCCCGGCATGTTCGTTTTCGTCGCTCTCACCACCGGGGCTGCAAAAACTTCTTCGTTGTCTCTGAGCAACTCGACGCTCGTGAAAACGCTGACGGGCGGGCCGGAGTCCTTGATAGTCGGGCCTGCGGCTTTCTGCTTTCCGGAAACCTGTGCGGGATCGTAGACCTGGTAAAGCAAGGTGAGAGTCTGGTCCGGACTGAAGACATGGGGCAGATTGGGCACGAGCTCATCTCCGTCGTACACGAGCGGACTGTTGAGCTTCTTCCCGGCGGGAACGCGCTGGCTGGCCAGGACAACAGAACTCATCTTCAGGGGGGCTTTGTCCAGATCGGGCACGCTGATCTGGGCTTCGAAGGAACCCATTCGGCCAGTCTCATTTTCGCGAACGACGAATTTAAGTTCGTATTTCCCGGGGGGCAGCGCAAAGCCAGTGGTGTACTGGACATTCTTTTGACGCACGTGCTGCGACGCATCCACAGCCAGTTTGACCGTGTCGTGCACATCGCCAACATCGTGTCCCGCCAGATCGCGTATCTGGCCGATGATATCGAGGGTAGCCTTGTCGCGGTCGGCGCCCTGAACGAACGGAATCTGAGATCCCGGCACCACAAGAGAAACCGGAATATAG
Source organism: Occallatibacter sp. (assembly GCA_035504315.1). GTDB lineage: Bacteria > Acidobacteriota > Terriglobia > Terriglobales > Acidobacteriaceae > Telmatobacter. Next base: position 3,099 of record DATJSB010000206.1, read on the forward strand.
AAACGCCCGGGATTCTGCTCGAAATACCACGCCTGCAGATAGACCTCGATGTCGGTGGCGGGAAGCGGGCTGGCCAGCTCATCTTCCAGTTCCTGCTCGCGCTGCTCCTTATTGGAGTGACGGAAATCCGCTGGCGCATAGTAACCGGGACGATAGTCGAGCTTCACATCTTTGCGATCGACTTTGATAGTCAGCCGTCTCCAGGTTCCGTCCCGGCGAGTGTCGGTGGAACGGTAGCCAACGATGTAGTAGGCGGCTGTGTCGTTCTGTATGCGCCGGAAGGCGTCGGAGAAATCGTTCGAGTCGAAGAACGCTTTGCCCCCGGTATCCGACGAAAGCGTCGCCATCACTTCCTGAGTGTTGAAGTTGGAATCCATATTGTTCTGGAGCGCTGAGCCGTTGTACGCGCTGATCCCGCGCAGGCTTCCGGTCGAGGCGTCACCCAGCGGTGAGATCGCCTGAAGTCCGCGCGCATCCACGCTGTAGATCGACATATTCGAACGGACAGCCGCATTGACGGCTGCATTTAATGAGGCCTGGTTCTCGATACCATCCCGCTGGATGCCTCCCGAGAAATAAAGCATCGACTTCTTCTCGTTGATCCAGGCCAGCGACTTCGAGATGTCTTCAATTGCGAAGAGCTCGCGGTCGGTGTTCAGGTCGTTATATTCCTCCTCATCGGGCGTGAACGATGTGGTGTCTTCGACCTGATTGGTCGTGCTGGTGGCGCCGAGTTCATAACCTAATCCCTGCGCGCCGGAATAGCCGCCGACGGCCCGCAACAGGAGTTCTTTGTCGGACGTGAAGTCCTGGTTGACAGTGAGCGCGCTGTCGAGTGACACCACGGCCACGAGATCGGCAGGCTGCATCTGATGTTCGATGTAATGGCGAGCCGATTCCTGCGAGCGCAACAGGTCTTCGGGCTGCATCGAGGTCAGATCGAAGAACATCACGATGAGCCGGCGGTCGTGCAGGGCCTCTTCCGTCGCCGTCGTGCCGTTGCCCCGAAACAGATTGTTCTGCGCCGTCCCGCTGATGGTGGCCTCGTTGAGCGCTGCCGCCTGATCGACGTTCTCAAAATCGAAGCTGCTGATCTGTTGTCGCTTGCCGTCCTCGAGGATCGTGAAGTCCTTAGCGGCCAGGCCGAGCACAGGCTGTCCCGTTTTCCTGTCCCGCACGACGACATTGGTGAGAACAACGTCGCTGTTCACGCGGAATGTAAAGGTTGACTGACTTTGTGCCTGATCCTGAGCCCTAAGCGGGAGCGGCGAAGCGGAGCAGAGAAGAAGGGCCAGAGTTGCGGAGAAAATGAGCTTTGTCGTGGTCATCGAATTTCTCTCTTAATAGCGGAAGCGCGCCATAAACGAAAATTGCCGCATGGGCGCAGCGCCGGTGACCTGGCCGTAGGAAGCCGAACCGAGCGTGGTATCGACGCTCGAGTATTGAACCGTGTTGAAGACGTTGTCAGCCGTCGCGCGCATCTCGAAGGTGCGGGTTTCGGAGAAGCGAACGGTCTTCGACAACGAGGCATCCACCGAGACGGTACCTGGGCCGGGGATGGAGTAGCGTGAAGCCGTGCCGTAGACGTTGGCCGGATCGGTGAACGCGGCCAAATTGAACCAGTGATCGAGCGAGCCGCCGCCTTCAGTCAGGGAAGCTCCCGGAACTCTGTCCGGCCTCAGCGACCCCGCGCTTCCCCGCGCCACGTCCGCGACCGTTGCCTCGTAGTGCGGTGTCAGCGGCTCGCCGGAAGCGAAGTCGAAGGTCCCGGACACGGAGATGCCGTTGAGCGCGTTGCCCGCCCAGCCGGAGGTGAGCCTGCGCTGGTCGGGGCCGAAGGGCAGCTCGTAGAGAAAGTTACCCACGACCTGGTGACGAATGTCGAAGCTGGAATTCGACTCCTCCGCCAGCAGATCCTGCCAGTTCTGCGCAGGAGTAGTGCTCGTGCCGCCGTTGCCGCCAATCGAGCTGGCATCGTCAATCGAGTGTGAATACGTGTATCGGGCCTGCAGGCCAATTCCGTTGCTCAGCCTCTTGCGCGCGCTGAAGGTCAGTCCGTTGTAATTCGAGAAGGCGGTTGAATCCTCGTAGTCATAGAGCACGCCGCTGAGGGAACCGGTTGCGGTGCGGCCGGGAGCGTCGACCACATCGAGCCGGGTGCCTTTGGAACCGCTGTACCCGAGGTTGAGGACCACATTCCAGGGCGCGGTGTGCTGCACGTTGAGATTCCAGACCTGGATGTAGGGCAGCCGGTAGTTCTTGTCGACGGCAAAATTACCCTCTGTCTGTGGAGCGGGAAAGCCGTTGGCGAGGCAGATCGGCGAGCAGGCAAGCGCGCCCGCGATATTGGTGGTCTGGTTGGTCTGCACATTCGCCCAGGGCGGCTCAAAGGCGAGATTTTGCGCAAAAGTCACGTACTGGCCATTCGTGAAGTCGATTCCGTATCCGGCGCGCAGCACGGTGTCATGGCCCATATTCCATGCGAAGCCGAAGCGGGGCGCAAAGTCGTCGCGCTCGGGATAAACCAGAGTTCGCGGAAATTTGCCGGTAAACGGGCCGACGCCGTTGGGCAAAACGGTCGCAACGGAAGCGAAGTTATTGCCGGTGTCCAGCGTGGCGAGGCGATCGTTCACCTCCGAATAGGGCGAGAAATACTCGTAGCGAAGCCCAGCCAAGACGCTCAAATTCGGCAGAGCGCGCCAGTCGTCCTGAAGAAAGGCGTCGTAGACGTTCTCCCGCAGATAGGCTTTCTGATACGGCGCCTCGATCGTGGTCTCCTGGGGAAGGCCAAGCAGGCAGTCGGCCAGCGACGATCCCGTCTGTCCTACTCCACTGGAGCGTGTCCCTGGCTGTTCCGTGAAGACGCCGGTGAAGATGTAGGCGCCCGTCGAGTTGGTGTCTCCGAGCAGTTCGAAGTAGGCTCTGCGGAAGTCTCCGCCAAACTTCACATTGTGCTTTCCGTGCATCCATGAGCTGGTTTCAGAAAGTGAAATGGTTTGTTGTACCTGGAAGTTCGGTTGCAGCTCGCTGGCATTGCTGAACTGATTCATTATGAGATTGGGAAGACCGTAGAGCATCGGATTCGTCGGCAAATTAGAAAGCCCTGCAGCGGCGGCTACATTCGTCGTATTCGTAAATCCGTTCATCAGCTGAGAATTCGTGCGATTCCAGTCAGCAGAGAGTTTGCTCGTAATCTGCCCCACGCCCAGCGAATACCCGAGTTGGAGCGAATTCTGGGTAATCTGTGCCTTACCGTCAAGATCGGGAAACAGGTTGAGCTGGTCGGCTCCGGTATGCATGTAGTTGTAGTTGACGTTGATGCTTTGCCCCGGCGCACTGCGTCCAAGGTATCGCTGCAGCATCCCCATCAGCGGCGAGCCCGTGCTGTTGCCAATACTGCGGTTGTAGCGCAGGCCGAATTTCGTCGTGTTAGTGTCGGCCGCGGCCAGGCGCTGATAGTTAAGAAGCTGTCCTGGCAGGTTTGGCAGCGGCACGTACGCAAGCAGAGCTGTGGCAGGCGCCGCAATTCGCCCAGGAGGAATCACATTCGTCTGATTGCCATATGTGAATTGTTGTCCCGTGGCGGGATCGTAGATAGGAATTGGATTGCCGTTCTGATCGATGAGTCCGGATAAGTTTCCTGCACGCTGATCCACAGTGGGAACTGTGCCGTACTCGTCGAACGGCTTCGAGGCCCGCTCCGCGCTCAGCGCAAAGAACAGGAAATCCTGGTCGTCGTTCGTGAGCAGTCTTGGGATGTAGGGGGCTCCCATGTAGGTCAGCCCGATCTGGTTCTGCCCGTAACTGGGCTCGGTAATAGGCTGTCCGCGGAGCGCAAAATCAGCCGCATTCAGTGCGCCATTCCCACCATCCCAAAAGAAGGCACCGTGAGGCTGGTTGGGCTTGAAATTGCGAAAAATCGCTCCCAGTCGCCCCCCCCCTCCGCCTAAACCTCCCGTAGCTCGCATCGCGGGTGCCTGTGGGGTTCCTGTGATCGCCGATTCTGACTGGTTTTCCTGGATCTCTTGCCGAATCTGGTTCGCGTCGAGGCCGGCAAACGGATTGGTCTCGCCATTCTGTCCGCTCACCGCCACCGATTGACCGGAGAAGTCGCTGTTCTCGGCAGCCTCCGGCAGTTGTACTCCGGCATTTCCCCCTCCGGCCGCCGCCGCAATCAGATCGGACGCCGATCCGAGCAGTCTCAGATTCGCTGCGCCAGTTCCAGGGTACTGCCGAGACTCAGCTCGCGCCTGCTCCTGCTTTTCGGCCCGAGATGCGAGCACCAGCGAAAAATCCACCTGCGGGTTTGCCGAAGATGCGCTCAGCAGGATCTCCTTCTCGCCCGGCGCGAACACCGCAAACTGCGCGCGCACAATGTAGCGTCCTTCCTGGGGCAGCTTCATGCTGTAGCCGCCGGTCGAGTCGGTCGCGGCGCTGTAGGTTTTGCCGGTCAGTGTGTTGGTGGCGGTGATGCGCACGCCCGGAAGCGGGGTCCTGCCTGTGCTGACCGTGCCATGGATCGAGCCTGCTGCCGACGGAACCGTGGCCGCCGAGTCCTGCCCGGCTGAGGGCGAAGAAGGCAATCGCTGCGAAACCTGCGGAAGAGCAGCCGGACAAAAGCAGCCAATCACTGTAAATAAGATCATCTGCTGCAGATGCTGCGAACGATTCTGGAACCATGGCATCACGGCTTGAGAAACTCCTGATCTGCAGAAGGCCTTCCTGTCCACTGCGTGAGGAACGGCTTCTGCGCCTGATGGAATCGACGTCCCGCTTACGCAGAAGACCGGGGTTGAATGTCGGGATTTGTCGTTCTGGCCGATAGATCTATAGGCTCGCCCAGCCAATCGCGGTCTAATGAGAGAACACCAGCGCATGACTTTCCCCCAACATCCACACCCACGCCTGCACGCTCTCCGCATGCATCACCCCCGGGTGCTGTACTGGCTGGCTCATCTGAGTATCCCCGGGGTTTTCGTGATTGCCGCCATCGATTTCTCTCTGATCCCCCTTCCCATTCCCAACGCCACGGACCTGTTGCTTCTGGCCTTCGTGGCGCGGGGGGCGAGTCCCTGGTTTCTCGTCCCCAGCGCGGTGGCCGGTAGCATGCTGGGGACATACACCACCTGGCATGTCGGCTCGAAGGGTGGCAAACGTGCGCTCCGGCGCTACGGCTCCGTACGCCTGGTCAAACGTCTGTGCGCGTGGATGGAGCGCCATCCGATCCTTGCGGCACTGGCTTTTCCCATGCTGCCGCCGCCCGTCCCGCTCTCTGCTCTTGTACTGGCGTCCGGAGCTCTGGGAGTTGCCCGGCGACGGTTCTTCGCAGCTTTCACCGCGTCGCTGAGCTTGCGCTATGTGCTCCTTGCCTGGCTCGGAATGACCTACGGACGGCGTATCGTCCGCCTGTGGGCGGCGGTAATCCACAAATGGTCTCCCGCAATGCTCTGGACATTGGGAGCGCTGGTTGTCGCCGGCATCGGCTTCGCAACCTGGCATGCCCTGGCGAGACGGCGCGCGGACGCGCGCCTTGCCCGTGTCAGAGAGACCGCTGTTTCCGGCATTAACTGATCCTCGGATTCAGCTTCCACCTGCCCGTGAGGTCTCCCTTACGATGGCGTGCGCGCGGCGACAAATCCCGACATAACTCAGCGAGTGATCGGGTCAAAGTGGATGGGTGCAACACGGGCGGATATTGCAATGTCCCCTGATGCAACCTGCGAAAGGTTGGCGCTGCACCGATTTTCAGGAGTTGAAGGCTTTATGAACTTACCCATCGAACAGAGTGACTCCCCCAGCGTCCGCAGGGCGAAGCGGAATCGAACGCACCGCCTGGCTCGCATTTTCCAATCCGCCGCAAGTTGCTTCCTCCGGACTGTTCGCGCCGGTACAGCACTCTTGTTGGTCTGCCTGATCGCTCCGGCTGGAGTTGGGAATCTGTACGCGCAGGAAGCGGCCCCGCGGCCTGAATACAGCCAGCTCAGTTACGATCAGTTGGATCAGCTGGTCGCGCCCATCGCTCTCTATCCGGATGCTCTGGTCGCCCAGATTCTTGCTGCTGCAACCTATTCGCCGCAGGTCGTGGAGGCGGACCGATTCGTGCAGCGCAATGCCGACGTGCCTCCGGCTGAATTGGCGCGCATGGCAGATGCCCAGCCGTGGGATCCCAGCGTCAAGGCGCTCGTGGCGTTTCCCTCGGTCCTGTCGCAGCTCGATCGCAACCTCGACTGGACCACCCGGCTTGGCAATGCCTATTACAACCAGCCCCAGGACGTGATGGCGGCCGTACAGGCAATGCGTGGCCGCGCTTATGTGGCGGGTACGCTGCGGTCGACGCCCCAGCAGACCGTCGTGTATGCGCCCGCCGACATCGTGATCCGTCCTGTGAATCCTGCGGTTGTTTACGTGCCTGCTTATGACCCCTGGGTCGTCTATGGAGCGCCGGTCCCCGTGTATCCGACCTACGTCTATGCGGCTCCTCCGCCGCGGCCAGCGGGTGCCGTTGTAACTGCAGCGGCCATCGGTTTCACCTTCGGTGTCGTCGTGGGTGCGTTTGTTCATTACGGCTGGGGATGGGGTCACTGGGGCTGCGCCTGGGGCCCACATCCGGTGATTGCGTATAACCACGTGACCTACGTTTCGCGCAGCTTCACTGTAGTGAACCACGGCTTCTACGGCGGATACGACCATTCCTTTGCGGCCCGCAGCTGGAACCAGCATGTCGCTTATGGAGCTCACGGTGGCGTCTACACGGATCAGCGCTCAGTGAACAACGGCGTCTACAGCAATACCCGGACAGCGACAGGGCCTCACGGAGCTACTTATGGTGATCAGCGCAGCGTGGGCGACGGCCAATACACAAATTCCCGTACGGTTACGGGGCCTCACGGCGCCTCTTATACAGATTCGCGTTCCGTGGGCGGTGGCACATACAACAACACTCGCACAGCCACGCGGGCTAATGGCACCACATATACGGACCAGAGGACCACGAGCGACGGCCAGACAACAAATGCGAGGACCTACACCGGCGCCAATGGGAGAACGGCGTCGAGCACCACGACGCGGTCACCGGGAGAGAACTCCACGACCATCACAGGTCCCAACGGAACGACCGCAACCCGCACGGTAACCGGCAAAGGAACAGGGAATGCCACGGTGACGCGAACGGGGCCGCGCGGCACCAGAACGCACGTCCGCCATCGCCACGAATAGCATGTCGCGTCCCGCATGCGGCAGTGCTATTTTCTCCGCTGCCGCATGATCCGGTTCAGTAACAATCTGGTGGGCTGGAGAGTCTCAGCGTGATTTGTCGGAAATTGTCGCCGATCACGTTTTCAGAATGACCTCCGGCGCCAGCGGACACGTCAATCGAGAAGCGCCAAAACCAGAAACACCCCGAGGACCAACCGATTCAGAGAATCCACACTCATGCTCCAGCCCAGCATGAGAGAACCAACGGTCCCCACTTCGATACAAGCGAACTGTTCACTGCGACTCAATTTGGGAGAGAACATGAAAAAACTGCTAGGTCTGTCACTCGGGGCGCTTTATCTCACGACGGTCTCGTGCCTCGCGCAGCAGGGCACAGCTGATATGCCGGATGCTCCAAAGCCACAGGTCACGACTCAGGCCTCACTCACCTACCGTCCCCCTACACAGGGCGAACGCTTCAGATACTACGCGAAACATACCTACGGCATCGCCTCCGTGATTGAAGCAGGGGTCCGCGGAGGAATTGACCAGGGGCTGGACCGTCCCAGTCAATGGCCCGAGGGAGCATCGGGTTATGCAGACCGATTCGGTTCGGCCATGGGTGAGATCGCCGTTCGGGGAACCACTGAATATGTCTTCTCCGACCTGTTCAGGGAGGATCTGCGGCGCACTCCCTGCGATTCCTCCTGCACGGAATCGGCGCTTACCCGGGCGTTCGAGGACACATTCACCGCAAGGAAGGGCCCGGACGGGCATCGCGCCTTTTCTGTTGCACGGTTCCTGGGGCCCATCGCCGCAGGAGTCGTCGAGAGAGAGACCTGGTATCCGGGCGGCTATTCCGATAAGAACATCGTTGGCGAGGTGGGCGTCAACTATGGCTTTACCTTCGTCCGCAGCTATCTCCGGGAGCTCATCCATTGACGCCGTCCCCGCTCGGCTCCGGAGGCTTACGCCCCAATGAACAAGCACCCACATCGAAGTGCCCTTGGATTGAGCCTGAGCGATGCGAGGTCGATCATGCCGGGCGATTCGAAGCCGGACCACGCTGCCCGCCGTTACCGTCACGCACGTAACGGAAATGGCGGCATTGATTCGATCTGTCTGAGGTGCCATGTGGTAATTGCATCTTCCGCAGATGAGTGGTCCTTACTGGATAGGGAAGAGCTGCATGTCTGCGGGACACAGGGCAATCCGGCGACTTCCCGCTCCTGAAATTTTTGTCAGCACAAAAGGAACTTAAGAATGAACAAATACTGCTTAGCGATGATCGTATCCTGTCTTGCTGTCTGCGCACCTCAGGCGCGACCGCAGCAAGAGGCAGGCGGGTTGCAGCAGGAGATGGGTCAGGTACGGGATGCCATGGCTGGCAATCAGCAAAAGCTGCATGGCTACCAGTGGATCGAGACTGTCACTCTCACCGTGGACGGCAACACCCGGGCGCCCAGGCGCTACCTCTGCAGTTATGGCCCCGACGGAAAGCTGCAGAGAACCCCGCTCGATGCGGAGTCCAGACAATCCGAGGGGCAGGGCGGTGCGATGCGCCTGCGCGGCGGCGGGCTGATCCGCATGGCAGTGGCGAAACGAAAAAAGGAAAAGTATCAGAAGGAAATCGCGCAGATCCGCGCGCTTGTGCGCCTGTATATGCCGTTCGATCCTGCAAAACTGCGCGCCGCTGCCGCCGCGGGCCAGATCGTCCTCGACCATAGTGGGACATCAGAAAGCGCATTTGTCATCACCAGCTATGCGAAACAGGGCGATCAATTCAGAATCACTGTCAATCGTTCCACCATGCGGGTCGCAGCCGTCTCCGTGAAGTCATGGCTGAATAAACCGAAAGATTCGGTCACCGGGCAGGTGCAGTTCGGCCAACTGCCCGATGGGACCGTATACCCAGCCCTCACCACGGTGAACGCACCGAGCGAGAAGCTTTCAATAACGATGGGAGATTCGGATTATTCCAGGCCCGTCGATTAGACCGATGCAGACGTATGCCGTCCTCGGCACGGAAGAGGAAAGTGACTTCTTCTCTCAGGTACTTGAGTCGGCTGTTGGCTGCTGTATCGCGAATTCGTCGGTTGGGGCTCTCAGTGGCAGCGTGATCGTGACGCAAAGACCGCCCTCTTTTCGATTCTGTGCGGCTATGGTGCCATCGTGCATGTGCACGGCCTCGGCGGCGATCGCCAGCCCCAGACCTGTTCCTCCGCTTTCGGTCTCGCGTCCGGGGGCAGTTCTGAAAAACGGTTTGAAGATATCGGCCAGCATGGTTTCCGGAACCCCAGGACCGGAATCCAGAACTTCCATCGTGACAAGCTGCCGATCATGATCAACCGTGCAATTCAGCAGAATCTCGGATCCTGCAGGGCTGTACCGGATGGCATTGCGGAGAACATTGTCGATGGCACGCCGCAGCAACTGCGGATAGGCCAGCAGGGTCTCATCGTCGCGGCTTCCTCCTATATGGCATCCGGCCTGTGCAGCTTCGAAATTCGCATCGTCGACGATGCTTCCACACAAGACTCGGAGCGAAACTGGAGCCAGCGACTCCGCAGGGCGACGCCCCGCCTCCATCCCAGCCAGCAGGAGTAACTGCTGCACCAAATTACTGAGCTTGTCCGTCTCCCGTTCCAGTCTTCCCATTTCCGCGCTGCCTTGCCCCGGGAACTGCCGCCGCAGCAGCGAGAGAGCGAGATGCATGCGGGTAAGCGGACCTCCCAGTTCATGAGAAACGTCGGCTACAAAGCGCCGCTGTGCGGTCATCAGCCGCTCGATCTGCGCCGCCATCGTGTCGAAGTCACGGGCGAGATCGCCCAGTTCATCCCGGCGAGCAATCCGGTGCGTAGACGAGCGGGCGCTGAGATCGCCGGCCGCCAGCCGTTGCGCGGTCGTACGCAGCTTCGTGATGGGACGCGTGAGATATAAGGTCAGAGCCATGCACACCAGCGCCGCCGGCACCATGGCAATCATCACGTTGAACCAGAAATGTAGTTTCAGCAGCCGGGTGCGTGGTCCAAAAGCAATCAGGACCGCGACGTATTCACGGCCGGTGTCGCTTCTCACCGGGCACACAAAAAGCATGCGCGAGACGAAGTAACGCCGCATTATGGCATGTCCGCTGTGTTGTGCGTCATAGGCCAGCTCCCGATAGAAGGGAGGCGGGGATGATCCGTCGCCGATCAGGACTTTGCCGCTCGGGTCGAAAATGAAAAGCCGCCTGTGTCGCATTCCCGCCAGCCCCTGAACTTGTGCAATCAGTGCCTGCTGCCCCAGCCTCTCATAGGTATTCACCGCTTCCGTCAATTCCGACTGCGCCGCATCGGGCTCGAATCCTGCCTTGCGGTCGTGCGGCGTGGTGAACTCCAGAATCTCGCTGATCGTGATGACCGCCACGATCATCAGCACCGTGGCCAGCCAGAAGCTGAGAAAGATACGCGGGAAGAGTTTCACAGGCGTTGCTCTTTGGAGATCGGGCGGCTTTGATGGACGTAAATGTATCCGGCGTTGCGAACGGATCGGACCCGATCCTGGCCCGATCGGGTCGGCCCGAGCTTCTTCCGTAATGCACTCACCAGGTTATCCACTCCACGGTCCCCCGCATAAGGGGTACGGCCAAGAGCGATGCGCGAGAGGTGTTCCCTCGTCACTAGCTGGCCGGCGGACGAGGCGAGAGCATGCAGCACATCGAACTCCGCCGCCGTACAGTCGACTGGCGCTCCGTTGCGCTCCACAGTCCGCGATCCGGCGTCCAGAATCAGATCGTCGATCGCCAGGAAAGAACTGCCAAACCGCGAAGGCTGTCCGCGGCGAAGCACAGTACGAATGCGCGCCACCAGTTCCTCCGGCGTGAAGGGTTTCGGGACGTAATCGTCAGCGCCACCCTCCAGCCCGCTGACCTTGTCGTGCACTGCGGATCTTGTCGTGAGCATAATGATAGGGATACGGCTCGTCTGCCGGATTTCATGGAGAACACTGAATCCGTCCCTGTCCGGGAGCATCACGTCGAGGACGATTAGCACGATCCCTCCTTCTCGCGCCCGCGTCAAGCCTGACTCCGCCGTATGCGCCAGATGGGCAACGAAGCCCTCGGGCCGAAGATATTCGGCCAGCATCTCTGCCATATCCCGGTCGTCATCGATCAGGAGGATTTGCCGCGCAGGCCCATCACTTCCCAATGAGACTGTTCCTCCTGGACGAACTCCGGGCGGCATCATCGGTATCACCTGAGAAGAGAGTGCGTCTTCGGCGGGAAAATCGTCAATGCCCTGCGCTGTCTCGTTCCTCGCGTGGCCCCGGCAGACCTCTTCAGCCCGAATCTGCCTTTGATCGTCTTTCCCCTGGAACAGCGGCTCGGCGTCCCGAAACGCAGCGTTGCCCGGCAGACTATGGACGAACGGGTGAAGACTTCTATTCGTGCACCGAAGATGCCCTGAACCGATCGAATCAGACGCCCCATATTCCGTCGCTGGTCCACCACACCTCCGATTTGCGCACTACTGTCGTGTTGCCGACCAAGTGACCCCGCGCTCAGTGGTGCCACTCATTTTGTCTCCATCCAATGTGCCGGCGAAGCTGAGTTGTCGCCGTGGCAGTTTGACGGTTAGAGAAATCTGATTCCCGTCCAGAGTGCCCTTGACTGGAACGGAGCCGCGGGCTCCCTCGAACGTGCCGCTGAGCTTGCTGCCTTTCTGGGTAATTTGCATCGACGCCTGCCGTTGGTCGCCATTCCTGCCTGTCCACGATACTTGCCAGGAACCGGTCGCGTCCGGAGAAGCTGTATTGTCCTGCGCGACCGCCTGCGCAGAAGCGCCCGCGCTTCTCGCACCCCACGATTCCGCAAATGCGCTTGGCGTACCGAATATGAGTGCGGCGGCCGCAATCATCAGGCATGTGGTCAGAGCAAGGGAAAAGACAGCTTTCACGGAAACCTCCGACGGAAGGTGGATTGAGTTGCACTGGTTCAGACGATGTGAAATTTCTTTGGGCCGCGCACGGTTTGTCGAGTTTTGTCTGGAAGCCGGATCGCGCTCTTTTGCGATCGATGAGACCGAATCGTCAAAGGCAAATCAGATTCTTGCGAGAAATAGCGTATCTTCTGTCGGACACCGTCTTCTTCGAACACGAAGTCATTCGGGGGTCAGATTCTTGACAATTCGGCCGTCTCGATCATGACTGTCGCAAGAAGCGTGACGACCTTGACGTTTACCGACAAGGTCGGCCCTTGTTGACCCAGTCCAACTGAGGCAATGGCGAACAATAGGATGCCCGGTGTGTTTTTCATCTATGCCAGGCGCAACTGTCTCATCAGATAGGCAGCGTGAACGGCGTCCCGCACACGTTGTACGTAAAGGCTCTTTTAGTAGGCCATTTAGGGCCGGTCATAGCCTTTGCCCACCGGTGAACCAGCTCTTCGAGTTGCTTGACCTTTTTGGGGTCTTTGTCGGCCAGATTGGTCGTCTCGTTGAGGTCGTCCTTCAGATTGAACAGAAGCTTGTAGTCTCCATATTTGCCGGTCCTGTCGTTCACGGATTCCCATAGCTTCCAATCGCCCTGGCGGATTGAGAAGAGAGGCAGAGCCCGCCACACCAACGTATTGTGGGGAGGTCCGGTCTCATGGCCAGAGAGATACGGCATCAGGTTTACGCCGTCATAGATTCGGTTCGTGGGCAGTTTCTCGCCTGCGGCAGCCACCGAAGTCGGAAGTACATCAAGTAGTGAGACAACGTCACGGTAGACCAGGCCAGCTTTGATGTGCCCGGGCCAGCGCATCATGAACGGCACGCGAATACCGCCCTCGTAATACGAAAGCTTTCCGCCGCGCAGAGGCGTGCAGCTACAAAGGCCGGGAAAATACGCGGCACAGCCGTTGTCGGATGCGAAATAGATGATTGTGTTGCTGGTTTGGCCTGCCGCATCGACAGCTTTGAGCACGCGTCCTACGTTATCGTCCAGGGCCGCGATCATCGCGGCGTAGACTCGTTCCTGATGATTTTGAATTTGCGGGAAACGGTCGTAATATTTGGCCGTCACCATGTGCGGCGCGTGCGGAGCATTGAAAGCAAGATATAGAAAGTATGGTTTTTCCGCTTTCGATTGCCGCTGAATGAAATCGACTGCCCGATCACCCCAATAGTCGGTCAAATACTCGTCATCGTTGTGCACCACCTTGCGATCGGGACCTTCGATAACTTGATTCAGCGGCCCACGTTGAAATGCTTTGGCTATCCTGCTTAGCCGACCTCCCCTGTCGTCGTCATTCACCGTCGTTGGGGTCTGAGCGGTGAGGGCACTGTCGCCGATCGGACCGTAGGAAGCGTGTACACCGGGCTGATGAGGATCGATGTAACTGGTCTCGCCGGGCAGGAATCCAACAAACTCGTCGAAGCCACGGTTCATGGGATAGAACTGCTGATCGCTTCCCAGATGCCATTTGCCGATCATGCCGGTGTAATAACCGCCTTCCTTCAGTAACTGCGCAATCGTGACTTCCCCGACTGCCAAGCCAAGGCCCTCTGCGAGATCGCGCTGGGTGGGACCGTTGTTGTATTCAAAACCGAACCGGTTCTGGTAGCGGCCTGTCAGCAAAGCGGCGCGCGAAGGGCCGCATACCGGGGCCGTGGCATAGCCATCCGTAAATCGGACGCCTTCAAGGCCGATGCGATCTATGTTCGGCGTGCTGAATCGGCGAATGTTGTACGCTGAGATGTCGGCGTAGCCGAGGTCATCAGCCAGAATCACGATGATATTGGGCCGGGTCGCCGCGTCAACCAGTCGCGTGTTCCGAATCGCAAATTCTCTGTACGCGAGAAGTCCTGCCACTACTAAGCACAGGAGCACCGTGCTCAGAATTGCCACACGTGCTCCCGAAGCCTTCCGCATCGATTTCATTTCGCAGTTCCTCCCTGATTTGGCAGCGCCCTCCTGAGCGCTACCTCTTTCGTTTCCCGAACTACGCGTCCGGCTGAATTCGTCACATCTTCAGGGTCGGACGCGCATCGAAAGCCGATGTTTTCAAGCGAAGTATCGGGCGCCGTATGATTCCTGGCACTGGCGCGATAGCCCTGGCAGAACTGCGGCGAGCACAGAAAGGACCCTCCACGCGACACGCGCTCTCCCTGGCCATTTGCAGGCGCGCTTTCAGGAACACCGTAGGGAACGTACCACGAGGAGGTCCACTCCCATACATTGCCTGCCATGTCCGTCAATCCCGACGGCGCTGCTCCGAAGGCCCCGACCGGAGAGGTGGCGCGAAAGCCATCGGCTCCGGTATCAAGCAGCGGGAAGACGCCTTCCCAGGCATTGATCAGATAGCGCTCGTTGTGCTCAATCGAGTCCCCCGTCTTGAAGACCTGCCCGTCAGGCGTCTGTCCCATCCTTGCAGCTCTTTCCCATTCGAACTCAGTGGGAAGGCGTAGCCCGTATGCGCTGCAAAACGCATTGGCGTCAAACCAACTTACCTGGGTAACCGGATGATCCTTCTGCGCCCTCGGCCGGCTCGGGCCGAGGGGGCGTCGCCACATCGCTCCCTTGTCTGCGATCCATGCGCCATTCCGTTCATCCAGCACCCCGCCGTAGCCGTAACGCTCGGCGTCAGTTCTGTAACCCGTGTCCTTTACAAAAGCAGCAAATTGTTCGACTGTGACCGGCGTGCGATCCATCACAAATGCACGGGACGTATACCGAAACGCAGGGCGTTCACTGGGTGGCCCCGCATTGTCTCCGATCTGAACAGTTCCGGCAGGAATCAGGATCATATCCGCGTCGCGCGGCGGTCCAGCATGCAGGCGCGACCGCGCGATGGCTCGGACTGCCGGTAGTGCTCCCGTGCCCGTTCCGCTCTGCGATTTTCGCGCAACGACGGCCGTCAACCCGCACACTGTCAGCACGCACAGGGTAAACGCTGTCGGCACCGTTCTGCTTCTTCGCATGCCGCTATCTCTTGTCAGCCGTAAAGCGCGGCTGGCGCCTCTGGATTCGGAGCCTGCATTGTTGCAGCGACACGTGCTAGAGCATCAGTTCCATTCAGCACGAAATGCCGTTTAGCGATTCAGATGTACAGTCTAGCGGTTGGCGTTACCGTGTGTTTGTCGGTTTTTGTCGGGTTCCGTGCCGGCAGCCTGAAGTGGTTGCAGTCAAGTGGGAATAGTAACCATCTCTTGGGAAGGCAATCAGCGGGCGATCCCTGGTTATCAGCTGATTTTGGTGATATTTCCCATCGGGTGCATTTCGCCGCGGCGTAAAAAAGCGTCCGACAAATCCCGACATCCGCCACATCGAATTCGGGTCAATATCGTAGAGATGTAGAGCGGTCGGGAGAGCGGAGACGATCCATCGATTGATTGCCTTCTCCGGCTCCCTGATCAGAGCGACAGTTCCTGGGGGAGAAGGGCAGAACCGATGACATTACTGCAACAAACCATCGCGGGCATCTCCGGGGATGCGGCTATCAGCGGGATCGGTGTCAATCGGCTCCTCGACCGAAGATCAGATCCGAGATACAACCATGAAAATGAAGCTGTCGCCGCAAGACTGAGGATGCGCGACCCGGAGATCCTGGATGAGCTGATTCTTCAGTATCAGCATCGGCTGATGCGCTATCTGATTCATCTGACGGCGAACCGTGAACTCGCGGAGGATCTCTTCCAGGAGACTTGGATGCGTGTGATGCAGCGGGGACCACAATTTCGTGGTAACTCGCAGTTCGTCACCTGGCTGTTCACAATTGCTCGTAACCTGGTCTTCGACCTGAAGCGTAAGGGGTCGGTCACCAGAAGCCTCGATGAAATCACGGAAACTGGAGATGAACGCTTGTTACGCAGAACAACTCGGGAGCAGTCGCAATTCGATCATACTGCAGCGCAGGAGGCCGAGCGCCTTATTGGGCAAGCGCTTGTGGCGCTTAGCCCCCAACAGCGAGAGGTCTTCGTATTGCGATTCCACCAGGAGATGCCCCTTCAGGAGATAGCCACAGTCACAGGGATGCCCCTTTCAACCGTGAAGGCGCGGCTTTATCGCGGTTTAGCGGTGTTGAAGTCTCGTATGACGCATTCCTGGCTATCCCGCCATGATTCCGCCTTCCGAGCGTAGTATCACCAGTCGCCCCTGATAGCCGAGGGCTTCCCGCCCCAAGGTGGGCCCTCGCTGGGGTAACACTGTGGATCAGTGATGATCGTGGCGCCACACGATTTCACTTTCAGATCCACGGTCATTGGCCGCACGTAGGCACGTCTACTTCGCTCCTCTCCGACGCAGTTCTCTCGCCGAGCACCCTTTCCAACGCTCCGACAAAAGACGACACAACCTGCGCGACCGATCCCGTCTGTATGACGTTTCAACGAAGGCGGGCCTTCGTGAATCTCGCATTCGCGCTCGTCTGCGAAGGAGGTTGTTTGTTTGTGTGGCTCCTGGCCAGGAGCTAAGAGATCGATCGTTTGTCGGCTGCGTGGTCTGTCATCGAACTTCTGCCAATGGCATGGAGTGATATGACGCAGCCCGCCATCTTCAGGAGGAATATATGCGCTTTCGAAATGTCGCCAGCCTGCTGGCTGGCGCTCTTGGTCTACTGACGCTCACCGGCTGCGGAGGAGCTGCTACAAACGTAGCTAGCGCCCCACCCGGAGGAGCGTTCAGCAATAGCAACCTCAGCGGTACTTACATCTTCTCGTTTTCAGGCTACGACATAGGGTACGGCGAAGGCAGCTTCTTTACTTCAGTTGGTTCACTGACGGCAAACGGTAACGGCAACTTCACCAGCGGCACAATCGACATCGACGATCCCTCGCTCGGAGCCGCATTTCAGACAGGCGACGTGTTCAGCCGTCTGCCGGTTTCCGGGACTTACAACATTACCGCCGATGGCAGAGGCACTGGCTCCATTTCGTTCACCGTGAACGGCACGCAGGTACAGTTTGGCCTCGATTTTGTTTTGACATCCGGCTCTCATGGTTTGATCACTCGCTTTGACAACAGCGGCAGCGGCAGCGGCACGATCGACCTTCAAACCTCCAATGTTCCCCAAAGTGCGCTTCAGGGGAGCTATGCGTTCGGGCTCAATGGGGTCGATTCGACCACCGTGAACTCGTTGGGCACCGTCGGTTCATTTACTCTCGATGGGAATGGCAACGTCACCTCCGGCCTCGAGGACTTCGGTGACAACGGCGATTCGTTCGGCCTGCAGGATCTCGCTGTTCAGGGTACGGTAAATGTCGGATCACCCGGTTCGGCGCAACTGACAACGCCTGCGTATGGCTTCGGTACCCTGCATTTCGATGTGTGGGTTATCGATGCGACACATCTGAAACTGATTGAGACCGATTCGACAGCCCTTCTTGAAGGCGACGCATTTGTGTCGACTGGCCAAACTTCGTTCCCGTCCGGCCAATTGGTCTTTACGCTGTCCGGAGAGGATACATCTGACGGGACCTTTGCAGCGGGAGGTCTGCTCACTTCTGACGGTTCCAGTCAGATCACCGGCGGCCTTGAAGATGTCAACGATGAAGGCTACGTGGAGCAGGCCCCGACCGTCGACGGCAGCTTTACGTCCGACGGCCCTCGCACCGTTCTGGTCCTGAATGGAATTTATAACGGAAACTTTGGGAACGCTAACCTCGCAACTGGAAGCTATAGGTTTGCGGCTTATCCGTATGCCGGCGGTGTCATGCTGCTCGAAATCGACAACGGAGCGGGTATCACGTTCGGAATCTCCGGAGGAACAATCTATCCCCAAAGTGCCACTTCGATATCCGGATCATCAGGTTATGGCTTGAATCTCTCTGGAGCGAACGGCAATGGTGAAGTGGATATGATCGCCGAGTTCGCTACGAACGGGAATAGTATGACCGGCCTGTACGATGCAAACAATTCTGGCATGCTGGTTTCCGATCAAAACCTCGGAACCGGTACGTATTCCGTCAGTTCGAATGGCCGCGGCACCCTCTCGTTCCCGGACATCCAGACGAACGACAATTCGATGATCGGCGCGCTGAACCTCACTTTCTACATTGTCAACAGTTCGACAGTCGTTTTCCTCGAAACTGACGGAGACCAGGTATCAACCGGCACATTCCAGGCCCAAAATGCTTCTGCGGAATCCGCATCATCAGCATTCGGCACAGCGGCTCGTTCGCCGTTCGTCGTAATGCGAACGATGCCGTCCGTCCACGGAGCGTTGCGGCTTGCTCGTTAGGTCAAAACAGCCAGACGGAGACAGGCTTAGCGCCGTCTTCGTCTGGCCGTATACGCCAGACGAGCGTCGGCTGCGGCTGTGAAACGGGCTCAACTCGGGCCTGATTGTCGTTTTTTGTCGCCGAAGGAGACTCGCTACCAAGGTTATGTCGCAGAAGGCTGCAAGTCGTGATACTAAACGTTAATGAATTTGCATTAATTCACTGTGGGGAATACTTGAAGCGGAAACGTGTTGTATCGGAGCTGCAGATGACCGCAGTGGAGGTCGCGAAGGAGCCGAGCTACAAGTGTGCAGGCAAGCGATCTTGGGTCGCTTAAGAAGTGGGCCATGTCCCTTTGAATATTGAACCCTCTGGATTGTTTGGCATGATTCACTGTATCGAATCGTTCACTACGAAAACGGCCTCCCAGGCAATCGTGCCTGCGCTGGCTTCGGAACGCTCTCCATCGTCACGATCCTCGTAGAAAGGGAAAATGACAATAGAGCTATGTCTGTCGTGAGCAGAAAAATGCGATGGGAGCATGCTCATCAGTGCCGAAAGTGTGGGTACGTGGTGGCAGTGGACGATATCGATCCGAACGTGATCACATTGGGCGTCATCACATGCCCTAAATGCGAGACGTCGGGGCCAATCAATGTCGCAATCGTCCAGATCAAACAATAGTCGGCGATGGAATGCCCGAATGAATCGGGAGAGGAAGCGACATCTGCTCATCCACAACTAGCTGGTTTATACGCCGCATGAAGCTCCGAACCAGTTCACTGACTACCTTCGAATTGTTATCAGCTCGGGAGATGAGGAGCGTACTCGTCGCCAGCGTCACCTCGACCAACGGTCTCATTGTCAGGCCGCCGCGCGCGATTCTCAGGGCGCCGGATTTCCCGACAATCACGGCTCCCCCGGGGTCACTCATGAGAGGAATGGCCTCTTCGGGGATCATGAAATGCTGGATAGCGGAGGGTATGATTTTCAATTCCTGCGCGCGTTTCTGGATCAGATCGTATAACAGGGGGTGGCTCTGACGCTGAAAGAGTATCCAGCGCCGGTTGGCGAGTTGATGGAAGGCGACGGAAGGATGATCCGCCAGCTCATCGTCGCGCGAAATAACGATATAAAGGGGCGCTTCGTCGATTTTGAGACTGGTAAGGAGATCCGAAAGAGGCGGCTCAATCACTACTGCAACATCCAGTGACCCAGCCAGTACCTCGTGAGCAAGATCGCAGGAAAATCCACTCGACAAGTTCAATCTCAACCGTGGGAACAACGGGAGTCGCGTAGCCAGGAGAACGGATGTGAAGAAAGGGTCAACGTAAGGCGAGCGCCCAACATTCAGGATCACTTCGGCATCTCGCCCTGCCGCTCGCGACGCCTGCACTGCCCGTTCTGCATGAAGCAGTGCGACACGAGCCTCCTGCACGTATGCCCTGCCAGCTTCGGTCACAGATACCACATGATGGTCTCGGAAAAAGAGAGGCGTGCCGAGGCTGTCCTCAAGCTCAGAGATGTATTTCGTAACCGCCGGCTGGCTCAGGTGTAGACGCTTCGCCGCACGAGAAAAGCTCAATTCCTCAGCTACCGCGACGGCCGCTTCCATGTGCTTCAGCTCGCTTCGCGCCATACCGCCCCCGTTCGACGCTCGACCTGGGTTCAGAAGGCCCGGGTCCCGCGTATGAGGCGGGGTCAGGGCACCGGAAACGACGCGGTTTCCGAAGATCGCACATGACGAAATGGATCTCAGATGGCGAGACCTCCATATCGCCTCTGTGACATTTTCAGATGCGTCAAGTTAATTTGCCGTCGCATCGTTGAAATGCCGGCTATTACGATCCGGAATAACCGCTACCTGAAACGTAATTGGACAATCCCCTCGCCCATCGTCAATCGTGGTCAGCAAGCCGGTATCCGGACGGTTAATGCCAGCTCCGCTCGGGCTAATTGGGGCAAGTTGTACGAGGGCGCGGAGTCCAGCCTGTCGGACGCCGTTGATTTGTAGACCGTCCCAGGGGGTCGCTGATGCAACGTCATCCACTGAACGACAGGGTTATCGCGCCCGAAGCCAGTAAACCATCAGAGCAGGACCGGAAACCAGTGGCCAGGGAACCGTTTGTCCCCGAACCATTGCTGGATACGGACGAAGCAGCAGCCATCATGCGAGTTCATCCCAAAACCCTTCAACGGTATGCACGCCAGGGAGTCGTCCGTGGCTTTCAGCTAGGAACGATGTGGCGTTTCCGGGCAAGCGATATCGAGCGCTGGATTTCGGAACGACTGGCGAGCTGAATTTTCCCTGGACCTCTGCCCGGCGTGGCGATAGCCTTGAATCGAGCCATCCGTTGCGCCGGAGATGAGGAGTATTCATGGCAAGGCGCACACGGTATCAGCAAGGAAGCGTGCAGCGCAGTAAGCGGCACAAAGGGCCTGATGTTTGGGTTTTCCGTTGGCGAGAGATAGGGCCGGACGGCAAGAGCGTCCAGCGCAAGGCTGTGATCGGAACGATCATCACCCTCCCCTCGGAAGCAGCGGCCCTGAAAGCTGCGAATGCGTTGCGCATCGACGCAAACCAGCAAACCCCGCGGGCGGTGAGCTGCCCGAGTACGATAGCGGAACTGATCGGGCACTATCGGTTGAAGGAGTTGACCGAAGACGAGCAGGGACGCAAAGCGCACTCGACGCGAGCCGCTTACGAATGCTATCTGAACGGCTGGATTCTTCCACGGTGGGGCGACCACCGCTTGCAGCAGGTCAAGTCCGTAGCCGTTGAAGAATGGTTAGGCAGCATTGAGCGGGCACGAGGAACGAAAGCGAAGATTCGGAACATTATGAGCGCGCTCTTCAGTCACGCGATGCGATACGAGTGGACGGATAGGAATCCGATCAAACTCGTACGCCAAAGCGCGAAGAGGGAGCGCATTCCCGATGTACTCGAACTGCACGAACTTCAGGCTCTTCTTGCAAAGCTCGCTGTCCGTGAGCGGACCTTGGTCCTGCTCGATGCGGCGACGGGCCTTCGAGTCAGTGAACTCCTCGCCCTCAAGTGGGACGACGTTGACTTCGAGAATCTGGAGATTCGCGTCACCGAGTCCATCTGGCATCAGGTGATGGGTGTCTGCAAAACAGAGGCATCGGCCAGGCCGGTCCCGATGGACAGCTACATGGCCGAGGATCTTCTGCGTTGGAGGAAGACCTGCGCCTACCCGATGGACTCCGATTGGGTCTTCGCCAGCCCGACCATGAGGGGCACGCAGCCTTATTGGCCGGACAACCTCATGAAGCGGCACATCAAGCCAGCGGCGAAGGCGGCTGGCATCCACAAGAACGTCGGTTGGCACACCTTCCGCCACTCCTTCGGCACACTGCTCAAGGCTAACGGGGAAGACGTGAAGACCGTCCAGGAGCTACTGAGGCACGCCAATAGCAGGATCACGCTCGACGTTTACACGCAGGCCGTGAACTCGCAGAAGCGGGCCGCACAGAGCAAGGTTGTTCAGATGATGGTGCCCG
>DATJSB010000207.1:0-18607 GCA_035504315.1 Occallatibacter sp.
CCGTCAAAGATCAGCCTTCCTTCATCGAGCATCATGAACGTCGTCTTCGCGTCGGTCTCGCCTTTGGGCAGTGGAACCATCTCATCCTTCCCGGCGTCGAAGCGATGCGTGCACATGGTAAACGCGTCCTGGAGCCGGTGAGTCACGAGCAGCGAAGGCGTGCTGCGAACGTCGCGCTGTTTCACAATCAGGCTGATGATGTTGGTGGAAGTGATGGGGTCAAGGCCGCCGGTGGGTGAGTCATATAACAGCAGTTCGGGCTGATTGATAAGCGCACGCGCAATGGCCACGCGGCGGCGCATGCCCCCTGAAAGGCTGTCGGGAAACATCGAAAATGTTTCCTCGAGGCCCACGAATCTCAGCGACTCGTGCACCTTGGCGTCAATCTCCTCGCCGGTCAGCTTGCCTTCCTCGATGAGCTGGTAACCTACGTTGTCGCGCACTGTGAGCGAGTCAAAGAGCGCTCCCTCCTGGAAGACCATGCCGGTGCGCGCGCGTATGGGAAAGAGCTCTTCTTCGGGCATGGTTGAAATCTCGTCGCCGAACAACAGCACTTCGCCGTGGTCGGGCTTCACCAGGCCGTTGATGAGTTTGAGCAGCACGCTTTTGCCCACGCCCGCCGGTCCCAGCAGGATGCGGGTCTCGCCCGGCGCCACGCGAAAGCTGATGTCGCTCAGCACGGGCGGCCCTTCGAACGAGATGGTTACATGCCGCATCTCCACCACCGGAAGGGTGTCTTTGAGCGGCTCGAGTGCGGTGAGCAGTGAAAGGCTCATGATGGCCAAAGCGAAAGCATGACGTGGGTGATGAGGAAGTCGGCCACAATAATCAGCACCGACGAAGTAACCACGGCAGAAATGGTCGACCGTCCCACTCCCTGGGTTCCGCCCGTGGTCTTCATGCCGTAGAAACATCCGATCGAGGCGATGATGTAGCCAAAGAAGAGCGGCTTGACCAGCCCTTGCGCAACGTCGCGGAAGTGCAGGCCCTCCCAGGCCATGGAGAAGTACTGCGTGCCGTTCTGGTGATTCAGAAAGACAGTAACTGCGGCGCCACCGAGGATGCCGAAGGCATTGGCCACGATGGTGAGGAAAAAAAGCATGGTGATGGTAGCGTAGACGCGAGGCGTAACCAGCTTGCGCAGCGGGTCAACGCCCAGCGCGCGCATGGCGTCAATCTGCTCGGTCACCACCATCGACCCCAGTTCGCTGGCCATCGACGATGCGTTCCGACCCGCGACCATGATGCCGGTGAGCACAGCGCCCAGCTCGCGAATCATGGTCAGGCTCACAAACCGGCCGGTGACATTGGTCGCGCCGAAGGCTGAAAGCGTGGCCGCCGACTGCAGCGCGAGCACGGCGCCGGTAAAGAATCCCGAGAGCAGCACGATCGACACCGAGCCAACCCCGATAACATCGGACTGAATCAAAAAATCAGACCAGTAAACCGGAGGCCGGAAAAGATTCATCAGGCTTTGCCATGCGAAGATGGAGTAATCTTGCACGGTGAGCACGATTTGTTTGGCGGTACGGTCAAGTGTCTGGATCGCCATTGTGCTATTGGCCTGAAAAGATACGGGTTCGCGGCTCTGAGCTTTGGTTGCGGCATCTCCGGAAGTCATCGACTCCGGCAGACACAAGATTGTTCAACAGATCGAGTCCTGCACCCTTAACTGTCTGACCCCTCTTGCCTTTGTTCCCGAAGACAGAATAGCGCATCGCAAGAGACACGAACGATTCGCGGCCGGTCGAGCCGCACAAACAGGCAAGCAGATCGCAACCCAAGCACCCGGGCGGGCCATCGCTCCGGCGGTCTAACTAACTGAAACAAAACACCCAAGGCGCGAGACCGGCCAATCAGATATTTGCTCGCATCTAAACATTTATACGGAGGTATCGATGCATCGCTTTCGCGTACAGTTGATCCTTGCTCTCATCGCAAGCGTCACGGTCGTGTCGGTAGCCTCAACGTATTTCGATGTTTTGCGCCACCGGCATGTGCTGCGCGAGGAGCTTCAGGCACGAACCAAATGGATGGGGATGAGTCTGGAGCCCAACGTCGAGCTGGCCCTCGCCTTAGGCAATCCGGCCGGGCTGCCTGACCTCGCGCAGACTCTCCGCGCCGGAACCGGCTCATTGGGTCTCGCCATCTTCGATCCTCACGGGCGCTTGCTGGCCTGCTCGGGGCCGCCGGAGCTCATGAATGCCCTTTCGCATAGCCTGGTGCAGAAAAGCCTGGAGAAGGGCGCCATAGAAAGCCGTTTCAGCCACAGCGGCGGCTGGCAGTGGCTCGAAGAAGCCCTTCCGCTGCACCAGGGCAGCCAACTGGCCGGCGCCATGACGGTGGCGGTGGACGCAAGATATATTCACGTTGAAACCACCGACCTGTGGATGCAGAGCTTCTGGCGCATCCTGGCGCTGGTTGTTCTCATCGTTCTCATCACGTTCGCCATGGTGCGCTGGTTCCTGATGCGGCCAATGAAACGCGTAACCGAGCGGCTCCGCCATCTGCGCACGGGCCACAGTGGAGGCTCGTCCTCGCCGGGGACCGCCGACCTCGGCCTCTTCCCGCCGCTGGCGCGCGAGGTAGAGACAATGGCCGAAAGCCTGATTGCGGCGCGAGCCGCGGCCGAGGCCGAGGCCCGCCTGCGCGAGGCCGGCGAAAGCCTGTGGACGGCAGAGCGCCTTGCGGTGCGGATTCGCAATCGATCCGGCTCAAGCCGCATCTTCCTGGTCTCAAATCGCGAACCCTATATGCATGTGCACAAGGGGCGCGAGATTGCCTGGGTGGTTCCGCCCAGCGGCCTGGTGACCGCGCTCGAGCCGGTGGTGCAAGCCTGCGACGGCGTCTGGGTGGCAAGCGGCAGCGGCGATGCAGACCGGCAGACGGTGGACAGCTTCGACCGACTGCGCGTTCCCCCGGACGAGCCGCGCTACACGCTGAGACGCGTTTGGCTCACTCCCGAAGAAGAAGAAAAGTATTACGATGGATTCTCTAACGAAGGTCTTTGGCCCCTCTGCCATATCGCGCACACCAGGCCGACTTTCCGAGAGGGCGACTGGGAATGCTATCGGCGCGTCAATCGACACTTCGCCAGCGCGCTGGTTGAAGAGATGGAGGGCAGCGAGGATCCGGTGGTTTTTGTGCAGGACTTTCATTTCGCGCTGCTGCCGCGCATGGTCAAACAGGAGCGTCCCGATGCGCGAGTGGCCATTTTCTGGCACATTCCGTGGCCCAATCCCGAAACCTTCGGCATCTGTCCCTGGCAGGCAGAGTTGATCGATGGCATCCTGGGCGCCGATCTGATCGGGTTCCACGTCCCCCTTCATTGCCACAACTTTCTGGGCACGGTCGATCGCGCCCTTGAAGCCCGCACCGACACTGCGCACATGACGGTTCGCCGTCTTGGTCATCTCACCACGGTGCGTCCGTACCCGGCCAGCGTGGCTTTCCAGGGCAATCCGCACGCCGGCGCATCGCGGAATGAGGCCGAAGCAGCAGAAACTCACGCAGACGAGAGAGACAAGCTGTTGAGCGAATTCGGAGCGCGCGCCGAGATGCTCGCTGTCGGCGTCGACCGGCTCGACTACACCAAAGGCATCGTTGAGCGTCTGACGGCAGTCGAGCAACTGCTTGAGAAGCATCCCTTTTATCTCGAGCGGTTCACGCTGGTGCAGATCGCCGCGCCCAGCCGAACGCGAATCCGTGCCTATGCAGACCTTCGCCTGCGCGTCGAAGAAGCCGTGGAGCGCATCAATTGCCGATTCCAGACGGCGCGCTGGCGGCCTGTCGTGCTCATCGACCGGCAATGCAATCATCAGGAGGTCACGCGCTGGTATCGCGCCGCCGATCTTTGCCTTGTGACCTCGCTGCATGACGGCATGAACCTGGTTGCCAAGGAGTTTGTGGCCGCGCGCGACGATGAAGACGGCGTGTTGGTGCTGAGCAAGTTTGCCGGCGCAGCGGGTGAGTTGCAGGACGCCCTCATCGTGAATCCCTATGACATTGGCAGCGTGGCCGAAGCGATTTGCACGGGACTGGACATGAGCCGCGACGATCGCCGCATTCGCATGCAGCGCATGCGCCGGCAGGTGATGGAACACAATATCTACCTATGGGCCGCCAATGTGCTGGGCGACCTGCGTGAACTGAGAATCGATGCCCTGGAAGATGCAGAGACGAACTCTCACCGCATGGCGCCCGCACCGGCGCACGGAATCGAGGCTGAGGTAGGGGCGCGAAGAACAGCTTAGGGAGCCCGGTTTGACCTTGGAGTCGGAAGAAAAACTCAAAGAATTCTTCAGCCATTTCACCGGCGCGCAGCGGGCGTTGCTGATGCTTGACTATGACGGCACGCTCGCCGACTTCCGCGTCGATCGCTTTACCGCGCGGCCGTGGGCCGGTGTCCGTGAGTTACTGAATCGGATCCAATGCCAGAAAAGAACGCGCCTGGTCTTCGTGACCGGCCGCCCACCTCGCGAGATTCTGCCGTTGCTCGCGCTGGAAAGGCCGGTCGAGGTCTGGGGCCTGCACGGCGCAGAGCGGCTATACCCTGACGGTCGCAGCGAACTCGATCACTTGCTGCCCGGCGCAAGGGCCAGGCTCGACGATCTGACCGAAGCCCTGCGCCGCGACGCAATCGGCGGCCTTTTTGAATCGAAGCCCAATGCCGTTGTCATGCACTGGCGCGGAGCCTCGCGGCAAAAGGCGCGCGAGGTCGAAGCTCGCACGCGCGTGCTCTTTGAGCCGGCCGCAAAAACTGAAGGCCTGAGGCTTCTCGAATTCGAAAGCGGACTGGAACTGCGTGCCGGGCGCGACAAGGGCGATGCCGTTGCCGCGGTCTTCGAGGAGATGAAGGCGGGCGCAGCGGAAGAATTTCCGGCAGCGTATCTGGGAGACGACTTTACCGATGAGGCGGCCTTTGGCGTGATGAATGGCGCCTCGGGCTCTCACCTGAGTGTGTTGGTCAAGCGCAAGTGGCGGGAGACCGCGGCGGAGGTATGGCTCAAGCCGCCCGCGGAACTGCGCGCTTTCCTGGCGCGCTGGCTGGCGGCGGCAAGTTAACGATTCCACGGTTGGTCGGGATTCGCGGTTTCCCACCCTTTTCGCAAAAAAGCGCGAAACGGATGGGGCAGGGGCAGAAGAACTCAGATCCAGAGAAATCGTGCCAGAGATCGTAAATCTGTTCTCTGTTCTCTGTTCCCTATTCCCTGCCCTTCTTCCTGATCTCGATGTTCAGCCGCTTGATCTTCTGGTTGAGCGTGGAGAGGGGAATGCGGAACTGCTCGGCCGCGTCGGTCTGGTTCCAGTTGCAGCGCTCCAGCTTTTCGATAATGATGCGGCGCTCGATGACTTCGAGAATGTCGAAGAGCGAGGCGTTGGGATTGTTGTCGAGCAGCGCATCCTGAAAGCTGCGGCCAGTGATGTGCCCGGGCAGCAGGTCGGCGCCGATAACCGGGCCGGACGAAAGCACCACGCCGCGCTCGATTGAGTTCTCCAGCTCGCGCACGTTGCCCGGCCAGTCGTAGTCCACCAGCGCCCGCAGCGCGTCGGTGGAGAGCTTGCGCGGGGGCATGGCGTTCTCATTGGTATAGAAATCGAGAAAATGCTGCACCAGCAGCGGAATATCTTCACGCCGCGCGCGGAGCGGCGGCAGGTCGACCATGATCACATTCAGCCTGTAGAAGAGATCTTCGCGGAATTTGCCCTCGCGCACGGCCTGGCGCAGGTCGATGTTGGTGGCCGCAAGAATTCTCACGTCCACCTGGATCTCCTGCACGCCGCCCAGGTGCATGAAGCGCTTGT
The DNA here is from genome assembly GCA_035504315.1 of Occallatibacter sp. Classification (GTDB taxonomy): domain Bacteria; phylum Acidobacteriota; class Terriglobia; order Terriglobales; family Acidobacteriaceae; genus Telmatobacter. The sequence goes on from DATJSB010000207.1 coordinate 5,806, forward strand.
CCTGCAGAACGCGCAGAATCTTGGCCTGGGTGTCGAAGCCCATGGTGGCAATCTCATCCAGAAACAGCGTGCCCCCGTTGGCGACTTCGAAGAGCCCTTTTTTGCTGGCGATGGCCGAAGTAAAAGCGCCCTTCACATGGCCGAAGAGCGTCGACTCAAGCAGCTCCGACGGCATGGCGCCGGTGTTTACCGGCACAAACGGCTTGTCACGCCGCGGCGAGTTGGCGTGAATCGCCTTGGCGATCAGCTCCTTGCCGGTTCCACTCTCGCCCTGGATCAGCACCGTCGAGCGGCTGGGCGCCACCTGCGCCACCAGGTCGAAGACCTTGAGCATCGATTCGCTCTTGCCCACGATGTTGGAGAAGTTGTAGCGCTGCTTCAGGGTCCGCTTGAGCTGAAGGTTCTCTTCTTCGGCGTGGTGCCGGGCGATGGCCGAGCGAATGTCGGCCAGCAGCTTTTCGTTGTCCCACGGCTTTTGGACGAAGTTCTCAGCGCCGGCGCGAATCGCCTCAACCACGTTGTCGACGGTGCCGTAGGCCGTGATCATGATGACGGGCAGTTCAGGCTGCCGTTCCCTGATCTGCGGCAGCAGCTCAAGCCCGCTCAGGCCCGGCAGCGCCAGGTCGAGCAGCACCAGGTCGTAGTTCTCCCCGTCGATCATGCGCAGTCCTTCGACGCCGTCGCCGGCCATGCCGATCTGATAGCCCTCGAGCGACAGCAGGACTTCGAGCGATTCGCGTATGCCGGTTTCGTCGTCGATCACCAGGATGCGGGCGGGAGGAGGGTTGCCGCCGGCGGGGTTTGTTGCCACGGGCGCGTTCAAAGTCGGTGCAGCCTCAGACATTGACAGAGTTCCTCAGCAGGGGAAATTCGAGATGAAACGTGGTTCCGGCGCCGATTGCGCTTTCAACGTGAATTTTGCCGGCGTGTTCCTGGATGATCCCGTAAGAGACCGACAACCCCAATCCGGTGCCGCGCCGGTCGCCGGGCTTGGCGCTGCTCTTGGTGGTGAAGAACGGGTCGTAGATCCGCTTCAAATGCTCGGGCGCAATGCCGTTTCCGGAGTCTGAAACCAGCGCCTCAACCTGGCCGTTGGCGACGGTCGCGACGCGCAGCGTTCCGCCGCCCGGCATGGCATCCTTGGCATTCAGCAGCAGGTTCAGAAAGACCTGCTGCAACTTGCCTGAGTTGCCATAAATCATGGGCAGATCCTCGGCCAGCTCGAGATCGACGGCAATCTGCGCGGTCTTGAACTGGTGCTCAAGCAGCGAGAGCGTATCGCGGATCACCTGGTTCAGATTCGTATCGCGAAACTCCGTCGTCGACGTCCGCGAGAAGTTCAGCAGCCCGTTGGCAATCTCGGCGGCGCGAAAGCTCTGCTGCGTGATTTTGTCGAGCACGGGCGCGAGCCGCACATCGCCGCGCAGTTGTTTTGACAGCATCTGCGCATACGACGAGATCACCGCCAGCGGCGTGTTGATTTCGTGGGCCACGCCGGCCGCGAGCAAGCCGATCGAGCTCAGCTTGTCGGCCTGCGCGAGCTGGGTTTCAAGGCTCACACGATCGGTAATGTCGTCGACCAGGATGATGCGGCCCACCGGGACAAAGTCGCGCGAGAGCAGCGGCGCCACGGCGATATTGGTAGTGCGCTGCTCGCCGGCCCGCGTGGTGAGCGGGAATTTGTACAGGTGATGCACGCCCTGCTCGTTGCGGAACTCTTCGATCGCCTCAATAAACTCCAACGGGAACACCGAACCGAGTGCCTCGCCCAGCGCCTCGGCGCGGCTCAGCGCGTACATCGCTTCCATCTGCGCATTCCAGCTCTCGATACGGCCGTTCAGATCGACGGCCAGGATACCGACGTTGATGGATTCGACGATGTTCTCGTTGAACTCCTTCAACCGCTCGAACTCCACCATTTTTTCTTCGAGCCGCGCATAAAGGCTGGCGTTCTGCAGCGCAATGCCGATGTAGCTGGCCAGCGATTCAAGCAGTTCCACGTCCTCGCTGGAGAGGAAATCGCCGCCCAGCGTGCGCCCCAGCCCGATTACGGCAATGGTGCGGGCGGTCGATGAGCCATCGGCCTCTTCAACGGTGGCCACGCGGCAGGGCAGGTAATAGTTCAGGTCGAGCAATGCCGCGGTGCGCTGCTGTTCCTCGGGCAGATGCAACACCTGCTGGGCATTTTCAAAAAAGATGTGCGAGTGATCGCCGTTGTGGTCGAAGTCGAGGAATCCGAGTGCAAGTTTCGCATTCCCCGGATCCTTGTCGAGTGATTCAGGCAGCCCATGGGCGGCCGCCAGTTGCAGATGTCCCTCGCCTCCGCCGTTGGTATGCGCAAGAAAAACGGCAACGCGGGCCACCAGCAGCGTCTGCGGCAGTTGCTCGACAATTGATTTGAGCAGCGCCTGCAGATTCGTCTCCGAGCTGAGGCCGCGGCCGAATTCGACCAATGCTTTTCTATAGTCGTAGCGGTGCCGGTCAAATGCCTTGTCCACCCATCCCTGAATCTTCCGCTTGAGCGGATCGACGATCGCCGCCGTGACCAGGATGCTGGCCACCAGGCCCCACTCGCGAATGGCCTCAGGCATGGCGTTGTGCACCAGCACCGAAACCAGCGCTATAGTGCCGAAGGAGCCGCCTACAAGCAGGCCGGTAGCCAGCATATAGGCCACGCCGCGCTTGAAGATCAGGTCGGTATCCATCAGCCGGTAGCGCACAATCGCCCAGCTGAAGGTCAGCGGAAGGAAAACCAGGAAGAGCCCGGCCACATCTTCAACCAGGCTGATGCGCAGATCGAGCAGGTACAAAACCGCATAAATCGTGAACGGCACCACCGCCAGCAGCGTGCCGCGCGTTACCCATTTCAGTTGCTGGCGCAAGAGCGGGGTATTGGCGCGCCGGTAGCTCCAGATGAACAGAGCCGCTGCCAGCAGATAGAACGCCGCGTCGTAGGCGGTGGCAATCTGGTTCAGCCGGTCGAGCAGAAGTTTGGTGGCTTCGCGGGTGGTAATCGACCACAGCCAGAGCCCGAACAGCCCGGCCCCCGGAGCATAGATGAGCGGCAATATCCAGCCCCGAACCCGCCGGTATCGCTCCTCGGGGAAGCTGAGCGCAAAGTGCAAGAACAGCGCCGGCTGCAGTGACTCGGCCAGGATGTTGGTCCAGAATATCGTCCAGTCGAGTACGTCGAACCTGCCCGTGTACTTGAGCGCGTACAGCGCAAACGAAACCAGGCAGAAGAGATAGAAGTGAGTCGACCGGGGCGCGCCCCAGCGCCGAAAGAGCACGTAGAAGCCTATGACGAGATAAATGAAGCCAATGGCCCGCAGACCCATCGCCAGGCTGCGGTCCAGCGGAACCGGGACCACCTTGACCGGCGTGTCGAGAGGTATGCCTTCACGCGTGATCGTGTAGTCGACCTGCTCGTAAGGCGACAGAGCGCGGTCAAGATCTGCAACCCGCGCCACCGGCCGATTGTTCACCTCGGTCAGCAAGTCTCCGGGCAATATTCCGGCGCGCTCGCCGGGGCTAGCCGGCAACACCCGCTGCGCCTGCAGCCCTCCGGCTGCCTCGTGCCACCAGACCCCGTCGTCCGGCTGCTGGAACTGCTGCTGCTGCTCGAGGTTGAGCACTGCCAACACGAAAAGCGCAAGCGTGGCAACCGCCAGCAGTGTCGCCCGCACCCGGTTGAGCAGACTGGTTTCCATGAGGGGGACTTTCTACATCATGAGACTCTATTGCACGTCGATTGCCATCAACGGGTTACCTAGGACCCAGCGATGCCTAATTCCTACGGAAATCACAAGATATGGATGCTTTCGGCGGCCAAATGTCACCCGCGGCCGGCACCGTTTCCCGCAGAAAATGTAGAAAATGGTAGGCCTATTACATGGAACCGTAGTATCTACATGATTCAGTAGGTACTTGGCGTAAGGTGCGTGAGGACAGAATCGGAGTCACCAAGGGAGCCCGATAATCATCCTCGGTGGCGTTTCATTCCCCCGCTGCGGCCAGTGGCTGCCGGGGACTCGCTGAAGAAAATGGCACTCGACTTCATCGTCTTCGCTCACACCAACTTTGATTTCTGTTATTGCGTGTGGATTGTTTGTATCCAGCACGACTCTCGGGCGGGGCTCGTCAGTTCCCCCAACAGATCGGCGCACTCGCGTAACGAGCGGTCGAAACCGCGGCCCTGATTCTTCACGCCTGCCGCGTTCGTTGCAGTGTATACTTGCGTGGCCCCAGAAAAGCGGATGCAATCTTGCCGTTATTTGGTAAAGCGCCTGCGCTGCGCCGGAATCGATTTACTTTCATTTGAGGATGCCATGAGACACAACCGTTTTGACAGGGCGATTCTCGCCTTTGTTTTTGGGCTTGGAATGGTTACGCTGGCCGGCTGCGGAGGCGGCAACAGCGGGGGTGGCGGCGGGGGCGGCAGCACCCCGCCGTCGATCGCCAGTTTCACGGCCAACCCGACCGTAGTTACCGATGGATCGACCGCCCAACTCACAGGCGTCTTCTCGAATGGCACCGGCGTGGTTACGCCCGGCAATATGTCCGTCACCAGCGGAACCGCGGTCTCGGTCACCCCACAAAGTGACACCACGACCACTTACACCCTGACGGTAACGGGCTCCAGCGGTGCGACCGTCTCCCAGACCGCAACCGTGCAGGCTGTGGCCGCACCCAGCATTACCAGCTTCGGCGCCAGTCCCGCTACGATCACGGCCGGAAGCAGCTCCAGCCTGACGGCGGTGTTTACCAACGGCACCGGCGTCATTACCGGGGGCAGTTCCCCCATCAACGTGACGAGCGGAACGGCGGTCACCGTCACCCCGAGTGCGACCACCACTTACACGCTCACCGTCACCAACGCGGCGGGGACAGCAATTACCCAGACGGCAACCGTCACCGTTGTGGCCGCTCCGGCCATCACCAGCTTCTCGGCCAGCCCGACAACGATCGCTTCGGGAACTAGCTCAAATCTGACCGCGGTGTTTACCGGCGGCACCGGTGTCATTACGCCCGGCAATATTTCGGTAACCAGCGGAGTGGCGGCTTCGGTCAGTCCCGCCTCGACGACCACTTACACGCTTACGGTTACCAACGCGGCTGGCACCTCCATGACGGCTACGGCTACGGTGACGGTCAACGTGCCTCCGGTCATCACCAGTTTCACGGCCAATCCAACTTCAATCTCCGCTGGCGGCAGCTCCAGCCTGACGGCAGTCTTCAGCGGCGGAACGGGCGTCGTGACGCCCGGCGGCACCACCGTGACCAGCGGCACCGCTCTGATTGTGAACCCTACAGCGACCACTACCTACACGCTCACGGTCACGCCTGCTTCGGGAACCGCAGTTACGGCAACTGCCACGGTCACCGTGGTGCCTTTCCCAACGATTACCAGCTTTACGGCTGACCCTGACCCGATCGTGTCGGGCGGCAGCTCGAACCTGACGGGAGTCTTCGCGAACGGCACGGGCATTATTACGCCGGGCAGCCTGGCCGCAACCAGCGGCACTGCGGTCTCGGTTAGCCCCACCTCGACCACCACATACACGCTTACCGTAACCAACTCGCTGGGCAGCAAAGCGACCGAGACGGCGACCGTCACGGTGACCACCGGCCCGACCTCAGTGACGGTAAATCCGGCGAATACGGGCATCGTGGTCACCAACCAGATCCTGGGCATGAACCTGCCTGCGTGGTTTGACGTCGTGGGCAACGCGACCTCGATCAATCCTGCGTTCCAACAGGCCGGCATCCAGGCGATCCGCTGGCCGGGCGGCTCATGGTCCGACGGCTACCACTGGGGATACCAGACCGGCAGCAGCACGCTGGTAACTCCGTATCAGTGCACGTGCAGTACCGCCAACTCATGCACCGCGAACAGCATGGCCTGGGCGGGCTACAGCACTTTCGCGGAGTTTGTCGCTGCCATCCCGAAGGGCGGCCCGTACGATCTGGCCCTGACGGCAAACTACGGCACCAATGAGACCTGCACTGGAGGCGGCGATCCCAAGGAAGCGGCAGCGTGGGCGGCCGCTGCGGTCACTGACGGCATTACGCCGAGCCACATCACCGTGGGCAACGAGGAGTACGGAAGCTGGGAGACCGACCTGCACTCCACGCCGAACGATCCCTCCATTTATGCATCAACTGTTGTGGGAAGCAGCGGTTACTACGATCTAATCAAGGCGGCCAGCCCGAATACGCTCGTCGGCGTGGATGTAGACGCGGATAACACGTCGGGCGGCTGGGATTCCACGGTGATGTCGAACGCGAAAGGCTCTTACGACTTCGTGGAATTGCACTATTACCCGCAAGGGCCCGGCAACGAAAGCGACACCTACCTGACTCAGCAGGCGGCCCAGGGGCTGACCGCGAACATCAACATCCTGAAGAGCGAGTTGGCGTCGGCAGGCGCAGCCGACACGCCAATTTACGTGGGCGAAATGGGGTCGGTCTACACCAATCCCGGCAAGCAGAGTATCTCCATCACCCAGGGCCTGTATGCCGGCCAGATGCTGGGCGAAATGATGAACGACGGCGTCTCCCGCGCCACCTGGTGGATCGGCTTCGGCAATTGCAACGGCCAGGCCGGGAACGATAGTAGCTCGCTCTACGGCTGGCAGGATTTCGGCGCCTACAACGTCTTCTCCGACGGCCCCACTCTCGACCCCACCTGCGCCGGATACGGTCCCATCGGCACGATGTCCCCAACGGCCCGGGCCTTTGAGCTCTTCAGCAACGTGGCTGTAAGCGGCGAGCACGTGCTTACGCCCACAGTAACCGGGGATACTAACGACGTTCGCGCTTACGCAGCCACGCACTCCGGCGGTACGGCTCTTGTGCTTTTCAATGTGAATGAAACCACCAGCGAAACCGTACAAGTGACGGTCGATGGCGAAGGCTCTTCGCCCGACGTGAAAGTGATCACCTACGATAAGTCCATCTACGACCAGACCGACGCCGCCACCCCGGTCTGGGCGCCCCCAACGACGACAGATATGGGCTCCGAGTCGATTCCGCTGACCCTAACGCTGACGCCGTGGAGCATGAACGTGGTGCTGATCCAGTAGCGTTCACTGCCGGCAAATTACGGCGTTTTCCCGAGTCTTATTCGGGAAAACGCCGTAGACTCTGCTCATGGTCTTTACGAAACGGCTGCGCGAGGGCGTTCGCCGCGGCGACATTACCTCGAGCGTTCGTATCTGGACCCGTCCTCACGTAAAGGTGGGCGGCCGCTACCGCATGGACGAGGGGGAGATCGAGATCGACTCGATTGAGCCGATCGGTTTGCCCGACATCACGCCGGAGCTGGCTCGGGCCTCGGGCTTCCTGGGAGTGCTTGACCTGCTGAAGGTGGCGAAACACGGCCGCGGCGACAAAATCTACCTGGTCCGCTTCCACTACATTCCGCCTCGCCGCACAAAAGCCAAAGCCTGAGCGGCAGTGACCGGCAGGTTTGGCATGCAGAGGATTTGAAACCAGGCAGGGGTTAAGAGCCGGCTGAAAAAAGCCGAGCCCTCATACGAGAGCTTTGCATTCAGGACCCTTTTGCGCTCACTCCAATTCTGCTCCTGCGATGTTCATCCATCACATCTACCCATTTTTCAATCTGCGTATAATCTCCTCCGGCCAAGAGTCGAAATCGGCTCCCGGCGAGCTTTGATCTGCAAATGCTGCCCGGCTCCTTCGCAGCAGAAGGGCCTTGTTTTGTGGCGCTTAGTCTCGCCTTGCCAGCGGAGAACCGCCGGATTCGCCGGCTCACGGGACTGGAATTTCCAATCGCACGCCGGCCCTCCGATGTACCGGAGCGTGAACCATGTCAACACAGGCAATCCAATATGAATTGAAGCTGGCGCGGCGGATGTCGCGCCTGGGAACTGAAACCGCCTTCGAAGTCCTCGCCCGGGCTAAGGCACTGGAGCGCCAGGGCCGCAGCATCGTCCATCTCGAAATCGGCGAGCCCGACTTCGCTACTCCCTCGAACATCGTCGAAGCCGCGGTCGAAGCCCTTCGCGGCGGCTGGACGCATTACGGACCCTCCGCCGGTCTGCCCGAGCTGCGCGAGACGATTGCCCGCTACGTAAGCTGCACCCGGCGCGTTAAGGTCGAGCCCGACGAGGTCGTGGTTGTTCCCGGGGGCAAGCCCATCATGTTCTACGCCATGCTCGCCCTGATCGACGAGGGCGACGAGGTGATCTACCCCAACCCCGGCTTCCCCATCTACGAGTCGATGATCAACTATGCCGGCGGCGCGGCAGTTCCCATTCCGCTGCGTGAAGAACGCGAGTTCCGCGTGGACATGGACGAGCTCGCCATGCTCATCTCGCCGCGCACGCGCCTCATCATTCTCAACTCGCCTCAGAACCCCACCGGCGGCATTCTCAATCGCGCCGATATCGAAGCCGCAGCCCGGGTTATCGGCGACCGCGACATCATGATCCTCTCCGACGAGATTTACAGCCGCCTGCAGTTCGAGGGCGAACCGTTTTCGATCACGAGCGTGCCCGGAATGAAGGAGCGCACCATCCTGCTCGACGGCTTTTCAAAGACCTACGCCATGACCGGCTGGCGCATCGGTTACGGCGTCATGCGCGCCGACCTTGCCACCCAGATCACGCGGCTCATGACCAACTCGAACTCCTGCACCGCGAGCTTTACTCAACGCGCCGCAATCGAGGCGCTCAGCGGAGACCAGAGTGCTGTGCGCGTGATGCGCACCGAGTTTGAGCGCCGCAGCCGCGCATTTGTCGACGGCCTTAACAAGATTCGCGGCTTCAACGCGCTCATGCCCAAAGGAGCTTTCTACGTCTTCGCCAACATTCAGCAGACCGGCTGGAGCGCCAAGGCGGTCGCGGACTCACTGCTTGACGAAGCCGGCGTGGCCGGGCTCGCAGGCACCTCATTCGGCCGCTACGGCGAGGGCTTCGTCCGCTTCAGCGTCGCCAATTCAATGGAGAACCTGAAGGAAGCTCTGCGCCGCATCGATGCGTGGGCCCACGTCAACTTGTGACGTTGAACGGCGTGAAGGAGAAACACATGGCGATTAAAGATGCAACCACCGGACGCGCGAGGCGCGAATATTCAGTTGCCGAACTCGAAGACGCTGCGCGGCTGATGCGCGGCTACAATCTGGTTGCGCTGTGCGCGGCCGACTCAGGCCATGCAGGCGGCACGCTCTCCATCATGGACCTCGCCGCCGCCCTCTACCTTCACGCCGCCGATCACGATCCAGCCAATCCCAACTGGGCCGATCGCGACCGCATTCTGTGGTCGGCGGGACACAAAGCGCCCGCGCTCTACGTCTCGCTCGGCATGGCCGGCTTTTTCCCGCTCGATGACGTGGTGACGTTGCGCAAGCTCGGGTCGCCCTTTCAGGGCCATCCACACTGGCTCAAGCTGCCGGGCGTTGAAGTCTCAACCGGCTCACTCGGCCAGGGCCTCAGCATTGCTGTCGGCATGGGGCTGGCCGCGCGCATCGACGGCAGGAGTCACAAGATCTTCTGCCTGATGGGTGACGGCGAACAGCAGGAGGGCCAGGTTTGGGAGGCGGCGATGGAGGCCGGCCATTTCGGGCTCGAAAACATCATTGCCATCGTCGACTGCAACCGCCTGCAAATCGACGGCTGGGTAAAGGATGTGATGCAGGTGGAACCGCTGGCCGAAAAATACGCGAGCTTCGGCTGGCGCGTGCTTACCATTGACGGCCATAAAATGAGCGCGATTGTGGCTGCGCTCGACGAGGCCTGCGAGTCTACCGGCAAGCCAACGGTGATTCTGGCCGCGACCGTAAAAGGCAAGGGCGTGAGCTTTATGGAAAACGTTGCCGGGTGGCACGGCAAGACGCCCAACCGCGCCGAGCTCGATGCCGCGCTGGCCGAGCTCGGCCTCACCGATCGCATCCCGGTGGACCAACTGCTCAAGAAAGCTCGCGACTATCAGGCTGAAGCCTCGCACAGCCTCGACGCGCGCATGCCGCGCTTCTCGCGCGACTACTGGTGGAACGCGCACGGCGCTGCGGAGGGCGAGGCCATGCGTGTGGCCATGGAGCCCACGCGCAAAGGCTTCGGCCAGGCGCTGGCCTGTTGCGGCGGCGACGAGCGCGTGGTTTGCATCGGCCTCGACATTTCCGGTTCGATCACCATCTCCGATTTCTACGCAGGCCATCCCGAACGCGCGCGGCGCTGGATTTCGATGGGCATCGCCGAGCAATCAGCCACGGCCGCCGCAGCGGGACTCGCACGCGAGGGCAAGCTGCCCGTTCTTGGTTCCTATGCCACATTCTCCGCGGCCCGCAACCTCGACCAGGTGCGCGTCTCTATCTGCTATTCCAAGCTCAATGTGCTGGTCGCGGGCGCTCATGCCGGCGTGTCAGTTGGACCGGACGGCGCAACCCACCAGGCGCTCGAAGATCTCTTTGCCATGATGGGCCTGCCGAACATGGTTGTGGTTGCACCCTGCGACGCCATTGAAACGCGCAAGGCAACCGAGTATCTACTCTTGAAGCACGTTGGCCCCAAGTACATCCGCTTCGCGCGCGAGGCCACGCCCATCGTGAGCGACGAGCAAACCCCGTTCGTGTTCGGACAGGCCAACATCATCCGCCTGCGTCGCGAGGGCGTCAGTTTCGCCGAAGCTTTTGAAACCCGGCTCGCCGCGCGCTACGCCGACGAATACGAGGACCTGAGCATCATCGCCTGCGGACCGATGGTTCCTGAGGCGATGCGCGCCGCGCGGATTCTGAAACGCGAGTACGGCTACGAAACGCGCGTCATCAACATGCACACGCTCAAGCCCATCGACGAAGAGGCCATCATCAGAGCCGCGCGCGAAACTGGCGTCATCGTGACGGCAGAGGAGCATCAAATCGGCGCACTGTCGGGCTGCGTGAGTTCGGTTATCACTCGAAGCCGCGAGCTCTACGGTCTGCCGGTGATTACCGGAGCGATCGGCGTCAACGACCGCTTTGGCGACTCAGGCGCGCCCTGGGAGCTGATGAAGGAACTGGGTGTGAGCGCCGAACACATTGCAGCGCGCGCGATGGAATTAATGGCAATCAAGAAACACGCCTTTCCCGACGTTGCGCTGGCGTAGCCGGTAGATCATACCCGCTTGAACATTTTCATACCGAACCAGTGGAGGGATCTGCAGTTGTTTTTCGCGCACTCAATTTGAAGTACGCACAATTACACCATGCGCATGCTGGCTTGCTGACTCGCTGACCTGCTGACTCGCCGACTCGCTACTCGGCCGGATCGTCGGCGGTGAACGGCGAGCAACACGGCTTGTCGGTCGCGTGGAAGTTCATCAGCTCGGCGCGGATTCCGTCGGGGTCGTAGAGATTGAACTGGTACTTTCCATCGCGTCCGATCTTCGGTCCCTGGTCGTGCCTGCAGTCGAGCCGGTTGCTGGACTCGAGCACCTTGTAGGCGTCGGGCACTGAAACCTCGCCGACCGAAAAATGGTCGAGCACGCCCAGCGACTGCTGCGAGATGTTGGCCGGGATGCCGGAGCCCGAGGGACCGCTGGTGAGCATGTACTCAATCCAGTCGTGCCCGTCGGGAACCTGCTGGCTGACCCAATCCACCTTGCCCGTCTGCATTCCTCCCCACCAGTAAGGACGGAAGCCGAGCAGGTCGCGGTAGAACTTGTCTTCGGAGGCGCGGCTGTGCACCAGCATGCCGCAATGGATGATATGGTGGCCGATGGCGTTGGGCGCGTTTACCGGCGCGGGATGCGCAGGCGGCTGCACAAACTCAATCTTGTTGCCCTCGGGGTCGAGCACCGCGAACCAGCGGCTGCCATCGGCGCCGTGGTCAACATGCGCAGGAACCTTCCAGCCTTTGGCGGAAAGATATCTGCGCATGCCCTCGGCGCTTTCGGTGTTGAAGGCGATGTGGTCAAGCCGGTTAACGCCGGCGTTGGGCGGCAGGGGGAGCACCTCAATATATTGCGTGGCGCTGAATGCATATTTCACGCCCTGCGGGTTCTCGGGGTCGGGCAGCTTGGCCGCGCCCAGGATGCCAACGTAGTAATGCTCGGTGGCGGCAGCGTCAGAGGTGTAGACGGCCAGGTGCGAGATGCCGGTGATCTTGGGTCGCGGCGCGGACTGCGCGATGGTGGTGAGGGATACGGCTGAAACGAGCAAAGCGGCAGAGAAGGCGGCAATGGTTCTGGATTGCATGGCGATTTCCTCGCTGAATTCTCAGGCCAGATAACCATAAATCGGTTTGCTGAGGTGCGCAAACGGGGTGCTGGTGCGCTCTTTCATAAGGTGGGCCGTTCAGGCGGCGGCAATACGCCGCTTTTCGCGCCAACTGCTCCAGAAATAACAGGCGAGGTAGATCGAAAAGCCATATGGGGCGATTATGATGCGATATCTCTAATGAGAGGCTAGCGCCGAAAAGCAACTGCAGATCCTTCGACTTCCTTCGGTCGCTCAGGATGACAGCGTGTTGTTAGTTGCATAATTCGCTGCGTGCCTGACTCCGCTGACTCCGCTAACGCCGCTTGTTTCGCTACCAACGCTAACGCGGCTGACCTGCTGACTCGCTGGCATTAGAACCTGAATTTCGCGGCCATCTGCATCAGGCGCGGCGGCATGGCGCTCACCGCGTTGCCAAACGTTCCGCTGGAGATGTTGCCCTCGACCGATGCCGCGCCGAAGAACTGCGCGTGGTTGAAGACGTTGAATCCCTCGGCACGCAGCTCGAAGGCGCGGCTTTCGCTCAAGTGGAATTCGCGCGAGACGGTCGCATCGAGATCTTCGAGCCCCGGACCCGAGAAGAAC
>DATJSB010000208.1:0-22350 GCA_035504315.1 Occallatibacter sp.
GAGCCTTGTATCAGGGCGCGAGTTCACTCGCGCCGCAAACGCCAACAAAACCAGCCCGGGCCTCACAGGCCGCTGAAAAACTCAACCAATGTCGCTGTTTTGAAAGGGCACGGATTTATCCGTGCCAATAAGGTCTATAAATTGACTTGGGGTTTTAACCCCTGAGGGATGGTTATCCAACTCGTCGCCGAGCACGATGAGTTTTTCCGCAACCTGTTCAGCCCCTGAAACAACCCCTCCCCACCGCCGCCATCCCGAACAAGTCGAAGGATCTGCAGTTGCTTTTCCCCAACAATCCCCATCAACGCCGCAGAGAGCCTTGTATCAGGGCGCGAGTTTACTCGCGCCGCCAGCCCAACCCCGAAACCCTGAGGAAGTGGAGACCCTCAGACCCCCGAATCAAGCGAAGACAAACCCCCGGGGGCTCCACCCCCCGACGGCGACCCTAGGTGCAATGCGTGAACCAAGCAGCTTGACAGGCGAGCCCAACCTATGTAGACTTTCTACATGGCTTCAAAATCCCCTCGCATCACTGGACCGACACTCAAGGTATTGGGGGAATTCTTCGTTCGCCCTGCCGACGCACTCTCTGGTATTGAAATTTCTCGGGCAACGGGACTTGCATCGGGCACACTCTATCCCATCCTCTTTAGGCTGGAGGAAGCGGGATGGCTGGAAAGTGAGTGGGAAGAGGTGGTGCCAGCTCGGGTGAAGCGGCCACGCCGCCGGCTTTACCGCATAACAGCCCTAGGTGAAGCAAACGCCCGCGCATCCTTCAGAGAGTATCTGCCAAGAACGCCGGAGTTCGCACTATGAAGACGACAGTGGTGGTAACCCTCCTCATCGCCATCGTTGCCCGCCTGATGGCTGACGAGGTGAAGGCGTGGTCAGGTTGGCTTCATAAGAAGATTCGCGGCAGAGCCGTGGCTAGGCTGCCTGTGGAATGCAGGGAGCGTTATGACGAAGAATGGGAAAGCGGGCTGGAAGAGATCCCGGGAGAGATATTCAAGGTCATCTACTCAGTCGGCTTGTTACGGGCGGCTGACCGGATTCGCGGCGCCGCACTGAAGAGCGCAGCTAAATCCTCAACCGCGTCCGCCACTCTGAAGCGCGTATTCGACATCCTCTTTTCCAGTTTCGTCCTGCTTGCACTCCTACCCGCTTTGATCGCATTCGCCATTGCCATCAAGCTCGAATCGCCGGGCCCCGTCTTCTATCGCTCTGAGCGCGTCGGCAAAAAGGGAGTCGTCTTCCGCTGTATCAAGTTCCGCACCATGCTGACGGAACCAGGAAAGCGGGACGTCGAAATCATGCACACGAACGACCGCGACGATGTCCCCTTCAAGGTCAGCAACGGTCCCCGTGTCACCCGCCTTGGCCGCTTCCTGCGCAAATACTCTCTCGACGAGCTTCCTCAGTTCATTAACGTCCTTAAATGAGACATGACCGTTGTGGGGCCTCGCACCCCTATCGGCAGCGAAGTAAAGCAGCACAACCTCGCCCACCTCCGCCACCTTGACGTTACACCCGGCGTCACCGGCCTATGGGAAGTTCAAGGTCGACCAGGCCTGCCCTCCCCTCGTCCCAAAACCCCCAGCGATATCTACGTTGAAAACTGGAGCCTCTGGCTCGATTTCAAAATTATTGCGCAAGTGATTTGGCTCGCCTTCAAAGGGCCGGGTTCGGACCCAGGCCAAAGTTCGCCCGACCCTGACGACGAACGCGATTGAGAAGTGAAGAAATCCAGGCCCGCGACCCAATTTCGCCTTCTCGCACCTGAGAGGTCGCCGATCCTTGCCGCATAAGCCTTACCGGAACGCCGAAAGCCGACAACAGAAAGATGCGCCGATTCACCTAATCTTGAGTCGCCGCGAATCCGTGCGATATCGGATCTGCGCCGGAAACACCGTTCGCTCCAGCGACCCCAACCAAGCCAGCACCCAACAAATCCGCCAACCCCGCTGATCAAATGCTCAACGGAATTGCCGATAATTAAGCCCAACACGCGCACACTGTTATCAGGAGCAATTCCAAATGTCCGAATCACCTGTAACACCAGCCATACAACCCGCCCCCGAGCCCGGCCCGACCGACCCATCCGCCCTCGCCCTCGCCCGCTGCCATGCCGCATACCGGAAAGCCAAAGAGGCCTATGCCAAGATCCACGGCCCGCATACCATCGAAAGCTACGAGGCCGAAAAGCTTGCCCGCCAAGCCTACCGCAATGCCATGCCTGCCCTCACCAGCCGTGAGGGAATCCACGCTTTCATTGCCTGCGTCGCCAGAGGAGTGATCCTTGAAGCCATCCGCGAAAACACCAGCAGCCGCCTGCTCTACGCCGCCCAGGTCGCCCTTGGCGGACTCCCGCGCGAATCGCACCACTCCATTTCCACCTCCAGCTCCCAGGAAAACCGGGAGCGCCCCGCGCACAGTACCAATCAGTTAACTTAGAACTGAGAGCAGTTACTGGAAATATAATCCCCCCACCCCCTCCCCGGGGGTAACCAGAAAAGCAACAGCACATGATTTTTCAAGCTACTGATAAATAAGCTGCTTATAAAATGTAACAAGCGAAATCTTGTTACAAATCCCCAATTCGCGCTTTTCCGGAGAATTCCCCCGATTCAGCTCCGGTTCTAGCTGCCAATCCCTTTCAAATCAACGCAAAACAAAAAAACGTCACCCTCCAGGGTGCTCAGAAAGTAAGTAGGGTATTCTCGATATCGAATGACTGAAAATAATATGGTTCACTCGAAAAATGTAACAGAAATTCTGTTACATTCGTTGCGCAGGAGATTGCCGGCTGCCCCGCCCTAACCGCGTTTTTCGCGGTTAGGGCGGGATACCACTAACCCAAACCCCTGAGCCATTCCACTCCGAGTATTTTGTAGTCATCTCGCGTCCCGGAGTAATCTCGTGTGTGGTCACGGGACGACTCCATGAATCGACGCAAATTTCTCACTGCAAGCTCCGCTGCGGTCGCCGCAGTAATCGCTGAGTCAAGCCAACCAGGCGCATTCGCCCACGCCCAAACCAACTCATCCTCCGGCATCGGGCTCGACCTCAGGCGCCATCGCTTCGGGGTCAACTACACGCCTTCGCACAACTGGTGGTTCTGCTGGAACGACTGGCGCCCCGATCCGATTCGCCGCGACCTCGACGCCATTGCCGCGCTTGGCGCCGACCACCTGCGCCTCATGCTCATCTGGCCGTTTTTCCAGCCCAATCCAAAATGGGTGAGCCCCGCGCATCTCGAGCGGCTCGATCAATTGCTTGCCATGATGGGCGAACGCCATCTCGATGCGCTGGTGACGGTCTTCACGGGCCAGTTGAGCGGTTGGTTTTTCCTGCCGTCGTTCAATCGCCTGAGCGACGGCTTCTATACCGATGCCACGATGCACTCCGCGCAGGAGCTTTTTGTCCGCGAGCTGGCCCGCGTCATGAAGCCGCATCGAAACATCATCGGATTCGACTTCGGCAACGAGCTGAACACCTGCTGGAAGGCCTCCATTCCCGAGGGCGATGCGTGGATGGCAAAGATGTTCGGGTTGATGAACCAGGTCCTGCCCGATGGTCTCCACGTCAACGGCGTCGATCATGAGCCGTGGTTTGAGCCCGATACATTTTCAGCGCAGGCGCTGGCGGCGGCGCGGTTTCCGGTGATGCACTGCTATCCCTGGTGGACCGGCGCCTTGAAATACGGCGGCGCCATGGATCCTCCCAGCGTCAGGCTGCTCGCCGCCATGGCAACGCTGATCCGCTCTTTCGCCGGCACCCAGAACAAGCCGATATGGGCAGGCGAGTTCAATACCTGCATCGAAGCACTGCCTGAAAAGGGCCAGGCCGAGTGGCTCGAAAAGGCGGTGCTTGCGGCCATCGAGCAGGGCGTGAGCTGGTTCAGCTACTGGGACAGTCACGACGTCGACCGCAAGTTCCAATTCAATCCCCTCGAATACTCGCTCGGCTTGTTGACCAACGATGGCAGCGTCAAGCAACAGGGCCGAGTGTTCCAGCAACTTGCGGCGGCATATCGCGGCAAGCCTGTGAACTTTCCCTCAGCCTCTTTGCCGCCGCCACCCACCGATCGCACGCAGGAAGGAACGTGGCAATGGATCTTGAATTGGCTGGGTTGGAAAGCGCGAAGCGCATGAGAGCCCATTTAACTGGTTGCGATTCGCTCACCCATCGACCCGCGCTCGCCATTCTTACTTCGGCGAAAGTTGATGCTCGCGAAAGAACGCCCACATCTGCCTCGTGGCGTCGATGCTGTGGTTATAAGGGCCGACCATAAACTCCGCCACGATTCGGTGGCCTCCCGGCCACTGATGGCCTTCCCCTTTGATGGTGTAGAGCACCACGTCTGCCCCGTTGGCGCAGCCCGTATATTGCCGGCGCGTGACATCCGCCGAAACCGCGCTTTCAACCGGATTCGCCGAGCACTGGTTGCGCCGAGACCAGTTCGCCATAAACTCCGGAACGCTCGGAAAAGATCCGCCGGCAAGCTTTGAGTAGCCGCCGTTGTACGGGCAGATAGGATCGGCGGTTCCATGAAAGGCAATCACCGGCACCGGCCGACGATCCGTGCACCAGCTCCACCCCGGATCGAGCCCCGCCGAAACCAACCCCACCGCCGCAATGCGATCGGACATCGTGCAGGAGAGCACGAACGCCATGCCTCCGCCGTTCGACATACCGTTAGCGTAGATGCGCGCCTTATCGACGTTATATGCCGCCTCAAGCTTGTCGATCACCTGCGAAATAAAGATGACGTCGGGCATCTGCGACGGTGTTTCGCTCTTTTCCATCTCCCACGACTTGGGGCCGCTGCCGGTTCCCTCGGGATACACGACGATGAACCCGTTCTCGTCGGCCACCTTGTTCCAATGGCTGATGGCCATTGCCGCGCTGGCCCACGACATCGACGTGTGCAGACAGATCACCAGCGGCGCCGGCTTCGAAGGGTCGTAGCTCTTTGGAACGTACAACAGGTAATGCCGCTGCTGGCCAGACGAAACAATAGTGCCCCTCGTAGCGGTAGTCCAATTCGGAAAGTAGAAAACGGAATAGTAGAACGCGTAAAGTCCGATGACCAGCAAGATGGGCACGCCAACAATAATCTCCACTGCGCGGATTACAATCTTCCTGGTGTTCATGGCAGTCAATCAATGAGAGGGGGCGTCGGGCGCTGCCTTATTCTCACCTGTCCGGAGAGCGAACGCCAGAACGGGCAGCTGAGGCGGCCTCAATAACCCCGCCCAGCAAAAACGCCGCCCGAAGGCGGCGTCTCTGTGCAAACTGGCTCAAATGCTACAACGTCGATTCGATCTCGAAGCCCCAGGCCTCAAGTAGGGCCTCGGGAATGTACTTGGAGTTCTTGTTCCGGCGCGCCCACTCACGCAGGCGGGTCGACCGGATATACTGATCCGGCGGCAGCTTGAACTCCTTTACAATCTGCTCGAATGAGGTGACCGTAGGCACAACCGGCCCAATGGGCTCCGGCTTGCCCCAGTTCGGATTTCCACGACGCTTTGCCATTGATTGTTTGTCCTTGAATGAAGGGTGGATTTTTTCTCGCCGTCCTCGGACCCACGCTAGGGGATTGCGGCATGTCCAGAGGCTACATTGCTTCTTATTTTAGGGGTTTTTTGTTCAAAAATCAATAGTAAAATCGAAGCTCGAACCTATTATCCGAGTCCTTCCAGCAAGGTTGCAAGCTCGTGCAACCATCTGGCGCCTAAGTATTTACACCGGCCATCGCTCCTGAATCCCGCCCGGCAGCCGCCTGGAAAAAATGTACCGGTTTTCGACACTGACAACATCTCCAAAGTAACAATCGCTGTTGTCACAACCTTATAGCTGAAGGCACTGAGCCAGGAGCTAGAAGCCTGCAAACTCCCCGCCCCTCACTGCTTCCGCCAGCTTCTCAACATCACCGGCCAGCACGCGATCCTCAATCAGCGGCGCCACCAATCGCCGCACCGCCTCATGCGCGCGTCCAACCTCGATGCCCGGCTTGAGCGGCCTGCGGCACTCGAGTCCCTGCGCGGCGCACATCAGTTCGATGGCCACCACTCGCTCGGCGTTCTCCACAATCTGCCGCAGTTTCAGCGCGCCGGTCATGCCCATCGACACGTGATCCTCTTTGCCGCCACTGGTGGGGATGGTTCCCGTCGACGCTGGATGCGCCAGAACCTGGCACTCATTGATCAGCGCCGCAGAAGCAATCTGCGCAATCATGAACCCCGACTCGAGGCCCGCGCCCGCCGACAGAAACGGCGGCAGCCCCTCGTTGATGTCGGGGTTCAGCAGGCGATCGATGCGCCGCTCCGTGATGCCCGCCAGGTCCGTCATCGCAATCGCCGCGTAATCGAACGCGTACGCCAGCGGCGCCCCATGAAAATTTCCCCCCTGCAGCACGGCTCCGCCGCTTGGCTCTTTGGAGGAGTCCTCTGAAAAGATCAGCGGATTATCCGTCGCTGAGCCCGACTCAATCTCCAGAATTCCAGCCACATGCTCCAGCACGTCGCGCACCGCTCCGTGAACCTGCGGCATGCAGCGCAAACAGTACGCGTCCTGCACCCGGCTGTCGTGCTCGCGATGCGACTCCCGAATCTCAGAGCCGGCCAGCAGCGCGATCAAATGCTCCGCCGCAGCCATCTGTCCCGCATGAGGCCGCGCTTTGTGAATGCGCTCATCGAAGGCCGCCGGCGTCCCCATCAGCGCCTCAAGCGACATCGCTCCCGACACGTCGGCCAGCCGCACCAGCCGCCTGCCGCGTTCCAGCGCCAGCAGACCCACGGCGTTCATGGCCTGCGTGCCATTCAGCAGCGCCAAGCCCTCCTTGGCCTCGAGCACCATCGGCCTAAGGCCCGCGCGTTGCAACGCTTCGCCGCCCTTGAGCCGCTCGCCGTCGAGCCCCGCCCCGCCCGCAAACCACGCCTCCCCCTCGCCGATCACCACCAGCGCAAGATGCGCCAGCGGCGCCAAGTCTCCGCTCGCACCCACCGAACCCTTTTCAGGAATCACCGGCGTCACGCCTGCATTGAGCATCGCCACCAGCAGCTCGACCAGCTCCGGACGCACGCCGCTGAATCCCTTGGCCAGTACGTTTGCCCGCAACAGTACCATGGCCCGGGCCTCAGGCACTGAAAGCGGCTGCCCCAATCCGCCTGCGTGGCTGCGCACCAGGTTCACCTGCAGCGCGCCCAAGTTCTCAGGCTTGATGTGAACGTCACTCAGTTTGCCGAATCCGGTATTGACCCCGTACACCGTACGGCCCTCAGCCAGAATCTGCTCAATTGCCGCGCGGCTGGCCACGATTCGCGTTCTTGCTTCTTCAGCGATCTCAACCTTGCGGCCTAAGATCGCAACAGCTTCAATATCGGCCGCCTTCATCGGCTGGCCGTCGAGCACCAAGGTTTCCACGCTGCAAATACTAAGGCCCGGGCTCGCTCTCTGTGAAGGGCGCGGCGCACGGTCCGGCTCTGTCCACCGCTCACTGTTCACTGCGCACTGTTAAAATCGACCTTCGGAGACACTCATGCCAGACCCAACCTGCGATATCGGCCTCATCGGTCTTGCCGTCATGGGACAGAACCTCGTCCTCAACATGAACGACCACGGATTCAAGGTCGCGGTCTTCAACCGCACCGTCTCCAAAGTCGACGACTTCGTCAACAACGAGGCCAAAGGCACGCAAGTCGTTGGCGCGCATTCCATGGAGGAGTTCATCGCCCTGCTCAAGCGCCCGCGCCGCGTCATGCTCATGGTCAAGGCCGGCGACACCGTCGACCAGATGATCGACCACATCCTGCCGCACCTCGAGCCCGGCGATATCCTCATCGACGGCGGCAACTCGCTCTTCACCGACTCCAACCGCCGCACCAAATCGCTCGCTGAAAAAGGCATCCTCTTCATCGGCACCGGCGTGAGCGGCGGCGAAGAGGGCGCGCGCCGCGGACCCTCCATCATGCCCGGCGGCAATCCCGCTGCGTGGCCGTTTGTGAAGCCCATCTTCCAGGGCATCGCCGCCAAGGTTGAAGACGGCACCCCCTGCTGCGACTGGGTGGGCGAAGACGGCGCCGGCCACTACGTCAAGATGGTGCACAACGGCATCGAGTACGGCGACATGCAGCTCATCTGCGAGGCCTACGACCTGCTCAAGCACGGCCTCGGCCTCACTCCCGACGAGCTGCACGATGTGTTTGTCGACTGGAACAAGGGCGAGCTCGACAGCTACCTCATCGAAATCTCGTCGCAGATCTTCGCCAAGAAAGATGAAGACGGCACCCCGCTCGTCGACAAGATTCTCGACACCGCTGGACAGAAAGGCACCGGCAAGTGGACCGTGATCGGGGCGCTCGACAACGGCCAGCCTGTCACGCTCATCGGCGAAAGCGTCTTCGCCCGCTGCCTCTCCGCTCTCAAAGAAGAGCGCGTCGAAGCATCGAAAGTCCTGCGCGGGCCAAAATCAAAACCAAATCCAGGCGACCGCGCCAAGTTCATTGAAGACGTGCGCCGCGCGCTCTTCTGCTCCAAGATTGTCAGTTACGCGCAGGGCTACATGCTGCTGCGCGCCGCAGCCAAGGAGTACAACTGGAACCTCAACATGGGCGGCATCGCATTGATGTGGCGCGGCGGCTGCATCATTCGCAGCCAGTTCCTCGGCAAAATCAAAGACGCCTTCAAGAAGAACAAAAACCTCGACAATCTGCTGCTCGACAAATACTTCTCGCGCCTGCTCAACAAGTACCAGGCCTCGTGGCGCAAGGCGCTGGTGCACGCGGTCAGGATGGGCGTGCCCACGCCGGCCTTCTCAACCGCGCTCAACTTCTTCGACGGCTACCGCACCGAGCGCCTGCCGCAAAACCTCCTCCAGGCGCAGCGCGACTTCTTCGGAGCGCACACCTACGAGCGCATTGACCAGCCCCGCGGCCAGTTCTTCCACACCAACTGGACCGGGCATGGTGGACGCGTCTCTTCGACAACTTACAACGTGTAAAGACAGGGGTTAGTGGTCAGTGATTCTGCGGCGATTTCCTTTCGGGAATCGCCGCCGTGCTTTCATTGAGCCACGTCCGTATTAAAATTGCTTCGAAAATCGGAGGTGGCCATTGTGTAATTTCAATCGGTCTGCCGTTTACTTCATCCTTGCCTCTACTCTGGTCCCCAATTCGGGCGTTTGTCCGCGCGGCTTCTCGCAATCACCAAGTCAGAAGGCTTGCGTCGTTCAGGACATCGACACGCCAGTCATGCCGGCCTGTGTAGTCGAGAACCGAAACGGCGTCCTTTTTATTCCCGCGAAATACTGGATGCATCCCTCGTTCAATCGATATGGCCTCTCCGCCTTTTGGATCAATGAATTTGGAGGGGTCTATGTCAACCATAGCGGACGAATTGTCATCCGCGACGTAGCGTTGGTCGACAACGGCCCGGACAATTTTCATCATGGGCTTGTAACAATCGAGCGAGATGGCAAGTACGGCTACGCTGATCCGAAAGGTCGTATCGTTGTGCCGATGAAATACTCCTGCGCCATCAATTTCAGGGACCAATATAGCGACGTGGGCCCGCTCGTGTGCGTTGGGTGCCGGATTGAGCGACAGGGCGAATACGGGGAGTGTTTAGATGGGCAGTGGTTCCGAACAGATGAAAAAGGAAGCCTTACTCCTTCAAAGCCACCTAATTAATCTCTCTTTGCGCTTTTATAATGGTCCATGTAAAATGGACCATATAGGAGAACACCATGCCCGCTCGCTCCAACGATGAGACCGCCGTCGGCGTAACGGCCTTCAAGTCGAAGTGTCTCGGCCTCATTGACGACGTGGCGCAGGGCAAGACCGGACGCGTGCTTCTGCTCAAGCGCAACCGCGCCGTCGCTGCTATCGTTCCCGTTGAGAACGAACCGGCAGATGTGCAAGACCTCTGGGGTGCGATGCGCGGCACTGTCACCGTGGCGCCGGGCGTCGATCTCACTGAGCCAACAGGCGAAGCCTGGGACGCGGAGCAGTAAGTGCCTGCACCGGCATCTTCAATATTGCTCGACACCTGCGCGGCGCTCTGGCTCATGGCGGGCGCTCCCATGTCCTCCCAATCGCTCAACGCCATCCGCGCCGCCCGGCGAGCCAACCTGGGCGTTTATGTCTCGCCGTTCACTGCGTGGGAGGTCGGCACCCTCGCCGCCAAAGGGCGACTTATGCTCACACTCGCGCCCGATGCCTGGTTCGCAAGCCTGCTGGCTCTGCCGGGCGTTCGTCTCTCACCGCTCACGCCGGCCGAGTTGCTCGCATCAACCACATTACCCGGCACGCCGCCCTCCGACCCGGCGGACCGCATCATCGCTGCCACCGCCCGTCTCCACGGCCACGTCATCGTCACACGCGATCGCAGGCTGCTGGCCTACGCGCAAGACGGCCACATTCGCGTCCAGGCCTGCTGAGGGTTCCTTCGAGACTCATCGCTCTTGCTCAACCCACCAACCTGCTGCTCTCTAGCTCTGCCAACGCCTCTTTGCCGTCAATTTCCGCATCCCGGCGCATAATACTCTCATGCAGACATTCGTCCAGCCGCGGCGCCTAGCCCTTTCGCCGATACTCCACACCTGCATTTCGGAGTTGAAAACTGGGATTTGTTTACCAGAAAATTAACCCCCCCACCCCCCCTGCCAGCCGCTGTGCAGCTGTGCAAACTGGGGCCACGGCGCTATATAAATCAATGTGTTATGGAATGCAACCAGCCAAATTGCCGTGATATTAGAGCGCGTTTTTGCCCTCAAAGACATCCTTTCAGGCCATTTTTCGTAGAATTCCGGCGCCAGATTCCGCGTTCAACATGCGCCAACTTCGCGCCCGTAAAATAGGGATTGGCTTTCGATCCAACTCTGCCCTGT
Source organism: Occallatibacter sp. (assembly GCA_035504315.1). Lineage (GTDB taxonomy): Bacteria > Acidobacteriota > Terriglobia > Terriglobales > Acidobacteriaceae > Telmatobacter. The sequence continues at coordinate 10,889 of DATJSB010000208.1, forward strand.
TTGCTGGAGCGCCCTCGCAATGTCAAACATCCTTGAAAATCTTCCCGTCGGCCAGAAGGTCGGCATCGCCTTTTCTGGCGGCCTCGACACCTCGGCCGCTCTGCACTGGATGAAGCTGAAGGGCGCGCGCCCGTATGCATACACCGCGAACCTCGGCCAGCCCGACGAAGCCGACTACGACGCGATTCCCCGCGCCGCTCTGCACTACGGCGCCGAGAACGCGCGCCTCATCGACTGCCGCGCGCAGCTTGTCCGCGAAGGCCTCGCCGCGCTGCAAGCCGGAGCCTTCCACATCACCACGGCCGGCGTCGCCTACTTCAACACCACTCCCATTGGCCGCGCCGTCACTGGAACCATGCTCGTCGCCGCTATGAAGGAAGATGACGTGAGCGTATGGGGCGACGGATCAACCTTCAAGGGCAACGACATTGAGCGCTTCTATCGCTACGGCCTGCTCGTCAACCCCGACCTCAAGATCTACAAGCCGTGGCTCGATCCCGCATTCATCGACGAACTGGGCGGCCGCGCCGAGATGTCTGCCTTCATGCAGAAGACCGGTTTCGCCTACAAGATGTCGGCCGAGAAGGCCTACTCAACCGACTCAAACCTGCTGGGCGCGACACACGAAGCCAAAGACCTCGAACACCTCTCGAGCAACATGAGGATCGTGGTTCCCATCATGGGTGTGGCCTCGTGGCGCAGCGATGTCGACGTAGAGCCCGAAGAGGTGACCGTCACCTTCCACGAGGGCACGCCCGTCGCCCTTAACGGCAAAGACTTCGCCGACAACGTCGAATTGCTGCTCGAGGCCAACCGCATCGGCGGCCGGCATGGGCTGGGCATGAGCGATCAGATTGAGAACCGCATTATTGAAGCAAAATCCCGCGGCATCTACGAGGCGCCGGGGCTGGCCTTGCTCTACATCGCTTACGAGCGCCTCATCACCGGCATCCACAACGAAGACACCATCGAGCAGTACCGCGAGAACGGCCGCAAGCTCGGCCGGCTACTCTATCAGGGCCGCTGGTTCGATCCGCAATCCATCATGCTGCGCGAGAGCGCGCAGCGCTGGGTGGCCGCCGCCGTCACCGGCACGGTCACGCTCGAGCTGCGCCGCGGCAACGACTACACGATTCTCAATACCGAGTCACCGAACCTGACCTTCAAACCCGAGCGGCTTTCGATGGAGAAGACTGACTCTGCTTTCTCGCCGCGCGACCGCATCGGACAGCTCACCATGCGCAACCTCGACATTACCGACACCCGCGACAAGCTGCTGACCTACGCCCAGGCCGGACTGCTGACGCCCGGAGCAGAAGGATTTGTGCCCAAGCTGAAGAGTGGACAAGAGAGGTAAGGGTTCAATGTGCGTATCCCACCCCTGCGGCAACTTGCACCGCAAGGATGGGCAATGGGCTGGTTTGCCCGATTGAGTCGAAAGGGGCTAGGGTCGCTCGGTCCGTGCCTGTGCCTTGGCTTCCAGTACCGCATCCCGCAGCGCGACCTCAAAGGCCCGCGCCGAGGCCGGATCTGAGAACGTCAGTCCGAATGCCACAGTGGTGTCCGGCGCCTGGTCGAAGTCCTTGCCCGAATGCGGCCCAGGGCTAAGCTGCAGGAACTTGTCGCGGTCGTAGGTGAGCGTGTGGAATTGCTTGCCCTCGATGCCGGCGATCACGATCATCGTGGTGTCGCCCTTGTCGCCCGGCTTATAGCTTTTGTCCGGGTCGGAACCGGTAAACACGCGGTCCTCGCTAATCAGCGTTTCGTCCACCTCGGTAAGCGGAACTGTGATGGACGCGAGAGGGAATGAGTAAAACTGCCACGTCGTCTTGCCGTTCTCGGTCTTCGGCAGCCCGCACACCGGCGCCGGCATCTTGGGCTCAATTACGATTGTGTTTCCGCCCAGGACCACGATGCTGCCCGAGGCGGCATAAGAGCTTTTCAGGGTTTCGATGGACGACACGGAATTTTGCGCAACGCAAGAGAACGAAGCAACGAAAAGAAGGAACGGCAAAAACGGCAGCACTCTTTTCACAAACAAGAGCCTCTAATTATCTAAATGAGCCGTCCGGCAGCGGTGTCGGATATCTGCGGCGGGGATGGTGAACGGTCCGGAGGAGCCGTACTCGCGGGAGATTCTATCTATAACCCGCTGGATTCCCTCTGGAGGCTTTATAAACCGCTCGCCTGATCTATTGGCTCAATTGGAATGATCGTAGCACGGCGCAGCTCAAACAACATTCCGCATTTGAGTGTGGGCGGCGAACTTTTGTGGGATGCGGGCGCCCAAGTGATTTCTTCTTCGCGCGCCTCTAACGACCACCCCGGCTCGTCGTCTCTTTTAAGGAGGTCGCTCCAGACATGGGTAAGTTACTCCAGGACATTCGTTTCGGCGTCCGCTCGCTGGCAAAGTCTCCGCGCTTCACGGTTGCGGCCGTGCTTACACTTGCGCTTGGCATCGGCGCCAATACCGCAATGTTCAGCGTGGTTCACTCGGTCCTTCTGAGATCGTGGCCCTTCCCCGATTCAGGGCGACTACTGTTTGTGTCGCAACGCCAAGGGAACGGGGCCGCCAATCTCTTCTCCACTCGAGACTTCCTTGACTGGAAACAACAAGGCGGATTGGTGGCCCATATGGGAGCGCATGTCTCATGGCAGTTCAATATCAGCAGCCCTGGAGAGCCGCCGCAGCGCATTTCAGGGGGAGTGGTTTCTTATGACTTCTTTCCGGTTCTCGGCGTGCAGCCGTTGTTGGGCCGGCTCTTTTCTCCGCAAGAGGATCAATCCGGAGCTGGTCAGTTCGTGATGCTCAGCTACGCATTCTGGAGAAACCGTTTTGGCGCCGATCCTCACATTGTCGGGAAACCCATTCAGATTGATGGAGTGCCTCACACCGTGATCGGTGTCATGCCCGCCGGATTCAACGGCCTTGATGACAAGGAGTTGCTGTGGACGCTACTTCAGTTGCGGCGCGACAGCGGAATCGGTTCATCCCCGAATGTCCATTGGCTGAGCGGCATTATCCGCCTGCCGGATGAACTGAGCCTGAAGCAGGCGCGCAGCGAACTCGACGCCGTTTCGACTCGTTTGCACCGCGAAAATCCGAGCAGCGATGTCGGTTTCGGTGTTTTCCTGCAGACTCTTGGCGATGCCTTCACCAGTAATGTGCGGCCCGCGCTGGTGATGTTGATGGGCTGCGTGGAATTTGTGCTGCTGATCGCCTGCGCCAATGTCGCCAATCTTCTGCTTGCCCGGGGTGCAGGCCGCCGGAGAGAGATGGCGGTCCGCACTGCGCTCGGCGCGGCTCCGATGCGGATCATGCGCCAGCTGCTTACCGAGAGCCTGCTGCTGGCGTGCGCCGGCGGTGTGTGCGGCGTTGGCCTCGCATTTCTTCTGCTCCGACTGGTGCTGGCTCTTCATCCGCCTTCAGCACCGCGCATCGAACAGACCGGCGTCGACGCGACGGCCCTGGCGTATACGCTGCTGATCTCTGCGATTGTGGGTGTTCTGTTCGGCCTTGTGCCGGCCGTCGAGGCCGCGCGCGTGGATGTGAATGAGAGTCTGCGGCAGCATGCCGGTTCGGCTGGCCGTGGATTCGGCCGGCACCGTTCGCTGCTGGTGATGACTGAGACCGCGCTTGCGTGCATGCTGCTGATCGGAACGGGATTGGCGCTGAAAAGTTTGTGGTCGCTCCGGAGCGTGAAACTCGGCTTTGTTCCCGAGCAGGTGCTGAGTTTCAGAATTGCCGCGCCTTCGCAATTGAGCGGGCCACGGATTTCGGATTTCTACCACGATGTTGTAGCTCGAGTGCGCGCGATACCCGGTGTGGAATCGGCGGCCGTGGCTCGCGATCTTCCGCTCAGCGGCACCGATCCCTCAATGCCCATCGACACGGAAGGCAATACGGCGGCGCCAATGCAGGGAGAAGTTGTGACTCGGTACAGGGCTGTGAGCGAGGATTATTTCCGCACGCTTAAGTTACCCGTGCTGCAGGGGCGCGCTTTTGATGAACAAGACACGGCTGACTCCACGCACGTGGTGATTGTGAGCGAAAGCCTTGCGCGTAAGTACTGGCCGGATAAGAACGCCGTTGGCAAGCGATTGAAGCCGAGGGTCAAAGGGGGCGATTGGTGCCAGGTAGTCGGGGTGGTCGCGGATGTACGCCACTGGGGCGCCGATGTGGCGATTGAGCCGACGGCTTATTATCCCTACACCCAGGTGCCCGATTCGATGCGCCCACTGGTTGAAGCGAGCATGGCAATTGCAGTCCGCAGTCCGCAACATGAGGCAGATTTGCTCCATGCAATCAAAGCCGCGGTCGCCGGCGTGGATTCACAATCTCCTGTCTATGACGTGAAAACAATGGAATCGATGGTCTCAGACTCCGATTCACTGCGGAAATTCGATCTCATGCTACTGGGGGGATTCTCGTTGCTGGCTTTGGTTCTGGCTGCGGTTGGAGTGTACGCGGTTATGGCATTCACGGTCTCGCAGCGCACCAGGGAGATCGGCGTTCGCATTGCTCTGGGCGCGAATACCTGGGATGTCGTCCGCCTCGTGCTTCAACAGGGAACGCAGTGGGCGATCGCAGGTTCGGTCATCGGAGTCGTGGGCGCGATCTTTTTGCGCAGGATCATGGCCAGCCTCTTATTTGGCTTAAGCTCGAACGAACCGATGGTTCTATGCATCGCACCGTGCGTCATGGTGGCGGCTACCGTGCTGGCGTGCTGGCTACCGGCGCGGAGAGCCACGAAGATCGATCCGATGATGGCACTGCGCTACGATTGAAAAACTATTGGCCGTTCCCTACCGCAGGCTCTCCACCGGCGCGGGGTCCATATCGGCGTAGTCCTGGTTCTCGCCGCCCATGCCCCAGCAAAAGCTGTAGGCCCGTGTGCCCACCCCGGCGTGGATTGACCACCCAGGTGAGACAGCCACCTCTTTGTCGGCTACCACCAGGTGCCGCGTCTCGTCCGGAGGGCCCATCAGATGAACCACGCGCGCCTCGGGTGGCAGGTTGAAGTACATGTATATCTCTGAACGCCTCATGTGGGTGTGCGGAGGCATCGTGTTCCAGTTGGAGCCTGGCGCCAGATGTGTTACCCCCATCACCAGCTGGCAGCTTCGCGCGCCCTCGAGGTGAATGTACTTGGTAATGGTGCGCTTGTTGCAAGTCTCAAAAGAGCCAAGCTCGGTTGGCGTGGCCTCGGCCTTGCGCACCAGAGCTACGTGATGGACAGAATGCGCCGGGTAACTGAGCAGATAGAAGACTGCGGGAGCTGCCGCGTTCTTTGACGCAAACAGAATCTCGCGGTTTCCGCGGCCGATATAAAGCACATCGAGGTTGTCGAGCGAGTATGCCTTGCCATCAACCGTGACGGCACCTAGGTCCCCGATATTCAGCACGCCCATCTCGCGCCGTTCGGTAAAAAAACTGGCGCGCAGCTCGGGGTAAGTGGGGAGGGCGATGGGCTCGGCGAGGGGCGCGGCAAAGCCCACCATCGCGCGATCGAGATCGATGTAATTGAAATGAATCTCGCCGGGCGCATAGAGCTGATCGAGCAGAAAGGTCTCGCGCAGTTCGGCTGTGTTCATTCCCTCATAGCGCGCGCGATCGGCCATCAAAACGGTCTTCATTGTTCCTCACATTCACTAACAGTCAATATAGCCTTGCCGCCCCCCCTTGGATCCGCCGAGAGTTAACGCTACGCGCAAACTCCTTTTCCAATGGCATCCTGCGACTGGGCTGCGCACACCACTCCCGGTCATGGAATGGTTGTGGTCGACCACTTGCACGCGTGCGGTGTGCGGTTGATCCCACCTGATGAATTCGTTGCCTGGGAGGACCAGCCCTTATATTGCCTTGGGAATACTTGGCAATAGATGCAGCATGTTATTTTTGTTGGTTTTGCGAGAAAATTTCCCATTGAAATCCCCTTATTCTGCAAGCCGCCCCGCAAAACAAGAGGTCTGACCTCAATTTGAAAACGACGATCCGCATCTGCATCCTTGGGCAGTAGAATTAATGCCATGCTGATTGATGATGATCGGTTGTTTTCTTCTGAACCTTCGGCTCGCAAAGTTGCCCGGGCCATTTATCAGGAAGTCCGCGATTTACCCATCGTAAGTCCCCACGGACACACTCAGGCAGCTTGGTTCGCATCGAACGCACCATTCCCCGATCCCGCAACGCTGTTCGTGCAGCCCGATCATTACGTCTTTCGCATGCTCTACAGCCAGGGCATCTCGCTCGACGATCTTGAGATCGGGCAGCCGCGGGTTAAGGAGCCGCGCAAGGTCTGGCGCATCTTCGCCAGCAACTACTACCTGTTCCGCGGAACTCCCACGCGCATCTGGCTCGACCATGCGTTCCAGAATCTCTTCGGGTTGACCGAACGGCTGAGCGAGAAGACAGCCGATCTTTACTACGACACGATTCAGGAAGATCTGAAAACGCCCGCATTCTTGCCGCGCGCTCTGTTTGAGCAATTCAGGATCGAGGTGCTGTCTACGACCGATTCGCCGCTCGACGATTTGAAGAATCACCAAACCATTCGCGACTCTGGATGGAAGGGGCGAATTATTCCAGCATTCCGTCCCGATCCGGTTGTCGATCCGGATTTCCCCGGATTTATGGAGTCGCTGGCCAAGCTTGGCGATCAGAACGGCGAAGATACTTCAACATGGAGCGGCTATCTGAATGCCCTATTCAAGACGCGTGCACGATTCAAGACGCTGGGCTGCACGTCGACGGATCATGGGCACCCAACGGCGCTGACCGCGGACCTGGATCGCACCGATGCGGAGATCCTCTTTAAGAAAGTTCTCGCCGGCTCGACAACCGAAGCCGACCGCGAGCTCTTCCGTGCGCAGATGCTGACGGAAATGGCCCGCATGAGCGTGGAAGACGGCCTGGTGATGCAAATTCATCCCGGTGCGGTGCGCAATCACAATCCCTTGATCTTTGCGCGCTACGGCCGCGACATGGGGGCCGACATTCCACAGCCGACTAATTACGTCACTGCACTCAGGCCGCTGCTGGGCCGGTTCGGCAACGAGAAAAATTTGACCCTCATCCTGTTCACGCTGGACGAGACAACGTACAGCCGCGAACTGGCGCCGCTGGCCGGCCATTATCCATGCCTGCGGTTGGGTCCGCCATGGTGGTTCCACGACAGCCCTGAGGGCATGTTGCGATTCCGTCAGCAGGCGACTGAGACGGCAGGCTTCTACAACACGGTTGGATTCAACGACGACACGAGGGCATTTCTTTCCATTCCATCGCGGCACGACGTGGCGCGCAGGATCGATTGCGCGTTTCTGGGCCAGCTGGTCGCCGAACATCGCCTCGATGAGGACGAAGCATTCGAGGTGGCGCACGAATTGGCGTACGGCCTGGTGAAGAAGGCGTACCGGCTGTAGCGTCCGCCGCTCCCAGCCGTGCATTTCCCGGATTGCCTCGTAAGCATCGGAGCTTCATGGCGACAACAGGCACGAAATCACGCTCGTTTTTTCGAACCTTCGGCTCAGAGGACCGCACATCTCATCAGCGCTGGGTGATCTGCGCGTTTCTGTTTTTGGCCACCGTGATCGCTTACGTGGATCGCGGCGTCATCGCGTACCTTGAGAAATTTCTCGAAGGCATCATCCCCGGGCTCAACAGCGTCAAATACGGGTACATCCTGACTGCATTCCAGGTGGCTTACGCCATTGGCATGCTGGTGGCCGGCGGACTTACAGACAAGCTCGGGACGCGCAAAGCATTCGCGATCGCCATCGGCCTTTGGAGCGTAGCAGCGATGCTGCCGGGTGCGGCGTTTTCGGTCACCACTTTCGGCATCGCCATGTTCATTCTCGGTCTGGGCGAAGCGGCCAACTTTCCCGCCTGCATCAAGACGGTTGCCGAGTGGTTTCCGAAGCGCGAACGCGCATTGGCCACCGGCATTTTTAACTCCGGAGCCAACATCGGCAACATTGCCGTGCCGCTGCTGGTCCCCGCTCTTGTAGTGCTGGTCACCTGGCGCGGCGCGTTTGTTGTCACGGGCGCTTTCGGCATTATCTGGCTGCTCTGCTGGCTCATCTACTATCGCCGGCCGGAGAACCATCGCGCGGTTTCCAAATCTGAATTGGACTTGATTCTCAGCGACCCGGCTGAAAAGCTCGAAACCGTACCTTGGAGTCGCGTCTTGCCGCGTAAAGAAACCTGGGCGTTCGCTATCGGTAAGTTTCTCACCGATCCCATTTGGTGGTTCTATCTTTTCTGGCTGCCTCGTTATCTGCAGTCGACCTTCGGGCTTAGCTTGTCTTCGAACCGGCTTCCGCTGGTTATCGTGTATAGCGTTTCCACCGTGGGCAGTATCGCTGGCGGATGGATTTCCTCCTCTCTGCTCAACGCGGGCAAAAGCCCTAACGTGGCGCGCAAGACTGCCATGCTGATCTGCGCGCTGTGCGTCGTACCGGTCATTGCGGCTCCATCCATTCATCACCTTTGGGTCGTGGTGGCGCTGGTGGGTCTGGCCGCCGCCGCGCATCAGGGGTGGTCTGCCAATTTGTTCACTCTGCCGTCCGACATGTTTCCCAAGGCGGCGGTCGGCAGCGTTATCGGCATTGGCGGCATGTCGGGGGCAGTCGGCGGAGCTTTGTTACAGTTTGCAACGGGATACATTGTGAAATTTACCAACAGCTACGTGCCGCTCTTCGTCGTTGCGTGCGTCGCTTACCCGTTAGCGCTGGTGATCATTCACTTGATTACGCCCAGGCTGGCGACCGCGCAGATCGATTAGCGGAGAAAGGAAAAAATCGCGGCATGAGCCTCTACTGCGCAGTTGGAAGCACTGAAACCGCACTCACGCATCAGCAGATGCGTGAGCTAGTCACCGACGCGCTCGCCAAACTCGGTCAGCGTAATGCAGTGCTGGCCGTGCCGCCCGATCAGAGCCGCGAGCACTCGCAGGCTGGCCTGCTCACGCGTTTCGTATTTGAGCACTATGGCGAGCGGCTCAAGGCGGTTCTCCCGGCGATTGGAACGCACACCCCCTTGCGCGACGACCAGATTGCGAGCATGTTTGCCGGGGTTCCGAAGGATCTGTTCCGCGTGCACAACTGGCGCACCGATATCGAGACGTTGGGCGAAGTGCCGGCCGAGTTCATCTACGAACAGTCTGAAGGCAAGCTGAATTATTCCTGGCCCGCACAGGTAAACAAGCTTATCTCGCGCGGCCGCTTCGATCTGATTCTGTCCATTGGCCAGGTGGTGCCGCACGAGGTGATCGGCATGGCCAACTACACCAAGAACATTGTGGTGGGCACGGGCGGGCGCGAAAGCATCAATCGCAGCCACTACCTCGGCGCCGTTTACGGCATGGAGCGCATCATGGGCCGGGCCGAAAACCCGGTGCGCAAAGTGTTCGACTACGCGGCGGAGCATTTTCTCACCAATCTGCCCATCGTTTACGTGCACACGGTTGTGGGGCGGGGGGATGATGGCGGCCTTGCCGTGCGCGGGCTGTTTATCGGCGACGACCGCGAGGTGTTTCTGCGCGCGGCCGAGGTCAGCCTGAAGGTGAACTTCGAGATTGTCGAGAGGCAGATCAAGAAAGCTGTCGTGTATCTCAATCCGCACGAGTTTCATTCAACGTGGATCGGCAACAAGGCCGTCTATCGCACACGCATGGCTCTGGCCGACGGCGCGGAGCTCATCATACTGGCGCCGGGCGTGCGCGAGTTCGGCGAAGACAAGGGCATCGACGTGCTGATTCGAAAGTACGGTTACCGCGGCACGCCGCACACGCTCGAGCTGGTCAAGGAGAATCCCGATCTGGCCGCCGATCTGAGCGCTGCCGCGCACCTGATTCATGCCAGCTCCGAAGACAGGTTCAAAATCACGTGGTGCCCGGGAAATCTGTCCCGTGAAGAGATTGAGGGCGTTGGGTACGGTTACGGCGATCTGAAGACGATGCTCAAGCGGTATGATCCGGCGAAGTTGCAGCACGGATGGAATACTGTGGACGGCGAAGAAGTTTTCTTTGTTGCCAATCCCGGGCTGGGGTTGTGGGCGCACAAGAGCCGGCTGTGAGACTGAATTGCAGTTCGCATCAAGAGAGACGGGGTTTTTACTGGAGAAATCATGACGAGTCAGATTTTCAATCTTGAAGGAAAGACCGCGGTCGTCACCGGAGGCACATCCGGCATTGGCCGCGCATTAAGCCTGGGGCTCGCTGAAGCCGGCGCAGACGTAATCGCGACCGCAAGACGCGAGCAGCAAGTGAATGAAACCGCGGCTGAGATCGAGCGGCTGGGGCGGCAGACTCTACGCCAACCTGCAGACGTCTGTGATCGCGGCTCGCTGGAGCGGCTGCTGGCCGGCGTGCTCGAAAAGTTCGGCAAGGCCGACATCCTGGTAAACTGCGCCGGCATTATCAAACGCACGCCGACCATCGACATCGGCGAAGAGGACTGGAATAACATCATCAACACCAACCTTACGGGCACGCTGCGCGCGTGCCAGGTCTTCGGGCGGCCGATGCTGGAGCGCGGCTACGGACGCATCGTCAACATTGCTTCGCTCAACAGTTTTGTGGCGCTGAGCGAGGTTGCCGCTTACGCAGCCAGCAAGGCGGGCGTCGCATCGCTCACGCGCTCGCTGGCGGTGGAGTGGTCAAAGAAGGGCGTGACCGTAAATGCCGTGGCGCCGGGCGTCTTTCGCACCGACTTGAACGCCAAGTTGCTCGACAGTTCGCCGCGCGGGCAGGAGCTGCTGATGCGTACGCCGATGGGCCGATTTGGCAAAACCGAAGAGCTGATCGGCGCCACAGTCTACCTCGCATCCGACAGCGCGTCGTTTGTGACCGGGCAGGTGCTGGTTGTCGATGGTGGATTCCTCGCCAGCGGAGTGAATCAGTAGAGACATAGCGGAGCTGGCGAGTCGTGGTGTGCGCCGCCTGAGATTCCGGCCCCGTGGGTACACCCCCGCCCCACCCCCGGGGTGGTTTCTGCAAATCCCTACATTCAGTAAGGTTGCAGACACGCATCTCAACTAAGTACCCTATTTTGAAGAACTTCAATCTCAAGTCCCTCATAGCAAAGGTGGTTCTGGCTTCCCCGGTAGAGTCCCGCGAGCTTGGCTCTGTGCCGGTCATTAATACCCCGATTTCAAATGTAGCGCAAATGCGGGAAATTATCGGCAAAGGCAAGCGGGGTCTAGTGTAGTGTCCCTTCTTTTTCTTTACAGCTTTATCCTCGGAAAGACAGTCCCTCAGCGGCTAGGAAGAAACAAGACCAAGTGCCGACACATTGAGATTCGTGGTCTCCCACCTTAATGGCAAAGTGGGGTAGCTGCCTTAATACAGTAGACTCAAGATATTGTGGTTCGCACGCCTGAAGTCGCGAAGCAGCCTGATTATCCAGGGACTTGGCAGCAGTTTCGCGCGTGGTTTCCTGACGAGCAGTCGTGCGTTTGCTAT
>DATJSB010000209.1:0-8883 GCA_035504315.1 Occallatibacter sp.
TTACCATCGAATACCAGCCTCGTACGCGGCTCACTGAGCGGTCCAATTCCACCATATGGCTCGATTTTTCATCGTCCTTTAACAGGCGGTGTAGAATCAGTTGTAGCTCAATCACACATTTCATCGGTCGTGAAAGTGCTAGCGGCCAACGCGTTTGCTCTCCGTTGGAATTTTATGGACGTCAATTTATTCCGCCCTCATTGCTCGTCTCCCGCACGACAACCTGTGCATTTCCCATTCAATTTGGTTTTCAAGTTTTTGAGGAGGACCAAGCGCACCCGGAATCTCTCCGGACGCATTGGTGATTTCTGATGGCCGACCTAGCGACGGCTGTTGAAGTAATGCCACGCGGCAAATCTCTGCTCGACAGCACGCGGAAGAGTTCGTCGAGCCGGGCAGGCATCGTGTTCTTCTGCTGCACTCTTCTTGCCGGAATGTCCTTTATCGGCTTCCACGTTACCCAAGACCTCAATAGCGCAACCATCAGCGGCATCTGGCCTTTCTTTCTGCTGGCGGTGGCTCTTTCAATCGCGCTCGGTTTTGAATTCGTCAACGGCTTCCACGACACAGCCAATGCTGTAGCGACTGTCATTTACACGCACTCACTTGAGCCCACCGTGGCCGTGGTCTGGTCGGGGGTGTGCAATCTTGCCGGCGTCCTCTTTTCGTCGGGAACCGTTGCCTACGCCGTCATCACCCTGCTGCCGGTCGAGCTGATACTCAAGGTGAGCTCGGGCGCCGGCTTCGCCATGATCTTTGCCCTGCTTATCGCAGCTATCCTCTGGAACCTGGGCACATGGTGGCTGGGACTGCCTGCGTCGAGTTCCCACACCATGGTCGGCTCCATCATCGGAGTCGGCTTGGCGAACCAGTTGCTCAATCCTCACATAGGGACCTCGGGTGTGGACTGGGTGCAGGCGATCAAGGTTCTCAAGGCTCTGCTGATTTCTCCACTGATCGGCTTTGTCCTTGCCGGCCTTCTGATATTTGTCGCAAAACGGCTGATCAAAATACCGGAGTTGTATCAGGCTCCTGTGAAGAATCAGCCGCCGCCGTGGCATGTCCGCGGGTTGCTCATGCTTACCTGCACCGGGGTGAGCTTCTTCCATGGCTCAAACGACGGCCAAAAGGGCATGGGGCTCATCATGCTGATTCTTATCGGCACAGTCCCGACGGCTTATGCGTTGAACCACGCCGTCAGTCCCGCCGAGGTGCAGAGCTTTATTGCTGCCTCAGCCCAGGCCGGGACCATTCTGGATCACTATGTGAGCCCGGCGATGGCCGACCCGCCCGATCCGCGCAGCAACCTCCTCGACTACATTCGCACCGGCAACGTGCAGCCCGAAACCATTCCGGCGCTGCGCCAGCTGGTGAATCAGCTCGACGAGGAAGTTGCCCCCTACAAGGCGCTTAACTCAGTGCCTGCCGGTGAACAGGCCAACGTCCGCAACGACATGTATGTGGTGAGCGAAACCCTCCGCCTGATGGAGAAAAGCGGTCAACCGGCTTTTACACCCGTTGAGAGCAAGGTCCTGGACCGTTACCGGGCAAAACTGGACAAATCGACCAAATATATCCCCGACTGGGTGAAAGTAGCCGTGGCGTTGGCCCTCGGCCTTGGGACCATGGTGGGATGGAGGCGCATCGTGGTCACGGTCGGTGAGCGCATTGGCAAGGAGCATCTGACCTACGGCCAGGGAGCGAGCGCCGAGCTGGTGGCGATGGTGACGATCTTCGCGGCAAACAGCTGGGGGCTTCCGGTTTCAACCACCCACATCCTCAGCTCCGGAGTGGCCGGCACCATGGCTGCAAACGGCAGCGGCGTTAGACTGGCGACGGTTCGCAATATTGCCGCCGGCTGGGTGTTTACGCTGCCCGCAGCCGCGCTGCTGTCGGGACTGCTCTACTGCCTGTTCCACGCGATTTCCTAGCTCTCTCTTTTCACCACCTTCCGCCGGATTGCCGACAGGTATCCGGCGGAAACTTGCCCACCTGCCTCTGCCTCCGGTTTTCCCACAATTCATCCTCCTTTCATCTGAGTCGTATATCCCTTTCTAGGTCCGGACAATATACCCCCACATCGCCCGGCGCACTTCCAATCTGGAGCATCCCGTATGTCAGATCTGGCTACGACGGTCGATAGCCCGCACTCGGGCGCATCGCTGCTTGACCGCAAAATGAAGAAATCCTCCGCTTGGATAAGCACGATCGTTGTGCTGGTCGCTCTGATCGGCGGCGTGTCCTATATCGGCTTCCACGTGGCCGGCGATCTGAAGAACATCGTCATCGTCAGCATCTGGCCGTATGTGCTGCTCGGTGTAGCGCTGATCATCGCGCTCGGATTTGAATTCGTTAACGGCTTCCACGACACCGCCAATGCCGTTGCGACCGTCATCTACACCCACTCGCTGGAACCCAACATCGCGGTTGTGTGGTCGGGCCTGTGCAACCTGACCGGCGTGCTGATTTCCTCTGGAGCTGTGGCCTTCAGCATCATCACGCTGCTCCCCGTTGAGTTGATCCTCAAGGTCAGTTCCGGCGCGGGTTTTGCCATGGTGTTCGCCCTGCTCATTGCCGCCATTTTGTGGAACCTTGGCACCTGGTGGCTGGGTTTGCCGGCTTCGAGCTCCCATACCATGGTCGGATCCATCATCGGCGTCGGCGTCGCCAACCAGTTGATGAACATAGGCCAGGGAACCTCGGGCGTCGACTGGACCCAGGCCACCAAGGTCTTCCAGGTGCTGCTGATTTCTCCGCTCGTGGGCTTCACTTGCGCGGCGCTTCTGTTCTATGTCTCCAAGCTCACCATCAAGTATCCGGCTTTATATACGGCGCCCAAAGACAACACCCCTCCACCGTGGCCCATCCGCCTGCTGCTTATCCTCACCTGCTCGGGCGTAAGCTTCTCACACGGCTCCAACGACGGACAGAAGGGCATGGGACTCATTATGCTCATCCTTATCGGAACCGTCCCCACGGCCTACGCCCTGAACCATGCCGTCACATCGAGAGATATGCAGGACTTTATCGCTGCATCCGACAAGGCGGCGACGATTGTGAGCGCGCACGTTGACCCGAAGGCGATTCTGGGCGGCGACGCGCGCACTGAACTCTCAGAGTACCTGCGTACCAAGCAACTGCAGCCTGACACCATGACCGCGCTGCGCGAAAGCATCAAGGATCTCGAAGGCGCGGTGCAGGCCTACGGCGACTACAAACATGTTCCTCCCGGCCAGCAGACCAACATCCGCAACGACATGTACGTGACCAGCGAATCGCTGCGCCTGATGGCGAAGAGCAAGAATCCCTCGTTCAGCCCCGACGAACAGGCAGCTCTGAACAATTACAAGGCGAAGGTGGACAAAGCCACCAAGTTCATTCCTTCGTGGGTAAAGGTAGCCGTGGCCCTGGCGTTGGGACTCGGCACCATGGTGGGCTGGAAGCGCATCGTGGTCACCGTTGGCGAGAAGATCGGCAAGGAGCACCTGACCTACGCGCAGGGCGCGTGTGCCGAACTGGTGGCAATGTTGACCATCTCTGCCGCCGACAACTTTGGCCTGCCGGTTTCAACCACGCACGTGCTCAGCTCAGGCGTGGCCGGCACCATGGCCGCCAACAAGAGCGGATTGCAAATCTCCACCATTCGCAACATCGCTGCCGCGTGGGTCTTTACACTGCCCGTAGCCGCGTTGCTCTCGGGCACCCTCTTCTGGCTCTTCCGGCAGTTTGCCAGTTAGCCAAACTTCAAGTTGGGGCCGATCGATAAGATCAGGCCTCCTCCGCAGGCGTCCGGCAACCCCCGGACGCCTTTTTTCTGCTCTTTTCAATGCCCTTTCATCCACATTCTTCTCCCGCCGCGTATCCGGTACCATACATAGAGCCTGTAATTCACCTTGGCGCGCGTGCCAAGGTCGATTGCAGGCCCCAGGGTGAGTCTTTAAGGAATGAGTCTGAAAGCAAAGCTTGAAGCTGTAATCTATGCAGCCGAGGAACCGGTCACGCTGAACCAGTTAGCGGTGCTGTTCGCCGACGAGGCACTGGAATGGCGCGCCGAGCAGGAGAAAGCCGCCGCCGAAGCCAAGGCCTCCGCACCGGCTGCCGAACCGCTGCCATTCACCAACAAGGCCTTTGGCTATCTTGAGATTGAACTGACGGCCGAGATCGCTCCGCAGGTTGAAGAAGGTGCGGAGGTGAATGCGGAATCCGCAGAGGCCGCCGCGCTCGAAGCGGCCAGCGAGCCTGGGGCCGAAACGCAATCCGCAGCAGTGGAGTCGAGTGCCGATTCGCAATCCGAAGCGCCGGACGCGAGTGAGACCACCGGCTCAGAAGCTGCGGCTGAAACGGCCGAAGAGCTGCCGGCTCCGGAATCTCCTGAACTGTCGCCGGAAGAGGCGGCAAAGCAGGCGGCGCGGCAACGCGATCGCGAGGTCCGCCTGGTCATCCGCGAAATGCTTGATGAGCTTATTGAAGATTACTCGACTGACGCCCGCGGCATTGAGATTCGCGAGATCGCGGGCGGCTACCGGATGGCTACCAAGCCTGAGTATCACGACGCGGTCCGCTCCTTTGTGAAGAGCCTGAGGCCTGCTTTCAAGCTTTCGCTGCCGGCGCTCGAGACCCTGGCCGTGATCGCTTACAAGCAGCCGGTTACCGCGCCTGAGGTGAACGAGATCCGCGGTGTGGACTCATCGGGCGTCTTTGGCTCGCTGCTGGCGCGCAAGCTGATTGCAACGTCGGGCCGCAAGCAGGTTGTCGGACGGCCCATCCTTTACAAAACTACAAAGGAATTCCTGCTGCGCTTCGGTTTGAAGGATCTCGCCGAGTTGCCTTCGATGGAAGAGTTCGAGAAGATGGCGGCAAGCGAATTCGAGGAGACCGAAGCCGCCGACAGTGAATCGGAGCTAACATCAGGTGCTGATGAGGCAGACGCGGAAGTTTCAGGCGAAGAGGTGAGTTCAACCCTGGAACAGGAAACCGATCGGACGCCCGAGGCTACGCCGGAGCCGGAAGCCGCATCCACCTCTGAAGAGGGGGCGGCAGACACCTCGCAGAACGCTGTGAGATAGGCAAGAGATTGCAGAAAGGCCCGAGGCCTGAGGGCATGACGATAAACCACCTCCCGGAGGGAGGCAAAGAATTTAGCTGAGGATGTAGTCCTGGGGTGCGCCAACATATGACCTGCAGCCCCGTAAGGGCGGCGCGAGTCGGGAGGCAAGGGCGTTTGGCTCCTAAGACACGTCCTCCATCGCCCCTTCGAACAACATCCGCGGGTGCCCCAGGGTCCCTCGCATTTGGGGGCTTGAGAACCAAAAATGCGAAGCAAGGGGCCTATACTTCAGAAACCGCCCGGGCCAGGAGGCCACCATGCCAAAGAAATCAACAAAAGTGACTGCGGCGGCCTCCACTGCCGCTGCCGAAGAGCCCGGCGTGAGCGCCAGCCTGTCAAAAGAACCAAAAACGAAGAAGTCCCGCGCAAAGAAATCGACGCTCGTCATTGAACCCGAACCCGCCGCAAACGAAACTCAATCGGCCGCGCCCCCAGTGGACAACGCGCAGCAGCCCTCTGCGAAGCCCGCCAAAAAGAAGCGCGCTTCACCAAAGCCACGCTCCGCGAAAGTCGCCATCAAAGACGAAGCCGGAGCAGCCGCCCAAGTGACCGTTCCACTAAGCGCCCCGGTGGCCGACCCCATTGGCGACGTGAGCGATGGTGAGGCCCATGCCGCGGTCGATATTGACGTGCCCTACCTCAAGAGCGAAGCAGTGGCAATGGCTGAGGCTCTTGCCGACGAGATCCACGAAAATGAATTGCCGGAGTTACCGCCGCAGGCTGACCACGCACCCCAGCCTCCACCGCCCGCAAAACTCGAGCGGCTGCAAAAGATCCTTTCCCAGGCCGGGATCGCCAGCCGCCGCCACGCTGAAGAGATGATTGTGGCCGGGCGCGTGATGGTGAACGGCCAGCTCGTAACGCAGCTCGGCGCCAAGGCCGACCCCGAACGCGATCACATCCGCGTCGACGGCAAACTGATTACCGGCGCCGAGCGCCATCGCTATTTTGTGCTCAACAAGCCGCGCGGTTATGTGACGACTGTGAGCGATCCCGAAGGCCGGCCCACGGTGATGCAGTTTTTCGAGAAACTGAACCAGCGGCTGTATCCGGTGGGCCGGCTCGACTACCTGAGCGAGGGCCTGCTGTTGGTGACCAACGATGGCGAGCTTGCCAATCAGCTTACCCGCGCTGCCGCGGGAGTGGAGAAGACTTACGTTGTCAAGGTCGCGGGGCAGCCAACCCCGCAGGAGCTCGAGCGGCTGCGCTCGGGTGTTTCGATCGAACGCGGAACGCGCGGCACAGAGCGCGTCGATACCGCGCCGGCTCAGGTTCGCGAGATTCGCCGCGGCGACAATCCGTGGTTTGAAGTGGTGCTCATCGAGGGCCGCAACCGCGAACTGCGCAAGATGTTTGAGCAGATCGGCCACCACGTCGAGAAGATTCGCCGCGTGCGTTACGGACCGCTGGTGCTCGATGTCGAACCCGGAACGTTTCGCGAACTCACGGCGGAGGAGGTCGCGGCACTGCGCCTGGCCGCCGAGGGCAAGCTGAAGCCGCGCCGTCCGCGAACCTCGCAGATGCTGCCCAAAGATGCAGGTCGGCCCGCGCCGGAACGCGAGACTAAGCGCGGTGATCGAAGATCGTTCGCGCGCCAATCGGAACGGCCGGCAGAGCCATCCCGGTTCGGCGGGAAGCCAGGCTTCAAACCGCGCCCCGCCGGCGACAAGCGGGACCGCGGCGCGAAGCCCGCTTTCAAGCCACGATTCGATAATCGCAGCGCCGAAAGATTCGGCGGAAGGGCACATTTTTCGAACTTAGAAGGCGAGCAGCGTGGCGAGCCAAGGCCATTTCAGTCCCGGCACGGCTCGTCGCGACCGTTCCGAGGCCGCGAAGAATCCGATACGGGGCGAGTCCAGAGATTTGAACAACGAAACACCGGATTCCGCCCCCAGCAGCGCAGCCAGGACTCCGAAGATGAGGGTCTTGCGCGCCGCGAATTCGGCCCGCGCAGCGATAAGCCGCAGTTCAAACGCGGCGGCAAGCCGGCCTTCAATCGCGGCGGCAAGCCCGGATTCAAACGCAGTGACCGCCCCGCTTTCAAACCCGGCGGGCAAGGCGCGTCAAATCGCGGAGGTCAATCGCGGTTCAAAAGCGATAGGCCCGCTCTCGATCGCGGCAGCAAACCTGCATTCGATCGCGGTTCCAAGCCTGCTTTCAAGCGCAACGACCGTCCGCCGTTCAAGCGCGACAACCGTCCGCCGTTCCAGCGGAGCGGAGAAGCAGACAAGCCCTTCGAAAGCCGTCCGTCTAGACCGCCGGGCAGAACATTCGGCGGCCGTCCTGCGGGCAAGCCGGGGAGTCGGCCCTCGAGCGCGAAATCCTCAGGCGCATCTTCGTCAGGGAGAAAGTTTGGCCCGGGCGCACCTCGCAAACCCGGCTCACGCCCGGCGGGCAAATTCAAACCTCGTAGCGGCGACCGCAAGCGCTACTGATCGCCTTCGCATAGCAGCGGGCGCTTTCAATCGGGCGCGAAAACGGGTGCGTATCCAACTCTCCCGAACCGGTGGTAAGCTGGGTACCTCAATCAAGTTCCATTGGCGCAGTGGAGAAATTGGGAATGAGTAGCAGCGTCTGTATTGCAAGGGGTACGCGCAAGCATCGCCGGCCACTATCGTCTGGATTGTCTCTCTCCGCGGATTCTCCCCGGCGCACCAGCCCTCGGAGCGGGCCGAACCTTTTTCGCGTCCGGATCCTGACATCCAGCGCAGTATTGGCATCCAGCGCACTTTGGATGGCCGCCGCGCTTGCCGCGGCCCATCCTGCTAGCATCGTGGCGCAGGATGCTCCGGCATTGCGCCTCGCTACGCCCGCCCCTCTCGCCAGAGGCTGCGGCGCGTTGTCAGACATGCCCGGTTCCAACGCTCCGTGCCGCCCGCCCGTGCCGCTGATCGTGATCGGCTTCATGGGTGGACATGTCCGCGCCGACAATTTGGTGCATCGCGAGGCGCAGCTGGCCCGCGATCTTGATCGCCGCTACCCAAATGCAGTGCGGGCCATGACCTTCGCCAACCGCGACGAGGCCGCCGCTCTCCGTTCCGTTCTCAATCTGCTGGACACCGATAAGAACGGCCGGCTGAGCAACGACGAGAAGAGTGCGGCCCGCATCGTCCTCTTCGGCCATAGTTGGGGGGCTTCAGAGGCCGTGAACCTGGCCCAGGAGCTTGACCGACGCGGCATTCCGGTGCTGCTGACCATTCAGGTGGATAGCGTGCGCAAGCGCGGCGAGCAGGACGGCAGCATCCCGGCCAACGTGCGCGAGGCCATCAACTTTTACCAGACTGAGGGCATGCTGCATGGCAGGTCCTCGATCCAGGCCATCGATCCCACGCGTACGACGATCCTGGGCAGCTACGAGTCGACCTACAAGATAACGCCCGTGTCCTGTACCGGCTTTCCCTGGTTCGCCCGCGCCTTCATGAGGCCGCACATTGAGATTGAGAACGATGTCGCAGTTTGGAAGCGGATCGAAGCTCTGATCGTGGCGCGCTCCTGTGCGGGCAATCCTGCGGGGATGGGCCGAGCTTGCGGCGAGATGAGTGCGGCCCAAGGCCCTCAAACCGGTCGCCTGCGTTGAGGCCGCGAGACCGGGTTGCAACGATACAGACATTATCCAAGCTAGGCCGAAGTTCCCGGTTTGATCGCATGTTAGGTTGATTGTTTCCAAGGATTGGCACGGTTTTGAGGGTATCTATGTAGTCATGTAATATGGACGATTTACCTTGACTGCATATACGCGATTTGCCTATCTTGTCTACATGTACGTGGCCGTAGTC
>DATJSB010000210.1:0-6061 GCA_035504315.1 Occallatibacter sp.
TCAACCCTTTGCCGATTGCGCCTCGTTGTGCGTATACTCCCCTTGCACAAAAATTGGGCTCGTGCTCCTATGGACCTCATTCTTGTTCGGGTTGTTCTCCTCCTGGTTCTGTCGGTTGTCTGTTATTTTTTTCGGCCTTTCGGCCTTAACCCCTGGATTTCCGCTGTCGCAGGCGCGGCTGCTGCCTGCCTGGTGATTGCCTTTGAACGCCGGGTGCGGGCCCTCAGCCTGCGCCGCTTGCTCGGAGCCGTCACCGGCAGCACTCTCGGCATACTCGGAGCCTTCCTCATCTCGCTGGTCCTGCGCAACAGCCTGCCCGCCGGACCCGCGCAAAGCATTCTCCAGATTTTTGTCCTCCTGCTCATGTGCTACATCGGTCTGGTGATCGGCACCAGCAAGGGGGACATGCTGAATCTTTCCGCGCTGGGCGACCTGTTCAATACCGAGCGCACCTCTGCAAAGCGCAACCTCAAGCTCCTCGATACCAGTGCCATCATCGATGGCCGCATCGCTGACATGGCCGAGACAGGATTCCTTGACGGCGCCCTCGTCGTCCCCGAGTTCATTCTGCGTGAGCTGCAGATGGTTGCCGACTCCCAGGACTCATCCCGCCGCCAGCGAGGCCGCCGCGGCCTCGACGTCCTGCAGCGCATGCAGGGCAACGCCCAGCTTAGCGTGCAGATCGTGCAGGACGACTACCCGGCCATCCGCGAGGTCGACCTCAAGCTGATCGAGCTGGCCAAGGATCTGGACGCAAAAATCGTCACTAACGATTTCAATCTCAACAAGGTCGCCCACCTGCACAATGTCGCCGTGCTCAACATCAACGACCTTGCCAACTCCCTCAAGCCGGTAGTCCTCCCCGGCGAGAAAATGCACATCATGATCCTCAAGGAAGGCAAGGAATACAACCAGGGAGTCGGCTACCTCGACGACGGCACGATGGTAGTCGTCGATCATGCGCGCCGCATGATCGGCCGGTCCGTCGAAATCTCGGTGACCTCCGTTCTCCAGACAGCCTCCGGCAAAATGATCTTCGGCAAAATGGACGACCCCGGCCGCCTGGAAGGCATGCGCGGCATGGAAATTGCCAACTGACTGCTGACCGTAACGTCCCATCCGGGCACAGAGCAACCAACTATTACGGAAGTCTTACATCGTCGCCGCTCCCGGTTCGCTAGGTTAGAAGCAGGGAGATGTGATCCGCAGGGCCTCTGCGATTCCCAGGGATTCTGCAATTTCGAAGATGAATACGCTGGCAGACATTGCTCCTTCGACCGAAAGCCTCTCTACCGAAACCCTTGAGGCTGACTCCCGTTCCCTCACCCAGAGCCGTTCGACCCACTTCAACTGGAACTTCGGCTTCTGGATCGCCGCCTTTCACCTCGGCGCAATCGCGGCGTTCTTCTTCTTCAGCTGGTCGGCCCTCGCCGTCGCCGCCGTGCTGTGGGTGCTCGGACAGAATGTCGGCATTGGCATGAGCTACCATCGCCTGCTCACCCATCGCGGATACGCCACGCCCAAGTGGGTGGAATACATCCTCGCCGTCTGCGGCACCCTTGCTCTGCAGGGAGGACCGATCTACTGGGTCGCCGTCCACCGTCTGCACCACCAGCTCACCGACCGTCCCGGCGATCCCCACTCGCCGCGCGACGGCAAATGGTGGTCGCACACCGGCTGGATCCTCCACGGCACCCTGCGCAACCGCAACGCGCTGCTCACCCGCTACGCTCCCGACCTGACACGTGATTCGTTTTACGTCTGGCTCAGCCGCTGGCACTGGGTTCCTGTAACCCTCGTTGGCATCGGCCTTTATTTCGGCGGCGGATGGCCCTGGGTGCTCTGGGGAGTCTTTCTGCGCGTCACCCTGGGCCTGCACGTCACCTGGCTGGTCAACTCCGCGACGCACATCTGGGGCTCGCGCCGCTTCGACACCCGCGACGACTCGCGCAACAACTGGTGGGTTGCTTTGCTCACCGGCGGCGAAGGCTGGCACAACAATCATCACGCGCATCCCGTCTCGGCGCGCCACGGAATGGCCTGGTATGAAGTCGACGTGAACTACCTTGGTATCCGCCTTCTGGGCCTTCTCGGGCTCGCGCGCCGCATCAAAGTCCAGGACCCCACAACCGGGCCAGCGCGCATCATTCACGGGTAGTCGGCAAGGCAATATTCTTTGCGATCCAGTGGATTGCCATTTGCTTCATCGCGAAACCCCGGTGTCTTGTGAATATACTTGGTTGGGCGCGTGGTGACCTCTCACTTGCAGGAGCCATTTTGGTGACCCTTTCCACGCGGATACTCTCTAGGCTTCCTTCGTCCACAAGGGAGACTGATCTTCTTCGATTTCGTCCGTCTCCACACGGCGCAGAGCCGCGGTCGAGGAGACCCGACCGCGCCTGGCCGCAGCGCCTTGACTCGCGCCGGATACCACCACCAGGGGCCTCATGTTCGTCGGCAGAAACAAGCTGAACACCGTCCCATGTCGTTCTTCCGAGGTCGATGACCGGACCTGCAAATTTCCGCCATAGCGGCTCAGGATCGAGCGTGTGACCCAGAGCCCGAGACCTGTGCCGGCCTGGCCTTTGGTGGTAAAAAAAGGCTCGCCCAGCCGCTTCCGCGCCTCGGGAGAAATGCCTGATCCGTTATCCGCCACCGACAGGCGCAAACCGCGCACCCCGGAATCCGACCAGTTGCGCGTATCGCGAATCCGAATGATCAGCCTGCCGTTCAGACTCGAAGCCTCGATCGCATTGGCAATCAGGTTGGACAGCACCTGGCGCATCTCGCCCGGAAACGCCGTCATCGCCTCCGACGATTCATACTGCCGCACCACCCGCAGATTCTTGTCCGCGATCTTCCGACCGTAAAGCACCAACACCTCTTCTGTCAGTTCCGCCAGCTGGAGACGCACCGGCGTACTGGTTTCACGAGAGAACATCAGCGTCTGCTTGCAGATCTGCACCACGCGGTTCATCTCACGTTGCGCTATTCTCAGATATTCGGGGAACTTCTCCGGAGACCCATGATCGATCTCCATCAAATAAAGAAGGTTGGTCACCGATTCAAGAGGATTGTTGATTTCATGTGCGATGGATGCCGCCAGCCGACCAAGCGTCAGCAGCTTCTGGTTCTCGCGCAAAACATCCGCAGCACGCTCGATTTCCAGCTGCATCCTGTTCTGCCGGACGCTGTCCCTCTGTTCCCGGAGCGCTCGTTCGATGATTGCCGGTAGCCTTCCGAGTTGAGTCAGGCGCACGTAGTCGGAAACCCCGTCCTGCCAAGCCCAGACCGCCTCCGACTCGTCGCCGTGCTTCCCGATCAGTACGAGTGGAATGCGCTCCGCTGCGTTTCTAGAGGATTCCAGGATTTCGGCGATCGGGAGGTTCTGCAACCCGGTCGTGGGCGCCAAGATCAAGTCGACTGATCCTGAGCGGACTCGCGCCAGGAATTCTTCCCGCGTTTCGACAGTCTCCAGAAGGACAGTCAACCCCGCCCGCCGCATTCCTTCGCGCACGGCATGGGCGGATGCGAGGTCGTTAGCCAGCAGTAACACCCTGGCCAGGGATCCTCTTTGGCTTACCGAGCTTGGGTTTCGGCTCACAGTCTGTGCAATTCCACGCACGGCTCAAGGGCCGCCGTTTATTTCCTCACGAACTACGATGATCAGTGTCCATCACTTGTTGCTTATGCCGGTAATCGGGCTCAATCATGTCATTAATTCACGCGCTGGAGCGGCTCAGAAGACTTCCTATATTCAGAAGACTTCCTATATCTAGATCTCCAGTTTGCTTGAATTCTGAAGCGCCGGACCCTCCACGAGTTCTGCGCTCTTCCCGCGGAACGATTCTGATTTCCTTATCGGCAGGAAATCTTTTGGCAACCAGCCGCCGCCGTGAAACTCTAATAAAGAGTTCAAACCACGAGGATTTTCCGTAGCGAATGAAAAGCTGGAAGTCTGCCACCCTGGTGGCTCTGTTGACCGGCCTCCTTTCCTGTATGTGCTGCCTCGATGCGCTCGCGCAGTCGAATCCCAATAATTCGGCCCAGAACCCATACACGGGCAGCGTGGAGGCAGTGGCCGCCACCCCCGGGGTAAAACCCCTCTCGTTCGACGACGCCATTCGTCTCGGCATCGAGAACAATCTCGCCCTCACGCTGGCGCATCTGAACGAAAAATCAGCCGACGCCCAGAAACTCCAGCTCGCCAACGCGCTGATGCCCAACCTATCGCTTCACGGAGAAACCGGCCTGCACCAGCTCAATCTCCGCGCCGCCGGCTTCAGCTCTGCGTTGCTGCCTCAGTTCGGCATCCCCCCGGCTGAGGCCGCGCACTATCCCTACATCGTGAAGGTTGACTCCACAGTCGGTCAGGTGAATCTCTCCCAGGCACTGTTTACCCTGGCAGGATGGGACGTCTGGAAGGCCGCCAAAGCCAATGAGCGGGCAGCGTATTACGGCGCCCAGTCTTCGCGCGGGCTCGTGGTGCTCAACGTCGGCACATCCTACCTGCAGGCGCTCGCCGCCTCGGCGCAGGTCGATTACGCCGCCGCTCTCCTCAAGACCGACGAGACTCTGCTCTACCAGGCGCGGGAAGAGCACAAGGCAGGAACCGCGACTAACCTCGACGAGTTGCGGGCCCGAGTGCAATACCAGACCCAGCAGCTCGCGCTGATCGACGCCCAGAATAACTTCAAGAAAGCCAAGATCGCCCTGAACCGCCAGATCGGACTCGCGCCGGAGCAGGAGATTCAACTCACCGATGCCACGCCTTACGCCGATCTGGCCGCTCTCACCATCGAGGATGCCAGGCGCGAGGCGTACGCGAGCCGCCAGGATTACCAGCAGCTCAAGCAGCAGATCGTCGCCGCGCGCCTCGAACGCAGAGCCACGAAGCACGAGCGGTTCCCCAGCATCACCTTTAACGGCAACTACGGAGTCACCGGAGTGTCCGGCGAGGTCTACCACGGAACCTTCACCGCTACGGGAACGCTGTCGGTGCCGATCTTCAACGAAGCCAAGTTTCGCGGCGACCGCGACGTCGCTATCGCCCAACTCGACGAGCTGAATTCGGAGTACAGCGACCTGACCGACAAGATTGACCAGCAGTTGCGCGACAGCCTGCTCGATCTTCAGGCCGCCGCCGACCTGGTCCGCGTCTCACGCAGTAACGTGGAGCTTGCCACCAAGACCCTGGAGCAGACAACCGACCGCTTCCAGGCCGGGGTTGACGACAACCTGCCGGTCGTTCAGGCGCAGTCCACGCTCGCCCAGGCGCAGACCCAGTACGTGAACAGCGTGTATCAGTTCAACCAGGCCAAGCTCGGACTCGCCCGCAATCTGGGTATTGTCGACACGCAGTACAAGGACTACATTCCGACGGGAACGGGTAGCGCCACTCAACCGCCGCACGGCGGAAAGTAGACGCCGCAAGGGAGGACGTGATCGATGACGGTTGCCGCGGCTGACCGGGCTTTGTATCTGATCGTAAGCGGCGCCGCCCCCGTCGCCATTGACGACGTGCTGCGGACGATGCAGAGCATCGATGACCTTCTGCCCGGCACGGACGGCCTGAAATGGTTCAACCGGCTTTACATGATGGTCACGCAGGAGGTCGATGAGCGGACTCCGGCGGAGTGGCAGGATCCGGCCTGGCTTACGCGTCTCGACGTCGTTTTCGCAGGCCTCTATTTTCAGGCCATCGGCAGCTTCCTCGACGGTTCCCCGTCCACCCCCGGTGCGTGGGATGCGCTGCTGGAGGCGCGGTATCGAACGGGAATCGACCGCATCCAGTTCGCGCTCGCCGGTATGAATGCCCATATCAACCACGATCTGGCGCTTGCCTTGCTCGAGACCGATGCCCAGCTCAACCTTGTTCCCGGCCTGGGGAGTCCTCAGCATGCCGACTATGAGACGGTCAACGGCCTGCTGAACACGGTTATGCCGGCAGCGCTCCAGGTGCTGGCGACGGGCATTCTGGGAGAACTGGCCGAGGACACAGGCAAGATCGGCCGAATCCTTGCGTTCTGGAACATTGTCCAGGCGCGGGAGCTTGCCTGGG
>DATJSB010000211.1:0-11890 GCA_035504315.1 Occallatibacter sp.
GCTCAAGCCCGGGATGCGTCTTGCCGTCGGCCTCTCTGGCGGCGCCGACTCCGTGGCCCTTCTTTGCGCGCTCGCCGCACGCAGCAGGGAACTGGGCCTTGTTCTTCACGCGGCTCATCTGCACCACGGCCTGCGCGGTGAAGAAGCCGACGCCGATCTCGAGTTTTGCCGGAACCTGGCCGCGCGCCTTCAGATTCCCTTCCACGAAGCCCGCGTCGACACCGCTGCCGAAGCACGCGCTAACCCCGTCACCGGCAAGCCGGCTGAATCCATCGAAGAGGCTGCGCGGCGTTTGCGGTATGCGTGGTTCCAGCAACTCCTGTCCAAGTCGCCGCCCCATGCAGAGGCGCAATACGCTGTGGTCGACGCCCTCGCCACCGCCCACACGCTCGACGACCAGGCCGAAACCGTTCTCGCCAAGTTCCTGCGCGGCGCCTGGACCGAAGGATTGTCAGGCATCCATCCAAGACTCGAAAGCGCGGAGCGCCTCATCCTCCGCCCGTTGCTTGCCACCACCCGCGCCGAAGTCGAGGCGTATCTCCACGCCATCGGCCAGCCCTGGCGTGAGGACTCCTCCAACCGCCATCTCTCCTTCACCCGCAACCGCATCCGCCACCAACTGCTGCCCCAGCTTGAGCAGTGGAACCCGCAGCTCCGCATCCACCTCGCCAACATGGCCACGCTCGCCCGCGATGAAGAAGCCTGGTGGGCGGCTGAGCTCGACCGACTCGCTCCGCAGCTCATTCTTCGCGGCCGGCCCGTCCGCGGCGGAGGCCGTGCTTCGTCTCAAGGAGTTGCGCTCGATTGCACGCGTCTCGCCGCCCTCGCTCCGGCCCTCCAGCGCCGTCTTCTGCGCCGCGCGGCTGCCGAACTCGGCGCGGAACCCGACTTCGCGGCCACCGACGCCCTCCTCAACCTGGCGCTCCACGGCCACGCCGGCCAGCGCCTTGAGCTGGCCCAATCCCTGCTCGCCGAGCGCACCCCGCGTGAGCTCAGACTCTCAACCTGCCTCGAATCTCTGCCCGAAAGTAAGGGCGTGCAAGCCCTGCAAACGCCCGTTCCCGGCCAGGTCGATGCTCCCGCCTTCGGGCTCAGCCTCAAAGTCGAACTCACTGGCTCGCAACCCTTCGCAGCCACCGGCGCCGTCGCGATTCTGCGCAACTGGCGCCCCGGCGACCGCGTCCGTCTGCGCTACACCTCAGGACCCCGCAAGGTCAAGGAAGTGCTGGAACATCTTCGAGTTACGGGCTCGGCGCGAGCTCTTTGGCCGGTCCTCGAACTGGGTGGCCGTCTCATCTGGATGCAGGGCGTCGAAGTTGAGCCGGAACCAGGAATCAGCATCACCGCGCGACCGCTCGGCAAAGCTGAGCCAGTCTGAGCCGCCTTTCACCCGCCGACGGCCGAAACCATACAAAATAAGAGCGATTCGTGCCTTTTCATCCCGCCGAATCCCCAGATTCGGACCCAGATTCGCACCCCCATTCGCACCCCCATTCGTACATTGACCGCTTTGGTACCGTCGCCTCTCGAATCCTCGGCATCTCCAACTTTTATTCCCTTCGGAGTACAATCGGGGTACTGCTGAAACTGGCGGTGAGCTGACAGTGTCGGCGGCAGCGCAAGTCTGCACATTGTTGCCACTTTGGACCGGGCACAAACGTCTAAAAGAAGGCATGGCAGATTGACGGAGCGAAATTTGAGATTTCGGTTGCCGGAAACGAGGGAAAGCTGGTGAATTCGAGCGTTAGAACAGTCATGTTCTGGGTCTTTATTCTCATCTGCCTGATGGTGCTGTGGGCGGTTGTGACCAAAGGCGCCAGCATGGGCAAAGAGGCGGAGTACGGTTACTCCGATCTCTTCGACAAGGTCCAGAATAATCAGGTTCTCGATGCCACCATTCAGGGCGACGAACTGAAGGGTCACCTGAAGGCCTCGCCGAAGGAAGAGTTCCACACCTACATCGGGTCCAACTACCAGGACCTTGAGAAGGCCATGCTGGCCTCCAAGGTCAACTTCAATATCAAGGAAGCGCAGAGCAACATCCTGTTGCCGCTGCTCTTCAACGTGGGACCGTTCGTTCTTCTCATCGCCATCTGGTTCTTCATGGTTCGCCAGATGCAGGCCGGCGGCAACAAAGCTCTCTCTTTCGGCAAAAGCCGCGCGCGCCTGCTTTCGATGCAACAGAAAAAGATCACGTTTAAAGACGTGGCCGGCGTTGACGAGGCCAAAGAAGAGCTCAAAGAGATCATCGAATACCTGCGCGAGCCGCAGAAGTTCCAAAAGCTGGGCGGCCGCATTCCCAAAGGCGTGCTGCTGGTCGGCCCCCCGGGAACCGGCAAAACCTTGCTCGCCCGCGCCGTTGCCGGCGAAGCCAACGTTCCCTTCTTCTCCATCTCCGGTTCCGACTTTGTCGAGATGTTCGTCGGCGTCGGCGCAAGCCGCGTCCGCGACCTGTTCGAGCAGGGCAAAAAGAACGCCCCCTGCATCATCTTTATCGACGAAATCGACGCCGTGGGCCGTCATCGTGGCGCGGGCCTCGGCGGCGGGCACGACGAGCGCGAGCAGACCCTCAACCAGTTGCTCGTCGAAATGGACGGCTTTGAATCGAACGACGGCGTCATCCTGGTCGCGGCCACCAACCGGCCCGACGTGCTCGATCCTGCGCTGCTCCGCCCCGGGCGCTTCGATCGTCGCGTTGTCGTCGGCCTGCCCGACGTTCGCGGCCGTGAAGAGATTCTGCGCGTCCACGTCAAGAAGGTGCCCGTCAGCGACGACACCAACCTGAACGTACTGTCGCGCGGAACACCGGGCTTCAGCGGCGCTGATCTGGCCAACATGGTGAATGAGGCCGCGCTGAGCGCTGCCCGCATGAATCGCAAGCAAGTCACCATGTACGACTTTGAGCTGGCCAAGGACAAGGTCCTCATGGGCGCCGAGCGCAAGTCGATGCTGCTCAGCGACGCCGAGAAAAAGGTTACCGCCTATCACGAGGCCGGCCACGCGCTGGTCTCGGTCAAGCGCGAACACGGCGACCCCGTCCACAAGGTCACCATCATTCCGCGTGGCATGGCCCTGGGCGTGACCGTGCATCTGCCCGACGACCGCCACAACTACACCCGCGAGTATCTTGAGACGCGGCTCGCCATGCTCTACGGCGGCCGCGTGGCTGAGGAGATCTTCCTCAACCAGATGTCCACTGGCGCGGGCAACGATATCGAACGCGCCACTGAACTCGCCCGCTCCATGGTCTGCGAGTTCGGCATGAGCCGCCTTGGGCCGCTCACCTTCGGCAAGAAGGAAGAGCAGATCTTCCTGGGCCGCGAGATCGCGCAGCATCGCGACTTCAGTGAAGAAACGGCGCGCCAGATCGATCTCGAGGTTCGCCGTCTCATCGACGAGGCCTACCAGGCGGCGCACAACATCCTCGACACCAACCAGGATGCCATGCACCGCATCGCCGCAGCCCTGCTCGAACGCGAAACCATCGATGCCGAAGAGTTGCGCATGCTGGTTGAGGGCAAGGAACTGCCCCCCATGCGCTCCTCGCTGGCCTCGCCCACCGACCCCGGTGGCCCCTCGCAGCAGGTTCTCAAACCCGAGAGCCCCCGCGGACCGGGCTTCCCTGAAGGATCGCCCTCACCGGCATAAAAACAGTCGTCAGTTGTCAAAAAGGGTTGCTCTTCGGAGCAGCCCGTTTTTGATTGCCGGAAGACCCTTTCCGAATAATGTCTTGTAAAAGGGCACGAGTTTACTCGTGCCGCAAGAACGCTCATTCTAACTCCGGGCTTTATTGAGGACTGCGTAAGTAATGTCCGGTAAACGCGCCGTAGGCACAGGGGTAGTTAGCCCCGCGTTTCAACGTGGGGAAAAGAGATAGCGCAATACCACTGCACAGTTCCGTAGGAACGACGCAAGGATATTTCATTTGCAGGGACCAATAGCCCCTGCTATCTTCGGCGCATCGACGCTGAATATATCAGCGCTCCGAAGGGCTGCTCTTACGAGCAGCCCTCTTTGTGCCTGCACGAAAAAATGCTGCGTTCAAATTGAACCCTCTAGCGCCGGCGTTCGACTTATATAACGAAAGCACATGGAAAGCAGCCCGGCACACTACGAGTGGATGGCTCTCCGCTGCCAGGCGAATGAGCCCGGCGCTTTCGAAGACCTCATCGCCGTGATGGAGCGGCCCCTGCTCTACTACGCCTCCAGCTTGACCGGCAATGTGGACAGCGGCCTCGACGTGCTTCAGGAAGTCTGGATCAAGGTGCTGCGCGACATTCGCAAGCTCAGGGATCCGGGCTCGCTGCGCTCCTGGCTCTACGCCATCACCCATGGCATTGCGGTAGATCGAATTCGCCGCAACACCTCACGGGAGCGAGCCGAGCAGGCGGAGCTTGAGGATTTCGAGGAGACTGAGGAGCCCTCGTTTGCCAAGGAAGATGCGGCGGCGATTCATCAGGCCTTGAGTCAGATCGGCCTCAGGCATCGCGAGGTGCTGGTCCTGCATTTTCTTGAGGACCTGTCGATCGCCGAGATCGCCGAAGTCGTGGGCTGCTCCGAAGGCACAGTGAAATCCCGCATTCATTATGCGAAACGGGCAATGAAAGAAATTCTGAATGGAGAGATTTATGGAAAAGCAAAATGAAAGACTGCGCGAAAGCTTGCTGGCGCACTTGCCCCAGCCGGAGAATCTTGCAGATTATCGGAGAGAAACAGAGGTGCTGCTGGCGAAACACGAGAAGGCGCTGTTTTGGGAGAAGTTTCCGTCTACAATGCTTGCCCTCATCGCAGTGGGCATTTTTCTCGTGACCCTTTTTCCTATTGGGAGCTCAAAGCTTGGCACGCGGGAGGTCCAATTCCTTTGGGCCGATGCGTGCATCTTTTTCTTTGCGGGCGCCATCATCGACCTGAGATACCGCATCTACCGAAGCAAGGTCGACACCCTGAAGGAAGTCAAGCAGGTCCAGTTGCAGATTCTTGAACTGCAGGCAGCCATTGAGAAAAATGTGTTGCGACAGTGACGCGCCGCACCGAATTCTGTGCCGCCGGGCGCATTCACCGGCCCATTCTTCGGAAAGCTCGCCTTACTGCCCCCTGCCCCCGAATATGCGGTAGCTGATCCCCGCGCTCGCTCCGTAAGGGCTCAGCGTCGGAGTCGTGCTCCAATGCTCATATTCGATATCGAAGGGCCTTATCGTCAATCTTTTCGTCAGCTGGTACTCCACGCCGCCGCCATATGCGATCGACGTCGTCTTGCCGCTGAGCCAGCCTGTTCCGCTGCCCCAGCCATACAGAAACTTCCCGTAGGGTGTCCAGCGATGAAAGTCGATGATGGGGACTTTGGGCCCGATCATGTACGTGTTCTGGCCGATATCCCGGTACTCGTTGAACCGCAGCCAGCGCCCTTCGGCCTCAATCTCTATCCAGCGCGAAAGCCGCGCGTCAATAAACCCGCCAACCCCGTAGAGCCGGTTGGGACCGGTCTGTGCCTCGCGATTGCCGGCGTAGTCAGGCTGGAATGCCGAGCCTTCGGCGCCCGCGTAGATCGACAACCCTCGCCGACTCGCTGCAGGGGCAACCTGGGCGCTCGCCGATATCGCCGCTGAAGAATAAACAATGCAGAATAGGGCCAAAATGAATCGCTTCATGAGTGCTCGAAACATCCGCTTCCGGGGAAGATAGTTTCTTTCTGTCGTTCCCGATTGAGCGACGCCCGCATATTCGAAGCCCGGCTGGTCGTTGTTTCAAAGCAGACCGGGCCGGGCTTGCATCTTGTTTTATTGCGGATTCTGCGCAGTTGCAGGCTGCTGTTGATCCTGGGTCGGGGGCGCGGCCGTTCCTGTTGGCTGCGTCGCGTTGGGCGTTGTCGGAGGCGGAGCAGGCTGGCCGTTGCCAGGAGCGGCGCCCGGTTGATCGCCGTTTCCTGCCGGCGCCGGAGGTGTAGAACCCGCCGGCGGAGGCTCGACATTCGCCAGCTCGTACCGCTGCAGCTTGTAGAAAATCGGCGTCACTTCAAACGGCATCTTGTCGCGCGCGTTCATCGGCGCATACCGCTTGGCATTCAGCATGTGCACCTTGTCGTCCCACGGATCGGTCTTCAGCCAGCTCCCCAGCGGCAGCGCCGGAGTCTGTGCCAGGTCGTCCCAGTTGATCTTCGGCGCCATGTGCTCCAGATCGGCCATCCACGGCGTGCCGTCGGGCTTCAGCAGGCTGTCGCCCAGCTTCGGCGTGTTCAGCGCCTTCAGCTCCTTGCCCCGGTCCATCAGCTCCTCGTAGTACAGGCCCGCCAATGGTAGCTGGTCTTTGTACATCGAGGCGTTCAGATACTCCATCGCCTTCTTCGCCGCCGTCGCGTTGTCCACATCGGAGTGATACATGTCGATGCGCTGGAAGGTCGATTCATCCGGGAACAGCAGACGGTCGTTGAATGCGTAGCGTGTATCGATGTGGTGTCCCAGCGCGATGTGCGCAAGTTCCATCGCAATCACCGAGGCGATTGCCGGCTCATTGGGCAGCGAATCGAGCAGCCCCTTGCTTACCAGGATGGTGTTGCCCACCGTGGTGGTCTCAACCGTATCTGTCAGCAGCACACGGCAATGAATCTGGTCGGTGAAAGCAAGATTGTTGGGCACCACCAGGTTGATCACAATCTGGCCCAGCACCTTATCTTCGTAGCCGCCGGGCGTCAGCGGGGCCACCAGTCCGGCCTCGACAAGGCGGTCGATGACGTTGTTCTCCGCCTGCGTGATCCACATGCGTGAGGCCTGCAACGGTCCCACATCCTGCGAGTCGTCGCTCTGGTCCACTGCATCGTCAACCTTAACGCTCACGTTTTCGCTGTCCCGCGTGGGAAGTTTCAGGCTGTAGCCCCAGAAATGCGTCTGCGCCTTCAGTCCCAGCGACTTTTGCTCGGTGTCGACGCGATGCGTTTCTTCCACGTACACCGCTACCGGCAGCCAGATGCCCGGCTGCACATTCATCCGCCAGCTGTCGAAGTGGAAGTAATACTTCGACGAATCCTCCGAGGTCGGTCCCGTGTACGTGCCGTTGAATCGCACCACGTTGCCGTCCTGGTCCTCGATCCAGATGCGCCCGTAGAAGCGGCCCATCCCGCGCACATCCGCCTTGGGATGCACGTCGAACACCCACGTCCGCACCGATCCCAGAAACTCCCGCCGCACAAAGCTGAATACGTAATGCTGCTGGTCGAATCCGCTCGGATCCACGAACATCATCTGCATGAAGCCCGTCGGCGAGTAGGTGAACTTTTCCAGGCCCAGCGCCCTGGTCAATCCGGTAATGGCTCCAAACGAGCCTTTGAACCAACCGTGCTTGGCCTCCGACCGCGGGCTGTATTCCTTGTCAAAAAAACCCTTGCCAAAATCCACCCGGCTCAACATGTACTGGTCGTCAACCGGTACCTCATAGAGCTTCACGTCGGGACGCGTGTCCTGAATATAGGTCTCAACCAGCGGTGTGCGCTGCTGGATCGCCTTGATCAGTACCTTCTCGCGGCCTACGGCTCTCTCAACAAGGGCTGCCTGTTCCGGCGTAAGCGCGCGCGACTGCTGATATTTCGGTTGCTTCTTCGCATTCGCGCACGTCGTGCCCAGAGCGAGGATGAGGAAGGTTAGGGGGATCTTCCGTAATGTCATGACTAGCTCCTAGGTAAGTACTTCCCGGTCCTTCCTCTCATCTGCCTGCGCTTATGGGGCATGCCGTTGAGCTTCAGACCTTGAATCGGGTTCCCGGTGAAACCACTAGCTGAATTCTAATTCCCCAAGGCTATGCCAATTGAAATGTGATGGTGATATTGGTTGTCATGTCTACCGGCTGACCGTTGCGCGTCGCGGGACGGAACTTGATCTGCGCCGCTACCCGTCGTGCTTCCTCGTCCAGGCCGTAGCCCAGGCCGCGAACCACGCCCTGCACAATCACCTGGCCGTTGGCGGTGAAAGTTACGCGCAGTACAACGTCGCCCTGGATCTTTTGCTGCCGCGCTGCAGCGGTGTACTCCACCGGAGGCTTCGACAATACTTCAAGGCTCGTCGATGCCGGCTGAACCACTGCCTGGGGTACCGCCGCCGCGACGGTCTGGACCGCCGGGATTCCCGCCGACCCCACCTTGCCGTAGCTGGAGCCATTTGGCGAACCGGTCGCTGCGCCCGGGATTCCCGCCGATGCCACGCGGCCAACGACGCCCGAGTTCGAGCCCGACCTGAGTCCATTTCCGATGCCCGTCGATCCCACCACGCCGTGCGGCGCAACCGCCGGCCCTTGCATACCGCCGTACGGATTGCCGATTGCAGCCACCGTCGCTGCTTTGGTCGCATAAGGATTCGGCTTTACGCCGAAGGTCTGGCCCAGGTGAACGGGTGCCGTCGAGGGCTTCACGCTCTTGTCCTGCGCCGGCATCGCCGCCGTCAACGCGGCCTTGGGCTGCGGCTGCATGATGATGTTCGGCTTGGCCTGTTTGATCGTCGGCAGCGCCAGCTTGGCTTCCATCTGAATCGGCTTCGGCTCAGGCTTCGGCTTCGGCATTTCGATCATCTTGGGCTGCAATTCCAGCTTCGGCGTCTCAGGTGGCGGCGGCAGCTTTGGCGGCGGGGGCGTCTTCACCTTCACCTCAGGCGGCGGTGTCGTTGGCGCAATCAACATCGTCGTCTCGTATTGACGCTGGATCACGTGCCTCGCCATCAGGCTTATGAGAAGAATCAGCGCCAGAATGCTCCCATTGATGAACGCGCTGGTGATAAAAGATGCGGTCCTGCCTTCGGGCTCAGGAAGCATTCCGAAGGTCAGCCGTGGGGGGGAGTAGCTCATCGACATTTGTCAGTCCTCGCTTCAGGCCGCTCTCGCGGCGCAATATTGCTCATCTTTGGGCTGGCGGGAATTCAATGCACGCGCTATTTGACGCTCTGATTCTTGCGGCGTCAGCTTTTGCTTTCCTTCCATGTTGCGCGTTCCATATCAATTTCAACTCCCGTCTCCAGCTTCCGGCGATACCCGGTCGCCAGGCCTCGTACCTATTCCTCTTACACGCAGACGTAGGGGATCAACTTCTTGCTCAAATTCTCGTTGATTGCGGTCAGCGGACCCAAGCCCGCGTTTCTCCCGCGTGGTCAACCCACTGTCCCACGATGCGGTGGATCTCGACTCTTTCATGCCTGGGATGTTCCTGCTTCTCCAACTTGCATCCAAGGCGCCTGAAAAGAGGAAGCCACTTCCCTCAATCGCGACCGCCAATCCTCGCTTCCGGCCGCGAAATAGAAGCGCCTGACTCTCCCGCTGCCCATCGGTCTCATGACTTTCGTTATCATGGATCCGTGGCGTCAACAGCAGGTTCGGGAGTTCGCGCAAAGCAACTCCCCCGTCAGTCCATCCGCATCCAAACGTAATACACTTTAGGTTACCTAAATTACCCACGAAAGGACAGTGTTTTTTGTGAAAGTCTTGATAACCGGAGGTGCCGGGTACATAGGTGGTACCGTCGCCGGCCTGCTTGCCCAAAACGGACATAACCCCGTCATTTTCGACAACTTGAGTCACGGCCGCCGCAATCTGCTCCCCCCCTGCGTCGAGTTCATTCAGGGCGATCTGGCCGACCGCGCCGCCCTCGAAGCCATCTTTGCCGCAGCCGTCCAGAGCCATCAACCCTTTGATGCCGTGCTTCACTTTGCCGCCTTCATCGAAGCTGGCGAGTCGATGCTCCATCCCGAGCAGTTCTTCCGCAACAACACCACCGGCACTCTTTCGCTGCTTGAGGCCATGCTTGCCTCCGGGCCCCGGCGCATCGTCTTTTCCTCTACCGCGGCGGTCTACGGCGAGCCGGAATCGATCCCCATCCGCGAAGACGCCCGGCTCCAGCCCACCAACCCCTACGGCGAGTCGAAACTGCTGGCCGAACACATGCTCTCCTGGTTCAACCGCATCCATGGCTTCCGCTACGCTTCGCTGCGTTATTTCAATGTGGCCGGCGCTCCCGAAGGCCCTGACGGCGTGACGCGCGGCGAGGCGCACACCCCGGAAACCCACCTTATCCCCAAGATCCTTGACGTGGCCGCCGGAACGCTCGCTGCTATGCGCGTATTTGGAAACGATTACAACACCCCGGACGGCACCTGTGTTCGCGACTACATCCACGTCTCTGATCTCGCCGATGCCCATCTTCTCGCCCTCAACGCACTCGATACACGTGACCGGCTCATCTACAACCTTGGCAACGGGAAAGGTTTCAGTGTCCAGCAGGTAATCGAGTCCGCCCGGCGGGTTTCCGGCCAACCTATCCCGGTCGAGGTTTGTCCCCGCCGGCCGGGCGATCCTGCCGTGCTCGTAGCCAGCTCACAGAAGGCAATCGACGAACTCGGCTGGCGGCCGCGCTATTCGCAACTCGACGACATCCTCCGCACCGCCTGGACCTGGCACCAGAAACTTCTTGGCATCTCACAATCTTAGTCTGGCTCTTGCAAGTCTCGCAGCGTGCTTCAGATTACCCTGATGATTAAACTGATGACTTTCTCCGCGGCGTCCGGGCAAGCGCTCTGTTGGGAGTGCCGCCCGGCTTTACCACCGAACTGCGCCGCGTGGGAATCCACCCTTCCCTGGATAAGATTCTGCAACCGAACCGCCGCGTTGCATCTCCAACAAAGGTGGTATTGGTATCCACCAACTTTCCCACGGGTTGGCCAGCCATGCGCGTGACCCAATTCGCCCAAAAACCGGACCCAAGGGGCCTCTTCCGCGCTTTTCTCGACTTTTTCGTCCTGTTCAGCGGCATTTCCACCAAATCGAATCTCGAACGCACCCAACGCCGCCCGCTGATTTATAAAGGACTTTTTCTCTTCCGCAGCAAAAAAGGCACGGAAACCCCGCGCCCATAGTCTTGGACACCGGCCGCCCGGAAATGTTTCGCCCGCCCCTGCCCTCAGCTCCCTGGTCTCAGATCCCTGTCCTCCGATCTCTGTTCTTTGTCCCCTGATCTCTGTCCTCTGATCCCTGTTCTCTGATCCCTGTTCTCCGATCTCTGTTCTCTGTACAATCAATCCATGCCGCTGACCCGCCAACAGGCGCTCGACCACTTCCAGTCCCCCGACCTCATCGGCCTGGGCTTTGAGGCCGACGCCGTGCGCCGCCGCCTGCACCCTGAAGGCGTGGTCACCTACATCATCGATCGCAACATCAACTACACCAACTTCTGCACCGAGTACTGCACCTTCTGCGCCTTCTACCGCCCGCTCAAAGGGCCCACCGCCAGCGAGGGCTACATCCTGCCCTTCGAGACCATTTACGACAAGATCGCCGAAACCCTCGAAATGGGCGGCACCGGCGTGCTCATGCAGGGCGGCATTCACCCCGACCTCAAGATCGACTGGTTCGAAAGTCTTTTTCGCGGCATCAAACAGCGCTTCCCCAAAATCTGGCTGCATTGCCTCTCGGCCTCTGAGGTCCTGGCCATCGCCGAGTATTCCAATCTCGACCTGCGCACCACCATCGCCCGCCTCCGCGATGCCGGCCTCGACTCCATCCCCGGCGGCGGCGCCGAGATCCTCGACGACGACGTCCGCATCCGCATCGCCCGCCTCAAGTGCCGCACCGGCGATTGGGTCAGCGTGCACCGCACCGCGCATCAACTCGGAATGCGCACCACCGCCACCATGATGTTCGGCGTGGGAGAAACATTCGATCAGCGCATCAACCACTTCGAAGTCGTTCGCCGCCTGCAGGAAGAAACCGGCGGATTCACCGCCTTCATCCCCTGGAGCTTTCAGCCCAAGCACACCGCCCTCGGCGGCCGCGGTTGGGACGAAGCCACCAGCGTCGAGTACCTCAAGGTCCTCGCCATCGCGCGCCTCTATCTCGACAATATTGAGAACGTGCAGGCCTCGTGGGT
>DATJSB010000212.1:0-22037 GCA_035504315.1 Occallatibacter sp.
CGCAGGACTTTGGGCTGGTGCAGTTTGTGCACAAGGTGAGCGAGATGTGCCGGGGCAAGGCGTACTTCACCACGCCCGATACGCTGGGACAGTATCTACTGCGCGATTACATGCAGCGGAAGTCGAAGATGATTCACTGAAGCGATGATTGATAAGAGCCCGGGCCTGAAGGCCCTTTCATTGTGCGCGGATTCAGGGGCCTGAAGGCCCCTGCTCCCTCCTGATGAGCGATTTCGCGCGCGCCGTCCCTACGGGACTCCGACTCTTAATTGGCCAGCCTCCTCCACGCTGAAGCGCGGGGCTGACAACCGTTGCGCCTATGGCGCGAGGTTTTCGAGGATGCAGCGCCGACGACACGGGGACTTGAGGGATGCGGCGCCTATGACTCGGGTTTTTGGGGGATGAAACGCCTTGGGTACCGGGTCTCAGGGGATGCATGGTCGTGTCCTCACAGGCCGGTCAAAACAGATCGGGGATGCTGTGGAAGGCGATGCGCGTTGGCGCGGCCTTGAAGGCGGTGAGCATGGATGCGGGCGCCAGAGTGCTCATGCCGTATTTCGAATTCAGCTCATCCATGGTTTCGAGCAGGCGGGCGCGGCTCTGTTCGACTTCGAGGGCGTCGAAGAGATTGAGCGAGTGGAGACGTTCGGGAACCAGGCCTTCGAGGTGAACGCCGAGGAAATAGGGGTGGTCGTACTCCGGTCCAGCAGGGCGCGACTCCCAGAGGCGGCGCAGGGCGGTGATCAGCATGGCATTATCCTGGCACTCGCTCAGGCGGATTTCGCTCTTCCAACCACGCGCCGGGACGCCGAAGCTGGAAACGGGCGTTGGGACGGAAGCTGAGTCGCTGCGCGGAACGGCAAAACCGATGGCGAGGCCGATGCCGCTGGCCCATAGCTTGTGCTGGCGCAGGCGCATGGCGGCCTTGTGGAGCAGCTTGTGAGCCACGGCCCATGCCTTTTCGGCGGTGCGCATCTCGGGCGCGAGTACGTGCGAATGGCTGATGGATTTGAGGTGCTCGGTCTCAGCCATTTCGAAGTCCCGGCCGCGCAGCCAGTGCCACATCCGCTCGCCCCACACCGATCCCCAGATTTGTCCCGCCTGCTCGCAATCGAGGGCCAGCAGATCGTCCATCGTATGCAGACCTTTGGCGTTGAGGCGCTTTTCGGTGCGAGCTCCGATGCCGGGCAGGTCGCGGAGGGTGAGCTGACGCAGGGCGTAGGGGAGGATGTCGAGGGGAAGCGCCACGATACCGTCGGGCTTTTCCATGTCGCTGGCGACCTTGGCCAGGTAGCGGTTGGTGGCCAGACCCACTGAGCTGCGCAGCATTTCACCGGCGTGTTCGCGGATTCTTTGTTTGACACGCATTCCAAGGTCGAGGGCGGCGCGCAAAGGTCTTTCGCGGCCCATCAGGCGGCAGGCCATCTCGTCGATGGAGCAAACGGCAGTCACCGGGACGCAGCTTTCGACGGCCTCGACGACGCGGTGATGGTACTCGACGTAGATCTCGTGGCGGGCTTCGACGAGGACCAAATCAGGACACATGCGTTTAGCTTCAGCCACCACCGTGCCGGTTCGAACTCCGAATGCCTTGGCCTCGTAGCTGGCGGCGATGCAGACGGTGGTGTCGGCCATCATGGGGACCACGGCAATTGGCTTGCCGCGCAGTTCGGGGCGCACCTGCTGCTCGACCGAGGCGAAGTAGGAGTTGAGGTCAACGAAGAGCCAGTTGACGTGAGGGGTGGTGAGGGGCTGCTGGGTGGTGGCCGGCGGGGATTCGGCGAGATGCGCCAGCTCGGCCGGCCACAGCTCGGCCGCAGGAACCTGGGCCGGGATGGGAGCGCTGCTCATATCAAAACCAGATCGCCTTGGAGCACTGGCTCTCGGGAGTGGTGGATCGGCGCCGGGCCGGCAGGCTTAATACATCCCGGTTTGGGCCGATCAGTATCGCACTGCAAACTATATTCGCCGTTTGTTCGCCAAAATGCAAGCAATTTTCGGTAAGATGTCTCAGTTTTTGGGCACTACCGCATTTAGGGCATTCTCAACAACATGAATAACGCGTCATAATTGGCCCAGGACAAGTCAGACAGGTGCGGAGGCGGGTTCGCAGACCCGTTGAGAAGATATGCATAGTTTGCTGGCATGGCTCGGAATGAACGCTACGGTGCTCGCCGTATTGGTGACGGTGGGGGTGGCCGTGCTGGTTGTGTGCTGCCTGGAGTGCTCACACTGCGGCTGCCGCGAGAAGGACGAGATTTTCAAGCGGCACGAAGTTTGAAACAGGGTATTTCGCGGGAAGGTATAGAGCCAGGCTGGAAAGCTTGGTTTTTTTGTGTCCGAGCCTGGTTGTAAAACGAACGACAAATGAAAGCCCCTCGACTTTGCGGGCCGCACCACCTGCGGTTGCGGGGTACGCCTCACTCGCGATGACCGATGAGAGGGACATGGGGTGCGCGAGCGTCAACTTTGCGGTTTCAGGTACGTTTCAAACTGTGCCAGGATGCGGTTGAAGAGCTCGATGCGCGCCTCCTTACCGGCAATGGAGTGGGTCTTGCGCGGGAAGATCTGCAGGTCGTAGGGAATGCCAGCATCAATCAGCTTTTGAACATACTGCACGGTATTTTCAATGTGCACGTTATCGTCGCCGGTGCCGTGAGCGATCAGCAGGTGTCCCTTGAGCTGTGCGGCTGAATTGACCACCGACATATCGCGATAGAGGTCGGCATTGTCAAAGGGAAGGCCGAGGTAGCGCTCAGTGTAGATGGAGTCGTAGTTGCGCCAGTCAGTAACCGGCGCCACGGAGACTCCGGTGCGGAAGCGGTCAGAGTGAGAGAGCGCGTAGAGGGTGAAAGTCCCACCCCAGCTCCATCCCCACCAGCCCAGGCGCTTCGGGTCGAGCTGCGGGTACTGGCGCAGAACCGAGTCGACCACGGTCATCTGGTCTTCAAATTGAACCGGGCCGAAGTTGTGATAGCAGGCCTGGGCGAAATCGCGTCCGCGCATGCCCATGCCGCGATTGTCGGCGTGGAGAACCGCGTAGCCGTGCTCGGCCAGCAGTGCATCGAAGAAGAACTCGTCGGACCACCTGTTCTGGACGGTCTGCGGTCCGGGACCGCCGTAGGGATTGACAATGAGGGGCACGGAGGCGGGCGAAGCCGCGCCTTCGGGCAGCAACAAAGTGGCGTAGAGCGTGGTCCCATCGTGGGCCTTGACGGTGAGATCGACAGGCGGATGCAGCCGGTATTGATCGAGCGAATCGGGCTGAAAGATGGCTGTGCATTTGCCCGGCGCCTGGCAGAGCTCCACGGTAGGGGGAACCATTTGGGCGGAATGACGGTCGACGAACGCGGAGCCGGCCGGCGCAAACGAGCCGGCGTGAAAACCGGGCGCAGTGGTCAGCGGCTCGCGCTTGCCATCGAATGAAACCTGCCAAAGCTGCTGCTCGAGAACATTGCCTTCATTCGAGGCGAAATCGACAAACTTGCTTTTGAAGTCGACGCGGAGTACATCGCCAACCTCAAAGTCGCCCTGGGTAAGCTGCTTCTCAAGCGTGGCATCGGAGTCGAAGGGATGACGCTGGTTGTAGCTGTACAGGTAAAGGTGGTTGTGGCCATCGGACCAGTTGGTGAGGA
This sequence comes from Occallatibacter sp., assembly GCA_035504315.1. Lineage (GTDB taxonomy): Bacteria > Acidobacteriota > Terriglobia > Terriglobales > Acidobacteriaceae > Telmatobacter. The sequence continues at coordinate 3,636 of DATJSB010000212.1, forward strand.
CGATGTGGCCGTCGCCAAGGTCGACGTTGTAGTTTTCGTCGAGGTACTTGTCGTCTTTGATTTCGAGCACCTTTCGCACCAGGTCTTTGCCCGGGTCGGCGAAGTAGATGTCGCGGTGCTTGTGATCACGCGTAATGGTTTCGAACCAGAGCGTCTTGCCGTCGACCCAGCCGAAGCGCGGGACGTAATCCTGGCTGGAGGCGATGGGGAGCCTGGCCCAGGAGACGTGGCCGCCGTTGACTCCAACCACGCCCAACCGGACGGCGGGATTGGGGTCGCCGGGTTGAGGATAATGCTGCTCTTCGACAGTCGCGTGCGTGGGAATCCAGTCGGTGATGGGATATTTGGGGACCTGAGACTCGTCCATTTCGAGAAAAGCAATGGCCTTGGAATCCGGCGACCAGAAGTAATTGCTGCGGACGTCCAACTCCTCGAGATAAACCCAATCGACCTCGCCTTCGAGGGTCTCAGGATTGGGCGCCGGAGCCAGTTTTGTGGTTGATTCGCCGGATTCGCGCAGGTGAACCACTTCAAGACCGTGATTGTGAATGAAAGTTACATTGTGCCCGTCGGGAGAGAACTTGGGGTCGTCGCCGGAGGCGGAGCCGGAATTCGCGATTTGCACTCCGGTATTGTTTTTCAGGTCGTAGAGCCATAGATAACCATCCGCGTCGAAGAGCAGATGCTGGACGTCGGGCGACCAGATGTAGCTTGCCTCAGAGTACCGGGCGCGATGGTCGCGGTCCTGCTCAGAGCCGCCACTCTTGGTGAGCGGGGCCAGCTTGTCGCGGTCGATGAGCACCTCAGGCTTGCCGGTGGAAGGATTGACTTCCATCAGTTGGCCGGCGTCGAAGTAGGTGAGATGACGGCCGTCAGGCGACCAGGAGAGATCTGCCGGTGGATTGCCCGCGAGCGAACCGTGGCTGAAGATGGCCTCGACGGTGAGCGGCTGGTAGGGGGCAGGTTTCGCAGTATCCTGCGCCAGGACCGAGAGAGCGGAAAAGGAGACAACCAGACCGGCTGCAAGAAGGGCGACCGTGGGACGTATCAATGGAAGACTCCTGGGAAGACTCCTGTTCGAGCGAGGTTTTGAGAAGCAGACCGGGGGTTGAGAGGAACCAAGGCCTGCCAAGAGTGTAAATCACGGACAATACAAATGTTGCATTGAGGGGAAGAAGAGTTTATCTTGCGGGACATGCAAGCAGCGAGCGGGCAGGAAAGACGTAAATTCGGGCAAATGCGGCGTAAACAGATCGGCCGCCAGCAACACGATCAACTCAACCCCAGGCTGCGGCCGGCGCGAGCGATGGAACTGCTGGATCGCTCCATGCAGGGGCGCGTGCCGGCACTGGTGAAGTTGAAGTACGAGCTGATGGCTGAATCGCCATTTGCATACTTTCGGGGAGCTGCGCCGGTGATGGCTGCGGACCTGGCAATGGCGCCGAATACCGGAATCGTGAGCCAGCTTTGCGGCGATGCGCACGTGCGCAACCTGGGAGCTTTCGCCGCACCCGACGGCCGGCTGGTTTTCGACATTAACGACTTCGATGAGGCGATTCGTGGACCGTTCGAGTGGGACCTGAAGCGGATGGCGGCATCGCTGGTGCTTGCGGGCCGCGCGGCTGGGCACAGGGATGGCGCCGCGCGAAAGGCCGTCGAGGCCTGCATCGAGCGCTACTCGGCACAGATGCGCGCGTTCGCCAAAATGCCATTGCTTGAGGTGGGGCGATTCCAGGTGCACCGGCTGGGGCTGGCCAAGCCGGTGCATGCGGCGTTGATCAAGGCGGAGCGCGCCACCCCTCTGCATACGCTGGAACAACTGACAGAGCCCAAAGGCGGAGTAGAGGGCGCGCCGCGGCACTTCAGGGAAATGAAACCGATGCTGATGCCGGTTTCTGCGGCAACGAGATCGGCGGTTCTGGCCTCGCTGGTCCCCTATCGCTCCATGCTTGAACCGCAGCGGCAACACCTGCTTTCGTTGTACCGTCCGATTGATGTGGCATTCAAAGTGGTTGGGACCGGCTCGGTGGGGCTGCGCGATTATTGCATTTATTTCGAGGGGAACGGCGCGGGAGATCCGCTGTTCCTGCAGATCAAGGAAGAGGCTGCTTCAGCCTACATGCCGTATTTGCCTGATGCACAACCTCCGCATCACAACGGGCAACGCGTGGCAGACGGGCAGCGAGCGATGCAGGTGCAAACCGATCCGTTCCTGGGCTGGACGCACATTGGAACGCGCACGTATCTGGTGAGGCAGCTTTGCGATCACAAGGGATCGATCGAAATTGAAGACCTGGCCGGCGACGGTTTGAGGGCGTATGGCGAAGTGTGCGGCGAGCTGCTGGCGCGCGGGCACGGGCGATCGGGCGATCCACTGGTGATTGCCGGCTACCTGGGCTCGGGCGACGGATTTGCCGAAGCGCTGGCAAGATTCGGTGTGATCTATGCCGATCAGACCGAACAGGATTGGGAAGAGCTGAAGAAGGCGCACAAGGTGAAGCGGAAAAACTGAGCCGGCTATCGCTGAAACCCGGCTGAGCCTTCGAGATTCAGAATCATATTGCTGGCTGCGAGCCGCGCATAACTTTCAAGCACTGTCTCGGGAATATCAACGTGAGGGATGAAGTTTTGTCCACGCGGCCCGTAGCCGTTTTCATCGTCGCGCAGGCGGCGGATTTCGCCCAGAAGAAGTCCGGCTAAACGATCGAACGACCAGCTTCCGACGGCCTGGTCCGCGCAAATGCGAAGCGCGCCATCGGCGGCGGCCTCGACACATGGAACAAAAACAGCATGGCTGAGCACGCGGGCGCCGATACCGGCCAACTCGGCTTCGCGCTGCCAGGTGAGAACAGACCTGCGCTGCATCGTGGGGTCCTGCAGCAAAAGAACGGTTCGTTGCTTCAGCCCGGCATCGCGCAGGGCGCGGATGCTGAAACGCGCGTTTTCGCCGCCGTTGGTGGAGCGATCCTCAACAAGAATGCGGCTTGCAGGGATGCCGAAAGCATGCTCGGCGGCTACTAAATACATTTGGGCCTCGGCCATGCCGGGAGAGATTGCACAGCGGGCCCCGATGTTCGCGTCAGCAAGGAAGTTTTCAAAAAGCGGGCGCGTGGCGTGGCCAACGCCGCCGGAGAACACCAGCGCGGCATGCGGCGCCAGTTGCGCAAGAGAGCAGGCGTGGTTGAAAGTGGCCAGTACCTGATTGCCAACGAGTGCGATCACGTCTACAGAACGCAGATCTTGCTGACCGGGCGGTTCGGCGCCGAAGTCATCGAGAGCCAGGTAGCGTGCGAGGGCGTTAAGGTCGGCGGCGATCTGTTCATGGCTGATTGACATGGCGTACACGAACGTCTCCGGCGGAGGTGCGGCGGCCGGAACACACAGCTCAAAGGCGCTTGTAAATATCGTATCCGCGAAGATGCGCAACGGGCGTGAACTCACGCATGAGAAGTTGCATGGTTGCAGCCCGATTGGGCGTCGCGTCTTCCTTGATCTGCAGGTTGCGCTTGACGACCAGCCAGCGGATGTTGCAGGCGCGGACGAGAGAGGCCGTCTCTTCGGGCGAATAGGGGTCGGTGGTCCTGTCGAAGAGGAGCACGGGAAACTGCGGCGTGCGGCCGGTGACGAAGTAGAACGGATCCTCGCCGGGCAGGAGGATCAGCCTGTCGTTCGCGGGGATATCGGCGGCGGCGTAACGCAGGAATTCGTCGAGTTCCGGCAGGTAGGGTCCAGGCGTGGACGCGCCAGCGAGTTGCGGAAAAGCGGAGTGTTCGACAGGACCGTCCGGAAGATTGATGTAGGAGAGCCGCTCTTCACTCGCGGTGTAGACGGCGCCGCAAACCAGCAGAGTAACGCCGATGAGGGCGGCAAGCGAGGGCATAAACCATCGATTCGAGCCGTTGAGGGATGGAATACCGGCAAGGAAGATGAGCAGATCGGCAATGAGGACTGCGAGCAGCGGCCAGATGGCGTAGGTCGAGCCCCAGACCTGCTGCGAGAGCATGGTTCCGTGAATTGCTGCAAGCAGGATGAGCGGCACGAGCGAGCGCAACGTAAGGCAACGGAAGCGAACCAGGTTGCGGACGGCGAGCGCGGCAGCCAGAAGCATGAGAAACGGCCAAAGGGTCATCAGCGTGTCGCCGAATGAGTCGGGGTCATCGTAGTAGAGGAAAAGCGCACTGAGCACGAAGAGGAATGGCGCTGCAAGCAGGAGAAAGGCAGGAATTGAAGCCCTGAAGCGGCGCGAAGCGGCATTGCGCCCACACGCGAGTAAAACGAGAGCCAGAGTGACTGCCGGGAGCGTCCAGCGAAGAGTGGGATCGGAGTAGATGCCGGCCATGGCGGCTAAGCCGGGCAAGCGGCGCTGGCCTGCGAATTGAATGGTCCAGCGGATGTAGTTGCCGAGGCCGGCGGTGAGGTGAAGAAGCAGCAGCGCGGCAAGGCAGGTTGCGACGGCGCCGGCAAGCGTGGCGAGCAGTACCGAGTCCTCAACCTGATTCGACTTGGCTTTCTCGCCGCGCAACCGATTTGCGCAAAACACAAACGTTACTGCGCCCAGTGCCGCGAGCAAGAACGGCAGGCCCATGTTCTGCTTGACGAAGAGGGGCAGGCAAATGGCACCGCCCGCCGTGAAACCGCGCCAACGGGTGCCCCCCGAGTTTGCGTCCGCGGAATCGAGCCGCTCGAGACACCAGACGGCGGCGAGAATGGCAAGGGCGCAGTCGCAGTCGTAGAACGGGAAAGGCAGGATGGAATAAACACCGAGAAAAGTGAGCGGCGCGGCCAGCAAAAGCGCGATGGTGAAGGCGAACCGGACGTGCTGGAGCAGCATCCGGAGCACGATGCGCCACGCCAGAACGGTGCCGAGGCCCCCCATGACGGCTGCGTAGAGGACATGGTGAAAGAAGACTCGGCCCGTAAGGCGGATGATGGCGGCCTGAATGAGAAACGTCAGCGGCGGATGCACGAATGGAAAGTCGCGGTAGGGCATTTGTCCGAGGGAGACGCGCATCGCGCTATCGAGCGTGTAGCTCGCGTCCCAGAGAACAGCGACGTGGGCGTTTTGCCAAAGGACAACCGCGGCAGTGGCAAAGAAGAGACCGGCGGCCGCAATCATATCGCGCCACTGCCAATGATCGCCGTGCGCGCGCGGGGGATGCGAAGATGATGATCCTGATGGCGTCATGATGCGGGCTTGCGAACTCGAATCCAACTTATCAAACGTGGGCATCAAGTGCCGGACACAGGGCCATTTCATGAACATTTCTAGCCGGCAAGATCGATTCATTCTTTGAGGCCAACTAGCCGAGTTCGGATCTTCGTCCCGGGGGGACGAGACGACAATAGCCCAGGGTGAAGGCCGCCGCAGCGGACGAAACCCTGGGATTGCGCCCGGGAGGATTGTTCGCGTCCCGTAGGGCCGCGACGAACCTTCGGTCCGCTTCAAATTCAACTTCGTGCAAAATGTCCCCGAGCAGGAGGACATCAAAATGTTTCAGAATCAGATTCGCGATAGAATAGAAAGCGTAGTGGTTCTCTTCGCACCCATCTCGGCACTCCTCTAGCGGCTCCCGCCGCAAACCCTTGCTGTGTGCCACTCCCCTTTCTGAAATCAGGATTCTGTGAACCCGCTGTGCGTATGAGCACCGGAGGAGAGAGATGATTGACCGTCTTGAACAAATGGAGCATCGCTACAACGAACTGCAGGCGCAGTTTGCGCTGCCCGAAGTGTTGAACGACCACGAGAAATATCAGAAGGCCGCCAAGGCGCTGCGCGAGATTGAGACGCCGGTAGAGAAGTATCGCGAGCTGAAACAGGTTCGCCAGGGCCTGGCCGACGCGCGCGCCATGCTGGATGAGAGCGATGCCGGCATTCGCGCCATGGCTGAGGAAGAGATTGCCGCGCTGGAGCCGCGGATGGCGGCAATCGAAGAAGAGCTGAAGGTCTTGCTGCTGCCCAAGGATCGCAACGACGAGAAGAACGTGATTCTTGAGATTCGCGCCGGCACGGGCGGCGACGAGGCTTCGCTGTTTGCCGCAGAGATCTTTCGCATGTACACACGATTCGCCGAGCAGCACCGCTGGAAGGTTGAGGTGATGTCGCTGTCGGAGTCGGGCGTGGGCGGCTACAAGGAAGTGATTGCCATCATCGAAGGCGAGCGCGTGTATTCGCAGCTCAAATGGGAGAGTGGCGTGCATCGCGTGCAGCGCGTGCCCGAGACCGAGACGCAGGGCCGCGTGCATACCTCGGCCATTACCGTAGCGGTGTTGCCCGAAGCCGAGGATGTGGACATCAGGATTGAAGCCAAGGACCTGCGCATCGATACGTTTTGCTCGTCGGGGCCCGGCGGACAAAGTGTGAATACGACCTACTCCGCGGTGCGCATTACCCACCTGCCGACAGGGACGGTGGTAAGCTGCCAGGACGAAAAGTCGCAGATCAAGAACCGCGAGAAGGGCATGCGCGTACTGCGCTCGCGTTTGTACGAGATGGAGATGGAGAAGCAAAATGCGGAGCTGGCAGCGACGCGCAAATCGCAGGTTGGCTCGGGTGATCGCAGCGAGAAGATCAGGACCTACAACTTTCCGCAGAACCGGCTCACCGATCACCGCATCGGGCTCACGCTGCACCAGCTCGACCTGATCATGGAGGGCCGGCTGCAGCCAGTGGTGGACGCGCTGATTGCTCATTATCAGGCGGAACAGCTCAGAGGCGAGTCACCGCAGGCGGCATAAGAACCGAATGCCTACTGTATCAGAGTACGTGGAAGGCGGGGCGGCGTGGCTCCATCAGGGGCCGCATAGCGACCGTGCGCGACGTGATGCAGAGACGCTGCTGTTGCATCACTTTGGGAAGGATCGCGCATGGATGCTGGCGCACGGGGACGATGAGCTCGGATACGAATGCGTGGAGCATTACATCGCGCTGCTCGAGCGGCGATTCAAAGGCGAGCCCATCCAGTACATCCTGGGCGAGACGGAGTTCTACCGGCTGCCGTTTCGCGTCACTCCCGAAGTTTTGATTCCCCGCCCTGAGACAGAACATGTGGTGGAAAAGGTTCTGGAACTCGCGCAGGGAATTACGACTCCGCGAATTGTGGATGTGGGGACGGGGTCGGGTGCAATTGCTGTCGCGCTGGCCCACGAGTTGCCGGAGGCGACGATGACGGCGACGGATGTTTCGAACGCGGCATTGAGCGTGGCGCGCGAGAATGCGCAACGGAACGGCGCGGCGGAGCGGATTCGGTTTGTGGAGGGCGATCTGCTCGAGCCGGTTGCCGGCGAACAGTTCGACATCGTGGTTTCAAATCCGCCGTATGTGCCTGAGTCCGAACGCGAGTCGCTGGCCGTCGAGGTTCGGGATTACGAGCCCGCACAGGCTCTCTTTGCCGGCGCCGACGGCTTGGATGTGTACCGGCGTTTGATTTCTCAGGCGTTCAATGCGTTGGCTTCCGGCGGATGCCTGGTTCTCGAAATCGGCCACGACCAGGAGCCTCCGGTGGGCGCGCTGCTTGGCGAAACAGGCTTCGAGAATATCGAATTCGCCGCCGATTTGCAGGGGATTGCGCGCGTGGCGAGCGCGCGGCGCAAGTAGACCGTTTGGGCGTCAGTTTGTGCGGCCCGTCTTATTCAGCTCTTTGTAAAAGCCCAGATCCTTTGCCGTCAGACTCTTGGCGATGTAGGCAATCTGGCCGTAGTGCAGGCCGAAGTGTTCAACCACCTGGTAAACCGCGTCGAGGCCGTGCACGTGGTAGCCCTGGATCTCGTAGGGCGCCAGCAGTTCTTCGACGGTGAGGCGATCGAACACCTGCGCGGCGCGCTCCATGGTGGCTCCGAGCTTGGCCAGCAGCTCCGCGGCGGAAAGGCCGCCTTCAGCAGCAAACTCCGCGGGGCGGTTGCGTTTGTCCTCATCGCGATTGAACGAGTCGACCAGCCACTGCGTAACGTTGCCGTTTAAATGCAGGATGAGGTTGCCGATGCTGTTGCTGGCCGGATTGGGCCGCCACCATACCTGCTCGTCGGTGAGCGCTTCAACACTCTTGCGCAGCCTTGGCCAATACTGGTCGAGTAGCTTCTGGCGCGAGAAATCGAGAAAGAGCGAGGCGAGCTGGGAATCGACTGTGGACATGGTGGTGCTTTCCGGCAGGGTCGAGGGTTAAACAAGCTCGTACCCGGCAAACCAGTAGCCGATTTCAAAAACTGCGGTCTCTTCGCCGTCGGAGCCGTGAATGGCGTTTTCCTGAATGGAGCCGGCAAACTTCTTGCGGATGGTGCCCTCCTCAGCGTTGGCTGGATTTGTGGCACCCATGAGCTTGCGCAGGTCGGCGATGGCATTCTCCTTCTCGAGAACCATGAGGAAGAGCGGGCCTGAGGCCATGAATGCGCAGAGGTCGTTGAAAAAGGGCCGTGCGGCGTGGACGGCGTAAAAGCCTTCGGCTTGTTTGACCGAGATGGACTGCCTCTTGATGGAAACAAAGCTGAAGCCGGCCTTTTCAATCTCGGCCAGAATGGCGCCGGTGTAGCCGGTCCGAACCGCGTCGGGCTTAATGATGCTGAAAGTACGTTGCAGCACTACGAATTGCTCCTATCGGGGATATCACCCTACTCAATTGTAATGGCCGTGCTTGAGGGTTACGGAGTCCGGGGGCAGCCCGGCAGCGCATGAATCTGGTAGAGTTTTCGGCATGAAATGCACTCTCCTCTCCGACCGCTTTTCCTGCTTGCTTGCCTTGGCGGTTACACTTGCCGGCGCCCCCTCGTTTTGCCAAAACGCTGCTCCCGCGGCGGGAACAAGTCCGGCCGCAACGCCGGAGCTGCGCGTCTTCGATCCCTCGCTGATCGACACGTCGATTAACCCCTGCGACAACTTCTATCGCTTCAGCTGCAATAAATGGTTCCAGCGTAATCCGCTGCCCGCCGATCAGGCCGCCTACGGGCGGTTCACCGAGCTCTACGAACTGAACCGTCAGCACCTGAGGGAGATTCTTGAGGCCGCGGAGGTTCCTTTGCCTACGCGCGCGCCGAACGAGCAGAAGATCGGCGACGAGTATGCGAGCTGCATGGATGTAGCCGCGGTGGACAAGCTGGGATTGAAGCCGCTTGAGCCCGAACTCGACCGGATCGCGGCTCTCGACTCTGTTGCTGCATTGCCGGCCCTGCTGGCGCACCTGCAGTCGATTGGCGTGAACGCGTTCTTTGGCTACGGCTCCGGGCAGGACTATGCGAATTCCAAGCAAGTAATCAGCTTTTTCTCTTCAGGCGGGCTGGGGCTGCCGGAGCGCGATTACTACACACGCACCGACGCTGAGAGCGTGAAGCTGCGCGAGCAGTATGTGGACCATATTCGCAAGATGTTTGTGCTGGCTGGGGAGAGCGATGCGCAGTCCGCGCAGGATGCATCAACAGTGATGGCCATGGAGACGCGGCTGGCCAAGGCTACTTTGACCATGACCGAGCAGCGCGATCCGCAAAATCTGAACCACCCAACCGACATCGCCGGGATGGAAACGATGCTCACGCATTTCCCGCTGGCGCAGTACCTGACTAGTGCGGGTGCGCCAGAGACAGGCAAAGCGAATGATACGGAACCGAAGTACATTGCCGAGTTCAATGCGCTTGTCGCCGATACCCCGATCGGCCAGATTCGCGCCTACCTGCGCTGGCATTTGCTTTCGGCGTATGCGGGAACTACGTTGCCCGAGAGCTTTGACGAGGAGAACTGGAATTTTTACTCGCACATTCTGAACGGCGCTGAAAAACAGCAGGACCGCTGGAAGCGCTGCACCAGCCGAGTGGATGAAGAGCTGGGCGAGGCGCTGGGGCAGGTGTACGTGGCCAAATATTTTCCGCCTGAAGAGAAACAGCGCACGCTGGAGATGACCGAGGCGATCGAAGCGGCGATGGACAAGGATATCGACGGACTGGATTGGATGAGCGCGGCCACCAAGGTGAAGGCCAAAGAAAAGCTGTATGCCGTGATGAACAAGATCGGGTATCCCGACAAGTGGCGCGATTACTCGAAGCTGGAGATCGTCCGCGGCGACGACTTGGGCAATGCCGAGCGCTCGCGACAGTTTGAGTTTGCGCGAGACCTGGCCAAGATCGGCAAGCCGGTGGACAAAACTGAGTGGCTGATGACGCCGCCTACGGTGAACGCGTACTACGATCCGCAGATGAACAACGTGAATTTTCCGGCTGGATATCTTCAGCCGCCGTTCTTCAGCGGCAAAGAAGACGATGCCGCGAACTACGGAGATATGGGTTCTACGATCGGCCACGAACTGACCCACGGATTCGACGACGAGGGACGGCAGTTCGACAAGGACGGCAACCTGGCGGATTGGTGGACGAAGAGCGACGAACAGGGATTCAAAGATCGCGCGGAGTGCATGGTGAAACAGTATGACGCAATCGAGGCTGTGCCCGGCGTGCATTTGAACGGCAAGCTGACGCTAGGCGAGAACCTGGCCGACCTGGGCGGGCTGTGGCTCGCTTGGATTGCGTGGCTCGATAAGGCGCATGCGGCCGGTATTGACATGAACGCGACGAAGGACGGTTACACTCCCGATCAGCGCTTCTGGATTGCGTATGCGCAGCAGTGGTGCACGCAAACACGGCCGGAACAGTTGCGCACGCAGGCGCAGAGCGATCCGCATGCGCCGGACGAGTACCGGACAAACTCCGTCTTGCAGGATCTGCCGGCATTCGCCAAAAGCTTCCAGTGCAAGAAGACCGACAAGATGGTGAGCGAGAAGCCGTGCCGGGTGTGGTGAAAGCCAGCTGCTGAAACTGATCTCATAAATGGTTCTGTAAAAGGGCACGACTTTAGTCGTGCCGATAAAATCCATAAAATGGGTAGGGCTGTAGCCACTGAGGGATCCCTTCACGGTACGAGACGATTTATGAGACTGGCTCTGGCTTCTAGCCTCTAGCTTATTGTGCGAACTAGTGTCCCGTCCCGCATAATTATTGACAATAGAGATGATTGGTGACTCAATGAGGCATGTTTGTTGCTGCCGCCGCTTTGACAATCGACGAGGGGCAAAAGCGCCAACTTGAGTCCCTGCTGCGGACTGGGGCTACCCCGCAGAAAATTGTGCGCAGGTGTCAGGTCATCCTGCTGGCCAGTCAAGGCGTGGCCAATCATTCGATCGCCCTGCAAACGGGGTTGTCCCGACCGACCGTGCTGGCCACGCGAGCGGCGTTTGCCCAGCAAGGAACTGCAGGTATTTGCGCGCCGCAGAAACGTAATCGATCACGCCGCATCCTGACTCCGGAACTGGAGCAAATGATTCTGGATACCACCCTGAAGACCAGGCCGGCCGGGGCCACGCACTGGAGCACCCGTGTGCTGGCCGCCAAACTGGGCGTTTCCCGCATGATGGTCGAGCGCGTCTGGCAACGCTACGACGTGCAGCCCCACCGCGTACAGAAGTTCAAAATCTCCAACGACCCGAATTTCGAAGACAAGGTACGGGACGTTGTCGGCCTTTATCTCGACCCGCCGGAACGCGCTCTGGTGCTCTGTGTCGATGAAAAGAGCCAGACCGGGGTCCCCGGCAAGCGGTCTTTGCTTGCTGGGGTGGAGATCCAGGCACTGGACCGAACCGCTCCGATCCTGCCCCTGCGGCCGGGGCTGCCGGAACGCCAGACATACGACTACAAACGGCACGGGACCACGACCTTGTTCGCTGCCTTCAATATCCTGAACGGAAAGGTCATCGGTAGCTGCCTGCCGCGCCATCGCGGCAAGGAGTTCATCAAATTCTTAAATCAACTGGAAAAGCAAGTGCCTCCGGAACTCGACATCCATCTCATTCTCGACAACTACAGCACCCACAAGAGCGCCGAGGTTCAGCGTTGGCTCAAACCCAAAAAGCGCCGCCGCTTTCACTTTCACTTCACCCCTACCAGCAGTTCATGGCTCCATCAGGTAGAACGATGGTTCGGCCTTATCACCGACAAGATGATCCGGCGCGGAACCTTCCGCTCGACCGAGGAACTGGAACGCGCCATTTATGCATGGCTTGCTACCTGCAACGACACGCCCAAGGCGTTCGTCTGGAAGGCGACCGCCGACGTCATCCTCGACAAGGTGCGCCGCTGTAAAGAATTAGCCGGGACGGTACACTAGCGTGCGTGCATCACGCGACGTGGCTCTTCCCAGGAAAAGAGCCACCAGGCTGCATCGACGTTGTAAAGTCTTGAACAGAAAACGGCACAGCGAACAGCCGGCGCCTACAGGAATGTTTGTGCAAGCATCAGCGGATGCTCGATGGCCTGGTCGGGTTTTTCTCGGAGAGCCGCTTCCATATTCGGGCTACCGGATCGGCGCGATTCAGGAGCAATATTGAACCAAGGAAGGTCAGAGGAGCCAATGGCAACCATCACCAGCGCACAACCGCCGAAAACCGGCATCAGCGCGCCCACCGCGCGAGCCGTTGCAATTCCACCCCGCAATGTTGCCGTGGACGCCTATCGCGGCCTCGTCATGCTCCTCATGATGGGCGAGGTGATGCAATTCGCCAGTGTTGCGCGCGCCTATCCAGGCAGCCTTTTCTGGCACGTCCTGGCATGGAACCAGACCCACGTCGAGTGGTCCGGAATGAGCCTGCATGACACCATCCAGCCGGGCTTCACCTTCCTCGTCGGCGTCGCGCTGCCATACTCCATCGCCAGCCGCGTCAAGCAGGGCCAGAGCTTCACGCGCCAGGTACTCCACACTTTGTGGCGCAGCCTTTTGCTCATCGCCCTCGGCATCTTTCTCCGCTCCACATCCAGCGCTCAAACCAACTTCACGTTTGAAGACACCCTCACCCAGATCGGACTCGGCTACACCTTCGCCTGGCTTGTCGCGCACTGCCGCCCTCGCTGGCAGTGGACTGCGCTCGGAGGCCTCCTCTTCGGTTATTGGCTTGCCTGGGCGCTTTATCCTGCGCCTGCCCCAAACTTCGACTGGTCAGCGGTCGGCGTCCCGCAAAACTGGCCACATAATTTCGCGGGCTTCGCCTCTCACTGGAACAAGAACTCCAACGTTGGCCAGGCCTTCGACCTTTGGTTCCTCAATCTCTTCCCGCGTCCTTCGCGCTTTCTCTACAATGACGGCGGCTATCTCACGCTCAGCTTCATACCCACGCTCGGCACCATGCTGCTGGGCCTGCGCGCCGGCGAGTGGTTCCGCGCCGCTGCGCCCCGAATACCCATCAAGCGCTTCCTCATTGCCGCTGTTGCCCTCTGCGCCGCAGGACTCATACTTCACTTCACAGGCATCTGTCCCATCGTCAAGCGAATCTGGACACCCAGTTGGACGCTCTGGAGCGGCGGCGTCTGCTTCCTTTTTCTCGCTGCATTCTCCTGGATCATCGATGTCAAGCAATTCCGCCGCTGGGCTTTTCCGCTGATTGTCGTCGGAATGAACTCCATCGCCGCCTATCTCATCGCTCACCTCTGGGAAGACTTCCTCGTCAATAACCTGCACATCAATCTTGGCTACGGCATCTTCCGCATCTTCGGCGCCGGCCTCGATCCCTTTATGCTGGGCCTCGCCGTCATGCTCATCTACTGGCTCATTCTTTACTGGATGTACCGCAAGCGACTCTTCCTCCGCATTTAAGGCCGTTCCCATTGGCGGTTGATGACCCGCTTTCCGGGGCACGACTCGTGAGCCGGGAGACTTTTGCCCCGGGAGCGCTAATCGCATGCGCGACGGCGTATTGCGCAGTGAGTGCGTCGGTGGCGCGCGCCGAGTTCCATCTCGTGGTAGCAGCGGGAGAAATAGGTCAGCTGAGGGGCGGCGAACGGCCAATTAGTTTTCGGTATTCACGCGCAGACTGCTAACGCAATGCCGCTTGTGGGGCGGGTAAGCCCCATGCTGCTTCCCTTCGGTCAAACACGCCACGTGCGGTTTGACTGGCCTGCCGACTTGCTGACTCACTGCGCTGCCCCTCGTCACCCCGCACTCAAGGCGCCTTCGGCCCAAATTACGGCCTCGGAGTAGCGGCGCAACAGTTTGAGCTGGTCAAGACTGTGCTCGTCCGCGATCCTGTCGCAATCTGCCCAATGGCCGTACTCGTGGCAAATCAGCCACTCCAGCAGCACGCGTTCGGGAACCGCGGCGCCCATCAGCGCGATGCATATCTCTTCGCGCAGCGGCAGTGCGGGCGTCAATTCCTGCATGGGCACGCGCAGCATGGCGGGTAAAAGGCTGAGCATGCCAAGCAGGTATTGTTCCTTCGGATCGAGGCCGCACTGCTCGGCGGCAAGCTCGCAGAAGCGCCCGCGCACAAAGGCCAGGCGCAGCAGTTCGCTGGGCTGGCCGGCATTCAGTTCGCTGGCGATGGCCAGCATCGCGATGCGCCGGAATCCCTCTTCTCCCACCGCTATGAGCGCTGATTTGATCGAGCGCACCTCCTGCCGGACCGCGCAGGCCGGCGAGTTGAGCAGCCGCAGCAGCCGGTAGGTGAGCGAGGCATCGCGCTTTACCAGCCCGCAGAGCTTCTCAAAGTTCAGATCGTCATCGTGAAGCTGGCGCAGAATCTCAATTTGCGTAAGCTTGTTGGCCGGAACCTTGCGGCTCTCAATCATCTCAGGCCGGCAGAAATAGTAGCCCTGGATCAGCGTGAACCCTTCGTCGCGCGCCTCGCGGAACTGCTCCGGGGTTTCCACCTTCTCAGCAACCAGCGCTATGGCGCGGCCTTTGAGCCGCTCTCGTATGACCCGCCGCTCTTTGGCGTCGCTCAGAGTAAAGTCAACCTTGATGTAGTCGGCAATCTCAACCAGCGCCTCGCAACCGGGCCGCCAGCGAAAATCGTCGAGCGCCAGCCGGAAGCCCGCTTCCTTGAGCCGGCAGCAGGCGCGAATCAGATCCGGCGTGAGTTCTATGTTCTCGAGCACCTCGAGCACAAACATGCTGGGCGACAGCACCTCGACCAGTTTGTCGGTCAGGGCTTCGCGCGTGCAGTTTACAAATGCCGGCAGGCCCCCGGTTAGTTTCTCAATGCCGAAGATGACCATATTGTCGAGGATGGTGCGGGTTGCCAGGTCGCCATCCGCGCTGAATTGAAGCTGTTGCGGACCCTCCCGGAAGAGCAGCTCATAGCCGTGGACGCGGCCGCGCAAATCCAGAATCGGCTGCCGGGCAACATAGCGGAACCCGTCCGCCTGATCGACGGGCATAGAGAGAGGACATTGGGCGGCTGAGGACTGAGAGGCCATACGTACACCCCAGCACCTTTATCGGCCTGCCGCTGTGGAACTTGATGCCGGCCCTGGGCGGCACACCCACCGCAACCAATTTGAGATTGGCTCTGTAAGCGGCCTGCCCCGCGCCGTTTTAGCCGATGAACGTTTCAGCCCATGAACATGCCACCGTTCACGTCCAGCACGTGTCCGGTGATGTACCCGGCAGCATCCGAGGCCAGAAATGCTACGGCATGAGCCACTTCGCAATCGGTCCCGGGTCGTCCCACGGGAATCGTCGCAATCATCGACGCCCGCAGATCCTCGCTCAGTACCGCGGTCATCGGCGTCTCTATGTAGCCCGGCGCCACCGCGTTTACGGTGATCCCGCGCGACGCTACCTCGCGCGCCAATGAGCGCGTAAAGCCGATCAGCCCCGCCTTTGAAGCTGCATAGTTCACCTGGCCTGCCTGCCCGGTGCGGCCCACCACGCTCGTCATGTTGATGATGCGGCCCCAGCGGTTCCTCAGCATCTGCGGTAAAAGAGCTTGCGTCAATAGAAACGTCCCGGTCAGATTGGTATTGAGTACATCGTCCCAATCGGCGCGCTTCATGCGCAGCATCAGCGTGTCGCGCGTGATGCCGGCATTGTTCACCAGGATCTCAACTTTGCCGAAGCGGTCGATGACAGCCTTCGCCGCCCTCTTGATCGACTCTTCGCTGGCGATGTCGAGCGCAAAGGCTGCGGCCTTGCCGCCGGCGGCCTCGATCTCAGCCACAGCGTCGGCCAGTTTGGCCTCATTTCGGGCAGCCAAGGTCATCGTAGCCCCGGCTTTGGCCAGTTCAAGCGCGCAGGCTCGCCCGATTCCCTGTGAAGCGCCGGTCACCAGCGCGATGCGTCCGTCAAGAGTTGTCATGCGATCTCAAAAAAATGCGCGCAAGTTCAACGCGCCCTTCCGTTCCTCATTATAGGTTGGTGATTTCGGAAACAGACGCTTGCGGAACGCGCCGCGCCCAACACCATGAACCTTACCCAACTTGTTTCAATCAAGCACCAGATTCGGGTGCCCAGGTCTGGATCTTCAGACCTGGGATACCACGAACCCCAACCTCACTTCAGTTCGAAAGGAGCACGCCGTGAATTTTTCCCGTTGCTTTGCAGCAGCGCTTTTCGCCGCATCGGCCGCTGCTGCCCAGCAGCCCCCTGCGCCTGAGCCGCCGTCGACCGCCCTCACCATCTACAACGACAACTTTGCTGTGGCGCGCACCACGCTCAACCTCGATCTGCACAGCGGCATGAATAACGTTGAGACGAACCAGGTGACGAACCAGCTCGAGCCCGATTCCGTGATACTGCGCGACCTGAACTCAACCGGCAACACGGCCAGACCCTCCTTCCGAATCCTCGAGCAGAACTACGAGTCGGCCGTCGTCACCCAGGATTGGCTGCTCGGCAAATACGAGGGCAAGACCATTGAATTTCAGATCTCTCCCGGCACGCTTGTGGAGGGCACCATCATCCGTGCTCCATCCATGCACCAGAACCAGTATGGCGGGTTCGAGCAAACCCCCGCGCTGGTTGAAGTGAAAGGCCAGATGCAGTTTCAGCTGCCTGGAACGCCCTTGTTCCCCGCTTCGACCGACGGCCTGCTGCTGAAACCGGCCCTGCGCTGGCAGATCGAATCAGAGAAACCGCAGAAGCTGGACGCCGAACTGGCTTACATCACAAACGGCCTGAGCTGGGAGGCAACCTACAACGTTGTTGCGGGCGCCGGCGGGGCCGCATCGGAGGGAGCGGAACGGTCCGATCTCGTGGGTTGGGTAACTATCAAAAACCAATGCGGCGCGGACTTCCCAAAAGCCACCATCAAGCTGATGGCCGGCGACGTGGCCAAAATCGAGCCGCAGCGCCTCCGGGGATTTGCCACCGGCGCAATGGCTTCGAGCGTCGCCGTCCAATCGCAAGTCACCCAGAAGCCGTTTGACGACTTCCACCTCTACGACCTGCACCGCACCGTTTCGTTGGCCGACGGCGAGACCAAGCAGGTCGAGTTTCTCGATGCGGAGGGTGTCAGGGTCGAGCGCAGTTACCTCTATGACGGCGCGGCCATCGGTTTCCAAAACAGTTACTACGGCGGCCAGGTGAATCAGGAGCAGAACTTCGGCCTCGACCCGTCGAATACCAAGGTCGAGATCGTAGAGGAAATCAAGAACAACGAGGCCAATCATCTTGGCATTCCCCTGCCTGCCGGCCGGCTGCGCTTCTATCGCCGCGATGCCGATGGCCAGATGGAGTTCGTGGGCGAGAGCATGATCAACCACACCCCCGTGGAAGATACCGTCAAGGTGACGACCGGCAGCGCCTTTGACGTAAAAGGCTCACGCCGCCAGACTGACTTTCGCGTTGACCAGAGCGCCCGCTTCCTGGACGAGTCTTTCGAAATCAAACTCACCAATCAGAAGGCCGAGCCGGTCACCGTCCAGGTCCTCGAACACTTCTACCGCGGCGCCAACTGGCAGATCGAGCAGAAATCGACCGACTACATCAAGCTCGACAGCCACACCGTCGAGTTTCCGGTTCAGGTTCCTGCCAACGGCAACGCCACGGTGACCTACAAAGTGGAGTACACGTGGTAGCCCGGGCGGCAAGGGCCTCTGAAAGCAGCGGGCTTTACAGAGGCGCGGAAAAGCTCGCCAAGGCACAAGCCAACAAAGCCTCGTGACAAGGGCACGACCGGGAAACCCACCAGGTAAGTGGGACGCGTGGCGCGAGCACACCAGGACTCCCGGGGCTTTAGGCATTGTCTGACAAATCCGGGGACCGAGCGCTTTGTACCTGTGTTTTGTATCAGCACTTTGTACCCGCGTTTTATACCAATGTTTTGTATCAGAGTTTTGCATCAGTGCTTTGTATTAGGGCATCGCTTCAGCGATGCCGAAAATGGCCTCAAAACAAGAAGGGCTTTAGCCCCTGAGGAGTGGTTTTCCCGCTTCTCGCCGAGCATGATGAGTTTTTCTGAAGCCTGCGTAACCCCGGAGGGAGGAACTCGGTCGACAGAATCGGGTTCGAGCCCCTACGACGTCGGTGCGGCCGCGACCGTCACCGGGCGTCCAGCCATGGCCGGCCGGACCAGCTCAGTGGGCCACACATAAACCGCCAGCCGCCGCGAGTAGTGCAGGATGGGCTCGACGTCCGGCAGATTGATGCCGATGGTCGCAGCCAGG
>DATJSB010000213.1:0-9248 GCA_035504315.1 Occallatibacter sp.
AGGCACCATAGCGCTGCCCCGAGCAGAACCACATCCTTGATCAGAAACTGTCCAACATTTGCCGAAAGCGCGGGAAAACCGCCAAGGCTGGGTTCCCATCCTGGGGTGGAAACGAGAAACGTGAGCGTCGTGAGAAACATCAGTACAGCAGCCGAACTGCCAGCCGCAGATGCTTTGCGAGACCAAGGCTGGAGGGCAATCAGCAGTGCGATTGCGACCTCGATAAGCCCCAGCCCATCGGAAAACTGCCGGACGCTCAAGAAGTCATACATCCAGCTCATTAATGGACTATGGGCAACAAGAGGTTCGACTCCCATGGCCTCGTAGCCGGTGAACTTCATCAGCCCGATCCATCCGATTACAAGCACCACCCCGTACCCCCCGTTGCGCGGCTGAGAATCGGATGAAGGGACAATGGGGAACGGCTCCTGCCACCCCGCATTGCCTCGATCGGCTAGATTGAATTCAGAGCGGCAGAAATCGTATGAGTATTGCCCTTTCCATTTCCCCACATGGCCGGTTGATGGTTCTCGATGTTGTTTCCGAGCCGACGTTGCCGAATGGTTCCTTATGCGAGCGAGTCCTGCGGGCATTCTCGGCGTCGCAGGCCCAAGGACTGTTGCAACTGGGAGCGCGCGAGCTTGCTTCTCCCTTACCGCCGGAGTTCGCGTGGGCGCGTGACTTCGCCTGCCGCTATTTAACTTCCCTCTGCCATACCCCGCAGATTTCAGGCGGGTCCGAATTGCCCGCTTTGCCTACGCCTGACACGGCGGAGTTTGCGGCTGCGACGCTCGAGGCCCCACCCATGCGCGGGTTCGAATACCTGAGCCCGGATTGCCTTGTCCGTTGGTGGCAGGAGCTCGACAGCCTGGTACACCAGGAGGCGCGTGCGTCTGGATTGGGCGCCCGTGACTATCTGCACCAGCTCAATCCCGCCTGGCGGACCGTAGGCCGCGTAACCTTTCACCTCGCCGAGAACAAGCGGGATCCCGAGTCGCCGTTTGCCTTTCTTGCCACCTATGCCACGCGGCTCTCTGCGCAGGGCAAGGCGCAGCACCTACCGCTGAACCGCGCGCTCCAGGAGTACGCCGGCGCGAGGAACCGCGCGGCGCTGCTTGCCTTGTTGCAGCCGATCCAGCAGGCCGCAGAATCCGTTGCCTGGGTGAAAGTGCTGGCTGACTCCGGCGGGATCTACCAGCCTTTGGCCTGGGCGCCCAGGGAGGCCTATCAATTCCTGCAATCCATACCGGCGCTTGAGTCGAGCGGCCTCATCGTTCGCGTACCCGATTGGTGGAAGGCCGCGCATCCTCCACGGCCGGCCGTGAGCGTGAAGATCGGCCAGCAGTTGAAGGGGAAGCTTGGCGTGGATGCGCTGCTCGATTTCTCGGTGCAAACGGTGCTGGACGGCGACCCGCTCAACGCGCAGGAGATCGAGAGACTCCTCAGCTCGGAGACCGGACTAGTTCTTTTGCGTGGCAAATGGGTAGAGGTGGACCGGGAGAAGCTAGCCGAGGCGCTGAAACAGTGGAAGAAGGTGGAGCGCGAGGCGCGGGACGGTGGTCTCCCGTTCTTTGAAGGGATGCGCCTGCTTGCCGGCGTCCAACTGGGACCCGATGCGGCGATCGAACAGGCAGAAGCTGCGCGCGAGTGGGCGGGCATCTCCGCCGGCAGCGATCTGGCGCAGTTGCTCCGCGAGTTGCCTGAACCGGGCGTAGGCCCCGATGCAGTTCCGGCGGATCTTCGCGGCGATCTGCGCCCGTACCAGAAAGCCGGAGTCCATTGGCTCCGATTTCTAACGCGGCTGGGCCTGGGCGCATGCCTTGCCGACGATATGGGGCTGGGCAAGACCGTGCAGGTGATCGCGCTGCTGCTGCATCTGAAAAAGGAAGCAGAATCTGAGGGTAAAGCCAGCCTGCTGGTGGTTCCAGCCTCGCTCATCGCGAACTGGAAAGCGGAGCTTGAGCGCTTTTCGCCGTCGTTATCGATGCTCATCGTGCACCCCTCGGAGGGTGTCACCGAGGCCGGGGATGCGGTGAACGATTGCGACCTGGTGATCACCACCTACACGATGCTGACCCGGCTCGAGTGGCTGCGCGGACGCAACTGGCGGCTGGTGGTTCTCGACGAAGCTCAGGCGATTCGCAACTCCGGCACACGCCAGAGCCGGGCGGTGAAGGAACTCCGCGCAGAAGGCCGCATCGCACTGACAGGCACGCCGGTGGAGAATCGTCTCTCCGACCTGTGGTCACTCTTCGACTTCCTCAATCCCGGCCTGCTGGGAGGCGCCAAGGCATTTGGCCGCTTGACCAAGCAGATGGCGGAAGGTGTAACGGCGGGCGGATCGAATCCGTATGGTCCGCTGCGCACGCTGGTGCGTCCTTACATTCTGCGCCGCCTCAAGACAGACAAGCGCGTGATCGCCGATTTGCCGGAGAAATCCGAGGTGAACGCCTACTGTGGATTGAGCCGACGGCAGGCGGTGCTTTACGAGCAGGCGGTGACGGAGCTGGCAGCGGCGGTTGATCATGCCGACGGAATCAAGCGCCGCGGCATCGTGCTGGCGTCGTTGATGCGGCTGAAGCAGATTTGCAACCACCCTTCGCAGTGGACCGGCGACAACGGTTATGCGGCGGAGGATAGTGGAAAGTTCGCGCGCCTCCAACAGATCTGCGAGGAGCTGGCGGAACGGCAGGAAAAGGCGCTGATCTTCACGCAATTCCGCGAGATTACGGCGCCACTGGCCGATTTTCTTGCCCGCGTTTTCGGGCGGCCGGGGCTGGTCCTGCACGGCGAGACTGCCGTTGGCAAACGGCGCGCGCTGGTGGAAGCTTTTCAGCGGGACGACGGACCGCCGTTCTTTGTGCTTTCGCTCAAGGCCGGCGGTACGGGGCTGAATCTGACCGCGGCGTCGCACGTGATTCACTTTGACCGCTGGTGGAATCCCGCCGTGGAGAACCAGGCTACGGACCGCGCCTTCCGCATTGGCCAGAGGCGCAACGTACTGGTGCATAAATTCATCTGCCGCGGCACGGTCGAAGAGAAGATCGACGCGTTGATTACACAGAAGACGAGTCTGGCGCGCGATCTGCTGGATGGCGGCCCAGAGGCGCTGCTCACGGAAATGAGCAATGCCGAACTGCTGCACTTTGTGGCGCTGGATATCGGCAAGGCGACGGAGAAACAACCTCCTTCAGCGCCGCTTTCGTCGCGCAAAGCCCAATGACCGCTTCAGCTCTTCGATCACCTCATAGACGATAGGGCAAGTGAATGTCCGGCTGATCATGCCCATCGTGCGCGACGAGAATTCGGGCTCGTAAAGATACGGATAGCCTTTGCAGTCGGCGGGACGGTCCTCATACACGCTGCAGCGGTTGTCCTTTAAGAACGGACACGGGTTGGTCTTTGCTTGCCAAGGATTATCGTCGTCGCCGTTAGTCTCCAGATAAGTATCAATAAACTGCAGGGGCGTCGTTCCAAGCCGCGCAGCGAGACGGCTCACATCTTCTTCGCTGAACGTCGGCCGGACCTCGCGGCAGCAATTAGCGCAGGCTGTGCAATCGATGCCGGCCCAGATGCGCTTCGTGGTTTCCCATACCTGCCGGTCTATTTCTTTCTCGTCGAGTTCGCAATCGAATTTGACAAACTGGCGGAATCTCCAATTCTCCTCTTCCTTTCGCTCTGCGAGCGTACGGATTTGAACGAGATCGATGGCCATACTTACAAGATGGCTCTCGCTCCAACTGAATGCAAGTCGAATTTCAGCCATGTTTTCCTCACGCGCTAAATACCTGTTTCGTTTATGAGTCGATATAGTGAGGGCATCATGGGTTGGGGATTTTATGCGCCGTATGTTCCTGTGGCGCGGCGGCGTGCCAATGCCTTGCGCGAGGTCAGGCGGCTGACCGCTAAAGGCACGCAGGTGTCGCCAGTCGAGATCGCCGGACGAGTCATCGCTTCTACGTTCTGGGGCAAAGCCTGGTGCGACAACCTGGAGTCGTACAGCGATTTTGAGAATCGCCTGCCGCGCGGCCGCACCTACGTGCGCAACGGTTCGGTGGTCGATCTCCAGATTGAGACGGGCAAGATCACGTCCATGGTCAGCGGCTCGAGCCTCTACCGCATTGTCATCCAGATTCGGCCGCTTGCCACGCCGTGCTGGAAGAAGCTCAAACAACAGTGCGGCGCCGGGATCGGCACAGTGGTGGAGCTTTTGCAGGGCCGACTCTCGAACAGTGTTATGTCCGTCGTGACCAGCCGTGACTGCGGCCTGTTCCCGGCGCCCGCGGAGATCGAGATGTCCTGCTCCTGCCCCGACTGGGCGGGAATGTGCAAGCACGTCGCTGCCACGTTGTACGGCGTTGGCAACCGTCTCGATCGCGAACCCCAACTTCTGTTCAAGCTGAGGCAGGTGGATCATCTTGAACTGATCGCACAAGCCGGCCAGCCTTCGCCAAAGCTGAAAGGCGCTGGCGGGAAGACGATCGCCAAGGATCAATTGGCCGACGTCTTCGGCATCGAACTGGAGAGCGAAGGCGAAATGAGCGATATCCTGCAGCGAATTCCGGCCACATCACCGCGCAGCAAAAAGACCGCCGCTCCCGGAAAAACGAAAACGGTTCGCGCTGATGCAGGGAGCGCGCCGGAAGGATCGCCAGCGGTCAGCGGCAAGCCTGCCGGATCACGGCGCAAGACGCTCACAGCCTCAGCGAGGAAACGCATCGCGGAGGCGCAGGTGAAACGCTGGCGGGACGCTAGGGAGAGAATGCGGTCACAGGATCGAAATGGAAATCAGCTGTCTCCGAAACCTGTAGAAAAGTCCGCGAAAGCAAAACTGGCGCCATCCGCACACGGCAAACCTGCGCGCCGAAGTCGCGCAGTGTGAACACTTGGGTTACGATTTTCTCCTTGTCCAACAACCCAAGGCGCGCCCGATCGAGGAAAGACGGCTAAGCTGAAGCCGGGACTTGCGAAACTGATTCGCTATTCGGACCATAGGCTATTTAAGGGCACTCCGTGAAGATCGGCGGCAAAGGGAATGACCTCGGTTCCGGAATAGAGCACTACGCCGCGGATCCAGCTTTTTCCAACCGCGTCTGCCAATGCCTTTAGCCCATGTACATCGTTGCTTCCCAGCGTTGCTGCCGCTTTCACTTCAATTCCGACCACTTTGCCGGCGTGATTCTCCAGCACAAAATCGACTCCCTGGCCGGAAACTGTCAGCCAGTAAAATAGATCCGGCCTGATCGCGCTCCAGCTGCACTGCTTTCGCAACTCCATCAGGACGAAGTTTTCGAGTACAGGGCCGGTCAAGGTCCCTTCCGTTTTCAGGCGATCGACGGTGGCGCCGAGCGAGTGAGCCAGCAGGCCGCTGTCATTAAGGTAGACCTTCGGGGTTTGAATCACGCGCTTGCCCAAGTTCCGTGCCCAGGGGCGAAGGAGTTGCACCAGAAATGTGTTTTCGAGCAAAGCAAAATAGCGCTTCAGTGTCGTCTGGGGCAGCGCCATGGTACGGGACAGATCGGCAAAATTGAGTAAGCTACCTGCGCGGGCAGCAACCACCGAGAGGAGACGTGGAATCGCGGTGAAATCGGCGATGCTGGCCAGGTCGCGAATATCGCGCTGGAGCATCGTTAACACGTAGGACTGGAACCAGGCGTCGCGGCGCGCCGGGGTGTGGCGGGCGACGGCAGGCGGATACCCGCCTGCAACCATGATCTCCAGTAGTTCTTCCCACGAAACAGATGATCTTCTGCCGGACCTGTTTGCGCGAGCCGTTGAAACGTGCCCCTTTGAAAATAGATGCTCGACAAAATTTTCTCTCACCCCGCCCAACTCTCCCTGGGAAAACGGCCAGAGGGTAAGAACCTCCATGCGCCCAGCTAATGAGCCGGGGAGTTTCGGTAGCAGCATGACGTTTGCAGAGCCTGTCAGTAGAAACTGTCCAGGGTGACGATTCCGGTCGATGGCGGCTTTGATCACAGGGAACAACTCTGGAACGTGTTGAACCTCATCGAGTGTGACCGGCAGGTTCAGGCCGGCGATGAAGCCGTTGGGATCGCGTCTGGCGGCGGCAAGGATGCCGGGATCATCGAAGGTAAGATATTGTCGATTCTGCGAGGTCAAGTCGGTTGATTGGACCAGAGTGCTCTTTCCCGTCTGGCGAGCACCGTTGACCAGCACGGCAGGCGTATCGGCAAGCGCATCTCGCAGGGGGTCGGCAAGGTGGCGATGGATCATACGTCCATAATCAGCCATCTTGTGGATGATAATCAACTACAAAGAGGATGATTATCATTCCGATCAGGGCCGAACACTTCCTGAAATGACTTCGACTGCGATGCGCAGCAACAGAGGGTAGGGGTGGGGCTGTCCCGCCACGTTCAGCCCCTCACAATCAGACCCAATCAGGTTGAATTTTTTGGTGTCAATTTGCGCTGACTGTGCCGGTTTTGACGGCTATATCGGTTCATACCCTCTTTGCCGTCTGTGCCGTAAGTTGTTTATTCTACATGGCATGGAAGAGGTCGTCGGTTCGATCCCGACCAGGTCCACCATAAAATCAGTAACTTGCAGAATCTCCTTTCTCTGGTTTGGTAGCATTTGGTAGCAAATTCAAAAAACCTCTCTCAGAAACCGGCGCAGATTGCTCCGTTTTGCTTCCATTCTTTGGACTCGCTGAAATTGCTCTTTTGGCACTGATCTCACCCTGCTCGCGTGTGGTCTGCGCCGACGCGAGCTAGCGGAACTTACCCTCGATAGCTTGCAGCGTCGGGAGGAGCGCTGGGCTATCGTCGATCTCGTTGGCAAGGGAAGGCACATACGAACCGTTCCTGTCCCGAATTGGGTGAAAGAGACCCTTGATGTGTGGCTAATCGCAGCCGGCATCGAGAGCGGCCCTCTTTTCCGATGTGTCTGTCGAGCTGGTAAGCCGTGGGGAGATGGCATTTCGGAAAAGACGGTTTGGCACGTTGTCAAGAAGTCTGCCGCGACCATGAACATTCCGCATCTCGCGCCACATGATCTGCGGAGGTCCTGCGCGCGACTCTGCCATGATTCCGGAGGCGAACTTGAGCAGATCCAGTTTGTTCTCGGGCATGTCTCCGTGCAAACCACTGAACGCCATATTGGCTGCAGGCAGCATTTGAGATTAGCGGTAAACGACAAACTAGGAATTGAACCCGGGTGAGTTGGCGGCGCAGCACCTGGACGTACAGCCGACTATTCGGCCAAGTGACGACAAGGGTGTTTAGGGATTGAAGCTCTATCCGGGCCCGACTACGCATAATTGCCGAGAGAGTCTGCGATAGGATTCAAGGAATGTCGTGATCGCTGTCAGATCATTCCAGAGATCGCGGTAGCCCGAACCGAAACACAATTCCCGCACTCAGCCGCAGGCTGTTTTGGCGATTGTTGCGGTCATTGGGAAGATGGGTTTGAAGATAATCGGCTTGAATGGCGCGGATCGCGAAGCGGTGGGAGAGACTCATGTTGAGCCCGCCGCCGAGTGCGGCGGCGAGTGAATCCAGGGCAGTGGTTGAACCGTTGGGGCCGGGGAAGATTGCGTCAAAGCCGCGCACGCCGCCGATGAGCGCCTGGGCAAACGGGACGAGCGGGCCGCGGGTGCGCAACGAGTAGCGCGCGCCGAGGAGATACGTGATCAGGCTTAGATCTTCGTGAACGGAATTGATATTCGCAACGTGCGCTCCTGAGAGTTCTCCGGCGATGCTGAGCCTGGAAAGGATGGGAGCGTTGAATTCGGCCTTCGCACCCTGCAGCCAGATACAGCCACAATCGCCCGGCGGCGCGTTAGTGCGCATGGCGCTGTAACCGAGGGTGACTTCGAGCGGGGCTGCATCTTTCGCGGAGAGTGACGCCTGCGCCGGAAGCAGATGCGCCACGCCGAAGACCACGATCACAAGCGAAGTCCATTTCATCCTGTGCACTCCTATTCAATCGTCAGCTTGAAAACGCTGGATTGCGCGACCGGACCACTTCTTGCTGTGATGGTGATCGAATATGTCTGCGGCGGCTGGACGAAGAACCCGCCTCCGCAGCCGCCGATCGCAGATGCGGCAGCAAGGGCGGCGATAGCGAAGAGCATAAGGCGAAAACCGTATTTGCCTTCGCGCCGGATGCGTGACAATCCGGCCAACGGAAGGAGAATGCAAAGGGCGACGACAGAACGCAGTCCGAAGAATCGCGGGGAATCTTTGGCAGCTGATTGATTTGCTGTCTGGACGGTGAGCGTGGATTCTTGCGCCGCGTTTCCCGGTGTGATGGAAGAAGGTTCGAAGCTCGCCGTGGCGCCCGCAGGCAGTTCGCTTGCGGAAAACGTGATGGGATTTGCGAAAGCGCCGCCGATCGGCGAAGCGGTGAGCGTGACGGCTGCCGGCTCACCGGGAAATACCGACGCGGAGCCGGCGCTGAGCATGAGAGCGAAGCTGCTTACCTGCTCGGAGACACTCGTCGAGGTGCTGCCGTTGAAGTCCGCATCGCCGGAGTAAACGGCGGTGATGGAATCGGTGCCGGGCGGGAGCTGCGTGGTAACCAAGCTCGCGACACCGGCGTTGAGCGCGGCAGATCCAAGAGATGTCGATCCATTGACGAAGGTGACGGAGCCGGTGGGCGCGGCTGTTGTTCCCATGGATGCCGATTTCACCACCGCCGTAAAGTTGACAGAGTCGCCGGCGGAAAGCGTGGTCAGAGACGACGTGAGGCTGACGGTCGAATTTGCTTTGACAACTGTGATCGAGACGGTTGAGGAATTGCTGCTATTGAAATCGGGGCTGCCAGTGTAGTCGGCGGTAATCGAATCGACGCCGACCGGCAATTGCGAAGTAAAGAAACTCGCGCTACCCGCGCTTAGTGAAGCAGATCCAAGAGGCGTCGATCCCAAGTAGAAAGAGACTAAGCCGGTGGGCGTGGCCCTGAAGTTCTCGGTTGCAGACTTAACAACCGCGGTGATCGTCACAAGATTGCCGGCCAGAGCGGTGGTTGGAACTGCCGTGAGGGTGACGCTCGAATTGGCCTTGTTGAGGATAGTGACCGAGACGATGGAAGAAGTGCTGCTGTTGAAGTCCGCGTTGCCGGAGTAGACTGCCGTGAGTGAATTGACGCCAACGGGCAGTAGCGTCGTGATGAAGCTTGTGGAATCGCCGGTGAGCGAGGCCGTATCCAGAAGCGTCGACCCTAAATAGAAGCTGACCGAGCCCGTCGGCGTGGTTGTGGCGCCCACGCTCGCCGACTGG
>DATJSB010000214.1:0-10919 GCA_035504315.1 Occallatibacter sp.
CTTCCGTCGTGCGCCCGGCTTCAACCTGCTTCAGCGCAGCGATGATCTGCGCCTCCGTGTGCCTGCTCCGACTCATCCGTTCTTCCCCTTTCCTTCGTCCAGATCGTATTCCGATCCGGACGGATCCGGGGGGTCAGGTCAATGCCAAGAGATACCTCCCACAAGATCGCGTACATCCTTCTCGACCGTTTTCGCCCGTTCGAAAACGTCTGCCAGAGATATTTTTTGTTCCCTTATGTGCGAACTGTGGTTGACGAACCGTTCAAGCCACGGCCTTTGCTTGAAAACCACGGCGGAGAACGAATCGCCGAGGTAGGCTTCAAGAGAGATGATTATATTGAGATAAAGTAAACGATGTATTAGCGGCCTATCGATCAATGACCGCTTTTCCTTCGCAGACATTTCAATTTGGTTGAGCGCCGCCATCAATTCCATATATGGACCTTCCAGATCGTCTGGAACCCAGTCGTCGCGGTAAAAGTCATCGTCGTTCGGCTGAGGAGACCACTCATGGCTGATCTCGCTGTATTCGTCCGCTAGGGTTTCGATCAGCTCATCCGAAACTTTCCCTGAAAACTCAATCTCTAGCTCGTCCTTAGGATCGGATGGGCCGCCCCAGATCCATTGATATCCGCCCTCGCTGGAGTCGTATGGCAGTTCATTAGAGTCCATGAAATTCTGGCCAAACCAGTGCCGCATCACCTGCTCTTGAGCATCCTTGCTCAGTCTACGTAACTCGCTGGGAGTGACCAAACGATCAGCTTTTGGATACCAATAGCTTGTAACTTTCTTCGGCATACTGGAATTCTAAGTCATTGAGGAAAACCGGGGACAGACGGGACGTTCCCAAGGCGCAAAGCAGAAGGGCGTAGGGGTACCGTTGTGTCAGCGTGTGTTTATGATCGACACAAATACGGTCAAACTTTTCTCCGACCAGCTCGTTATCAATTGCCCACAGAACCAAGCTTTGCATCATTGACCGAAATCGTCCGTGATTCGCTTTCAGCGCAGGCATCACTCTGAACGCCCCCCGGCCTCCTCAAGTGGGGTGAAGGGTTCAGCGGGAAACAGGTCTTCTTGGTCGGGAGGCGGTTTTCTGTAGCGATGAGGTGAGCACGAGAGGTAACCGTGCTCGAAAGCGTATTTCCATCCGCGGCCATGCGCATCACCACGACACCCCTTGCATTTACAAGATTTCGATAGTTTGCCCTTTTTGTAGCACGGTGGCCTGCAATAGTCTGGATGCGGGACTGGGCCGGCCGGTCCGGTCGCAGACGGAGTCAAGATCGTAGTCTCCGAAAGGTTCTTTCTCATTGAGAATGAGACATTATCGCTCGGTATTTCCACATGTTCATATGGCTGATCGTTTCGCGAACACATATTGGCAATGAGCGGGGCGCCTTCGGTCCACCAATTTCGATTCCGACGGGCGCCTTCAGGGCAACCCGCTCATTACAGTTTCCGGCCAAAAGGTCGGTTGATTGGGAAATTTCGTCCAAGCCGCCCAACGCCGGTCGGAAGCGCCCCCGGGATCTCCCGAACAGTTATCACGGAAGTCCGAAAAGTTATTGGACAGAAATCCACACTGGGTGCAGCTTTTGCACAGGGAGGTTTCCCTGATGCTGAAGGATGCCAAAGCTGGCGAACCCGCTGCGGCGCTCATAACGCTACAACCTCGATCCTCTCCGCCGAGACCTCAAGGAACCGCAGCGCGTGTGACCGCATTCGAACCATTGCTTGATCTCGGGCAAGCGGCCACCTTGCTCGGAATGCACTGGAAAACTCTTGAAACGATGGCGCGGGCACACAGAATCCCCGCCTTGAAGGTGGGGAAGCGGTGGAGATTTCGTGCAAGCGCGCTGAATCGATGGCTGGAAGATGGCATAAACTCAAACACAACCAACCACGCTGCTCTGACTGGAAAGGGATAGATTTCCTTGAAATTCAGACGGCAGAGATTTCAACGAGGCACCCTGCGCAAAGTTGTGCGGGCCGACAATCAATGGGCCTGGGAGTACCGCTACCAGGATCCCCTCAGCAGCAAACGAAAATCCATGTTCTTTAGCACAGAAAAGTTCCCTACACAGGTGGCAGTCGAGCGCCATCTGGAAGCTTTCGTGCTCAAACTCAACTCAGAAAACCCTGCGTTAGCCATTCTGGAGCCGACCTTCGACGCACTCCTGGATCGCTTCATCGAGGACGAACGCCTGCTCGAAATCAAGCGGCTCCGTCCGGGCGACCAGAACACTGTCCAGGGAGGTCTGAGCTATGCGACCGTGACCTCGTACCTGAGTGTCATTAAACAGGTTCGGACCAAGTGGGGAGGCACCCGCCTCACCCGCATCAAGCCGATCCAGGTCCAGGAGTGGCTCAGGCAGATGGATGCCGCGCCCAAGACCAAAGGCCACGTCAAGGCCCTCATGCACCGGCTGTATGAGAAGGCCATGCTGTGGGAACTGGTCGAGTGGCAGCGGAATCCCATGCAGTTGGTCGAAGTCAAAGGCATCAGCAAGCGCCGCAGAAAGCCGATTGTTCTCACCGTCGAGCAGTACTGCCAGATCCTCGCACTGATTCCCGAGCCCTATCGCACGATGGTGGTCGTGGCGCAGTGCACCGGCCTCCGGGCCGAAGAGGTGCTGGCGCTCGAATGGGGTGACGTCGATTTCGAAAATCTGCACATGCGGGTCGTCCGGGCGGTCGTTCATGGCCGGGTGAAGTGGGTCAAGACGGAGTACTCGGAAGACGAACTGCCGCTTGATCCCGATTTCGCGGAGATCCTTCTGACCTGGAAGCGCAGGTCGGGGGCCGAACGCGAAGCACAAACCGGGATTTCAACCCCTTTGGTGGGTTTGGACCTCGTCTTCCCGAGCTCCTCGACCGGGCGTCATTACCACACGGCTCCCATCCAGCAGGACTACATCCGTCCCGCAGGGTGGTGCCTGGTGGCATGTCCGAAGTGCAGGGCCGGCCTTGGGGTCTGGTGTCAGGACGCCAGCCCGACTCCGAACGGCAAGCGTCTGCCGATCCACGAGGAACGCCGGCAAGCAGCCGGGAAGTTCGACGGAATGGGGTGGCACACCTTCCGCCACACCTACCGTTCCTGGCTCGACGACAGGGCGCCCCTATCGGGGTGCAGCAAAAGCTGATGCGGCACGCTCAGATCTCGACCACGATGAATGTGTACGGAAATGCCCTGATGACGGCCAAGCGGGAGGCCAACAGCAGGGTGGTCAGGATGGCCCTGAGGAACTCGTAGCCATGAAAAGAGCCCTGCAACACGAACCCCAGATCCCCACAGCGTTCTGGCAGGCGCTGTTAAATGGGGTTATCTGGGGTTGGCCGATCGGCTAAATGGTTGCGGGGGGTGGATTTGAACCACCGACCTTTGGGTTATGAGTCGTTAAACTATTGAAACTACACAACATCGCCTGGAGCGGTTGGCACCCATTTAGAGCGATTCAGGGCCTTGAGGAAGCCATAGAGTGGGGTAATCGTGGGGTTGCGGAAAGCGGATGCCCCGTGAGCGTTTACCGGAGGTTACATCATGATCGTTCTTATCCCATGGAAGCCAATCGTCGTCGTCTGGGTACTCTTGTCCGCGATGCTCTGGTGCGGCTACGTCGGGTCTTCGCTGATGGCAGGGAAGAATCCATTTGCGCCATACACGCTTCAGGCACCTCATCACCGCCACTCGAATGCCTCTG
Organism: Occallatibacter sp.; assembly: GCA_035504315.1. Classification (GTDB taxonomy): domain Bacteria; phylum Acidobacteriota; class Terriglobia; order Terriglobales; family Acidobacteriaceae; genus Telmatobacter. The sequence continues at coordinate 3,705 of DATJSB010000214.1, forward strand.
AGAATCACCAATCATCGGCGGCAAGAGAGCAGCCCGACAAGGTGTCATCACAAGAGGCAACAGACTGAACGTCAGTTCCGACTCAGAGTTGCGGCGACATGCTCAAGACCTTTCGGGTCGATCAGCCGATAAAGAATCTTGCTCTGGCGAGTGATTCTCGCGAAGGTGACCGTATCGCAGAACACCACGTCGGCGCTGCCCAGGCGGATCTTTGCTTTTCCGTCGGCCAGCACTTCACTGAAGGTATGTCGCGCCCCAATGGCCGGTGCAAGCAGGCTTCGCGCAGTCCTCAGGAGGCTTTCGCTCACGGACACAACCGCGATGACGGAGGGATTCTGCAGCTTACGGATCAGGTCGATGTGCTCGGCAGCCTGTGCATAGACGAGACCGATGGCCGGACGGTTCCGTGGAACCATCGGCGTGATCTCCTCGATGAGGTGGTTGGCCGCAACGACCTGGGCGCCGATGGCCAGGGCCGGTTCGCCGACGAAGGCATCGTAGGAGCAGCTCTCGACGGGCCACCCCAGGTGCGCGCGGATTTCTGCCTGAAGGATGGCTCGCAAACCCTCTTCGTTCTCGATCACGAGGAGATGATCGGGCAACTCCGCCATCAGGCGTTCGCGCACCCGTTGCCGGAGCGCCTGCAGGGAGTAGCCCATCCGGCGTGCGCGCTGGATGGTTTCATTGATCAGTTCATCGAGGTCGCGCGGGTTGTCAGAGGCAGGGATTGAGCGCGTGCCCACCAGGAGCCGGCTGCCGCGCCGCCGAGTGATCCAACCCCTTCGTACCAGATCCTGGTAGGCCTCGCTCACGGTGTTGTGGTGGACCTTGCTGATGCGCGCCAGCGCCCGCACGCTCGGCAACTCTTCGCCCGGCTGGAGCTGGCCCGTCGTAATCAAAAAGACAATCTGCTCTGCGAGTTGCTGTCGCAGAGGTACATCGCTCGTCTTCGTCAGCGCAATTTGCATCGTTCGCCCAATCTCCGTCTCCATTCCCGTCCCGAAGTTCCGCCGGTGTGACAGTCGCCGGAACTGTCACGCGCTGCGTAGTCCCAGCCGAGGCCTCCACCTATTCTCACGGTCAGAGGAGAACACCATGAGCCGAGACAACCGAGTTGCCGAGTTCATCCAGAAGTCGCTCGACGCCGGCATTCCCGTGCCGTCGTTCGTCGGCCTTCTGACCGCGCGCGGCTGGACGGAAAAGCAGGCATACGCCGCCCTCGCCGACCATTATCAACGCCAGACCGGAATCGAGGTGCCGCCGCGTCCCGGCAGCGGCGCTTCCGCCCGCGACGCCTTCTTTTACCTGCTCATTTTTTCCACGCTTGCTGTGTGGACGCTATCGCTGGGCTGCCTTGCCTTCTCGCTGATCGACCGCTGGCTCGCCGACCCGCTCTTCCGAGGCTACGGGAACACCTTCAGCACTTACACCATGACCACCTCGCTCGCCGCCATCATCGTTGCCTTCCCACTCTATTTGCTGGTCTCGCGCACCGTGCTTCGCGAGGCGGCAACTGACCCCGAGAAGCTCGACTCGGGCATCCGCAAATGGCTCACGTATATGGCACTGGTCATCGCAGCCTCGGTTTTCATGGGTGACCTGATTGCGGCTCTTGCCTATCTGCTCCGGGGCGAACTCACCTCGGTGTTCCTCGCGAAGAGCTTTGTCGTCCTCGTTCTGTCCACGGGCGTCTTCTGGTACTACTTCGGCGGTCTGCGCAGGGTCGAAGCGGCGGCAGGCCGGTTCAGCCGGGACAGAATCATGGCGATGGCCAGCGCTGCCATCGCAGTTGTCATGATCGCGCTGGGATTTATGCAGCTTGGCGCCCCCAGCGCCCAGCGCAAACTCGTAGCCGACAGGCAGCGCGTCCAGCAGCTTTATCGCCTGTCGAGCGCCATCCGGAACTATTGGCAGGGCCACTCATCCCAGCTCCCCGCCAGTCTCACTGACGTGCCGGGGACCTATGCCGACCCCATCACCCACAAAGCCTTTGAATACCGTCCGGCTCAGGGCAGCCAATACCAGCTTTGTGCCGTCTTCGCCGCGGATAGCGTACGGGAGAATAGCACTCAGCCGCCACAAGTCGATCAGGATATCTGGACTCACCCCGCCGGCCGCCACTGCTTCCTGCTCGATGCGACGGCTCTGCCTCAGCAACCCAGCTACAACTACTACGCCTATTGAAGCCGCGGACCGTGGCCAGCCTCCGCAGATAGGCGGCTGGCCACCGTTCGTGGGTAAGTGAGGCGGCTGGATGAGTTAACTCCTGATTACCCAAAAAGTGTCAGTGGAATGAGATAGCGGAGGGACTACAATGACGCACCAGCACAATCAGTCCCAATTTATGATGACGGGCTCAGACAGTACTCCAGAAGCTTCTTCGATGGCTGTTCCTTCTGATCGCAGGCTCCGCGGATTCTGGGCTCTGGTGGCCACCCAGTTCCAGGGTGCCTTTAGCGACAACCTGTTGCGCAATCTGCTGCTCTCCATGGTGGTGGGGATGGGCCTAGCGCGAAGCGAGCGTGAGAGCTTCGTCTCGCTGGTCACCTTCCTCTTTTCCGTGCCCTTCATCGTCTTTAGCATGGCCGGCGGCTGGCTGGCGGATCGTTTCAGCAAACGGCAGATCACCATCTGGACCAAGCTGATGGAGATCGCTTCAATGGTTCTGGCCGCGGCTGGTCTCGCGGCACATTCGCTCCCGTTTTCGCTAGCGGCGCTGACGCTGGTTGCGACCCAGGCGGCGCTCTTCGGGCCCTCCAAATACGGACTGCTCCCGGAACTGCTTCCCGAGAAGCGGCTCTCCTGGGGCAATGGCGTCATTGAGCTCGGCACCTTCCTGGCCATCATTCTCGGCACGGTCGTCGGAGCGGCGATGGCCGAACACTTCCGCGGACATGAGGTCTATGCAGGCTATGCATTGCTGGCCTTGGCTGCCGCGGGATTACTCAGCAGCCTGGGCATCGACCGCGTTCCGCCCGCCGCGCCGGGGAAGCCGTTTCGGCTGAACTTCATCGGCGACTTGTGGCAGCAGATCCGGATCATGCGGCGGGACCGTGCCCTCTTTCTCGCGGTCGCGGGCAATACCTATTTCTGGTTCCTCGGCTCGCTTCTCTTCTCGACCATCGTGGTCTACGGTCCTGACGTACTGCACGTCGGAATGACAAAGACCGGCTACCTGAACGCGACGCTGGCCATTGGGATCGGCATCGGCAGCATGGTGGCTGGCGTGGTGAGCGGCAACAAGATCGAGTATGGCTTGATTCCGCTGGGCTCGATCGGCATGACGGTCACCGGTCTCCTGCTCGGTCTTCGTCCGCACGGCCTGCTCGATTCGGCCGTTCTGCTGGGCATCCTCGGTTTCTGGGCCGGCTTCTTCGCCGTGCCGGTGAACGCCCTGGTGCAGCATCGCCCCGCGGAGCAGGACAAGGGCGGCATCATCGCGGCGGCCAATCTTCTGTCCTTTGTGGGCATCGCCTTGTCTTCCGGCGCCTACTACGTGTTTACGGAATTCATTCATCTGAATCCGCGCGGCGTGATGGTAGCTGCTTCGCTGATCACCGCTGCCGGAACCGTCTATGTCCTGATGCTTCTGCCGGAGTGGTTTGCCCGGCTGCTTCTGTTCTTCGCCACCCATACTGCATACCGCGTGAAGGTCCTGGGACGGGACAATTTTCCGGAGAAGTCTGGTGCCCTGCTGGTCTGCAACCACATGTCGTTCGTGGATGCCATGCTTCTGGTCGCGTCCACCGATCGGCCGATTCGTTTCCTGGTCTACAAAGGCATTTACGACAGAAAAGTGGTGAAACCTTTCGCGCGGATGATGGGGGCAATCCCCATCTCCAGCGAACAGCGTCCCCGTGACATGATTCGCTCCCTGCGCATTGCCAGCGAAGCGCTTCGTAATGACGAAATCGTCTGCATCTTCGCCGAAGGCCAGATCACGCGCACGGGCCAGCTCCTGCCATTCCGCCGAGGCCTCGAGCGGATCATGAAGAATGTCGAGGCGCCCATCATTCCTGTCAGTCTGGATGGCGTGTGGGGCAGCATCTTCAGCTTCGATCGTGGGCGGTTCCTGTGGAAGCTGCCGCGCCGTATACCCTATCCCGTGACCGTGAGCTTCGGCCGGCCGATGCCGCCTTCAGCCACCGCAGTTGAAGTTCGCCAGGTAGTCCAGGAACTGCAGGCGGACGCCTTTGAGCAGCGCAAGCGGCGCATGAAGACGCTGGATCGAGCCTTTGTGCGCACTGCCCGGCGCTTTCCGCTGCGCTTCATGATGGCCGATGGACGCACGCCGAAGTTAACCTTCGGCTCAGCGCTCACGAAGACGGTGTACATCGCTCGCCGGCTTCGTTCTCAAATCGGCGACTCGCAGATGATTGGTTTGCTGCTGCCGCCCTCGGTCGGCGGTGCGCTGACCAACTTCGCGCTCACCTTGCTGGGCCGCGTCCCGGTCAATCTGAATTACACCTCTTCGAGTGAGACCCTGGCCTCCTGCGCACGGCAATGCGATCTTCAGACTGTCATCACGTCGAAAGCATTCGTCGAGCGCTTTCCCAACCTGCAAATCCCAGGCCGGACGATCTTCCTCGAGGATGTCCTGCAGAGCCCTCGTTTCACAGAGCGAATCGCCGCCCTGGCGCTGGCGTGGTGTGTCCCTTCCGCGTGGTTGGGCAGCGCCGTCGGGCGCCGCGGTCCTCGCGCCACCATGGACGATCTGGCGACCATCATCTTTTCCAGCGGCAGCACAGGCGAGCCGAAAGGCGTGATGCTGACGCACTTCAACATCGGCGCCAACATCCAGCAGGTATCGCAGGTATTCATGCTGGATGGCCGCGACAAGATTCTCGGAATCCTGCCCTTCTTCCACTCCTTCGGGTTCACGGCAGCCCTGTGGATGCCCGCCGCCAGCGGCATCGGAGCTGTCTACCATCCCAACCCCCTCGACGCTCGCTCCATCGGCGAACTCGTCGCTCGGTATCGTGTCAGCTTCCTCGTCGCCACCCCGACCTTCCTCCAGGCCTACATGAAGCGCTGCTCGCCGGAGAGCTTTGGCAGCCTGCAGTACGTGCTGGTGGGCGCCGAGAAGCTGCCCGACCGCGTGGCCATGGCATTCGAAGACACCTTCGGCATTCGTCCACTCGAAGGTTATGGCTGCACCGAGTGTTCCCCGGTGGTCACGGTCAACGCGCGCGATTTTCGTGCTCCGGGCTTTCGGCAGGTCGGCGGCCGCCGGGGACGCATCGGACATCCGCTGCCCGGCGTCTGTGTCCGGATCGTCGATATTGAGAGCGGAAGCCCGGTTCCCGCGGGAACATCGGGCATGCTGCTGGTCAAAGGCCCCAATGTGATGAAGGGCTACCTGGGGCGTCCCGAAAAGACTGCGGAGGTTCTGCGGGACGGCTGGTACACCACGGGTGACGTGGCCCGCATGGAGGAGGATGGTTTCGTCACCATCACCGACCGGCTCTCACGTTTTAGCAAGATCGGCGGCGAGATGGTCCCGCATATCAAAATCGAAGACAAGTTGCACGAGTTGGCGGCAGCTTCGGAGCAGGTGTTCTCCGTGACAGCAGCGCCGGATGAAAAGAAGGGCGAGCGGATCGTGGTGGTCCATACCCTCGCCGAGGATAAACTGGCAAGCGTGCTGGACAAGCTTCCCCAGTGCGACTTGCCCCCCCTGTGGAAGCCGCGGCGCGATCAGTTCATTCGCCTTGATGCCCTGCCGATGCTGGGGACAGGAAAGATCGATTTGCGCGCCGTGCGGCAGATCGCGCTGGATCAGGTGCAGAGGGTGCCAGCTCCGGCATAGTCTCGCTCGGTCGCAGTGCTTCCTGGGACTTTCAACGGCTCGCCGGCACGCGAAAATGACGGTCCAGCTCCGAAAGTCCATTGCTGACATCAATGCCAACAGTTTCTTCTTTTACTCAGGTGGATTATGGACGGCGCTTTCTTTCTGCTTGGTTTGGTTGCCCTGGGATTAGGCGTGGTGATCCCCGTATTCGCGGTCGTGGCCTTTCGTCGCACCGGAACACTGCGCGCCGCGCTCGATGAGCAGCAATATGAGAATTCGGACCGTATCTCTTCCCTCCGGGCAGAAGTTGCGACTCTGCGGCGGATGGTCGACGAACTTTCGCTCCAACTGAACGCGAAGACGAGGTCGGAGGCAGGTGAAGCCACGACCGTGCCTGTATCCGAACCGGTCGTGGAGCAGGCAACGCCTGCTCAGGCGGTCCCGGCACCCATCATCATCGAACCCGCGCCGGTCTCGGAGCCGGTTCTGCCTGCCGAAGAAGTCGTCCCTCCGACTCTACCGCCGTCTGCCATAGCTGCAGAAGGGGAAGTTGCCGCAGCAGCTTTCTCCGCCCAGCCCGCGCAGATCGCCTATGTTGCTCCCCCACCGGCCGACCCGGTTGCTGCGGAACCTCCCGTCGAGGCCGAAGCGGTTGCAGTTCCGGCCAGCAAGGTAGATACCGGGCCTGCGATTCCATTGAACGCTCCAGCCTGGCAATCCTCTTACCAGGTGCCCCCACCCCGCGAAAGCCTCTTCAGCCGCCTGCGGAAGACTCTGCCGCTCGAAGAGCTGCTGGGCATGAACCTGTTCGCCAAGATCGGCATTGTCCTGCTGGTACTCGGATTCGCTCTTCTCGGCCGCGTGGCACTGGTGGCTATGGGTCCGGCTGGCAAGGTCAGCCTGCTGTACGCTGCCGCGGCTGCATTGCTCGGCGGTGGGATCTGGCTGGAGCGGAAAGAGCGCTACCGGCTCATCGGGCGCACCGGAATCGGCGGTGGATGGGCTCTGCTGTTCTTCACCACCTATGCCATGTGGCACGTGCCTGCAATGCGCGTGATGAGTTCGCTGACCGCAAACTGCACATTGCTCCTTGTTGTGGCTGTCGCGATGGTCGCCCATACGCTACGCTATCGATCGCAGCTGGTCACCGGCCTTGCCTTCCTGCTCGCCTTTTCGACAGTCGCTCTGAGCCAGGACACGGTTTACGCGCTCAGCGCGGGCGTCATCCTCGCTATCGGCATCGTTGTCATCTGCCTGCGCATGGGCTGGTACGAGCTGGAGATCTTCGGCATCCTTGCCAGCTTTGGAAACCACTTCTACTGGCTCTACAAGCTCTACCCGGACGGCGTCAGCGGACACGCGTTCCCGCAGTTCTGGCCCAGCGCCATCATCCTGGTTCTTTACTGGCTCACGTTTCGCATTTC
>DATJSB010000215.1:0-11320 GCA_035504315.1 Occallatibacter sp.
GAAAACAAACTCCACTGGGCTCTGGACGTCAGCTTCGGGGAAGATCAGAGCCGCAAGCGGGCCGGGAACTCTGCCCGCAACTTCTCCCTGCTCAATCGCATCGCCCTCAACATCCTGCGACAGGAAACCACTTCCAAGCGCGGCATCAAAGGAAAACGACTCAAAGCTGGCTGGGATCATGACTATCTGCTCAAGCTCCTCGGCCTCTGATATGCGTCGGCCCTGACACTTAACCTCGCCTTATGAAAGCGTGCGTTGGTCTGACGGATACAATGGATTCGCGATTGTTTGTCCTAAGAAGGCCGCGTCAGATTATCCGGATTGGATGTGACGGCGGACCTCGCTGCGTGTCTATTGTTTTCAGTGGAAAGCGATATGGTGGAGTGCCAGCCGCGAAATCTCGTATTCGTGCAAGACTTTGACAGCCTGCCAACAAAACCAGAAAACTGGACCGCGACGAGCACCCCGCTCTCACGTCGATGACTCGTACCATTACCGCTCGAAATGACTCGAATTGCTACGCTGCTGTGGGTGATTCACGAAGAAATCGAGAGTGTGCAATGCCCATCTGCGCTCGAATGACCTATTTGAGGCGTTCGTTCAACGCAATGGATTCCTTCAGTAGCGGAAGGTCCGGATCTGCATCCTTCCAAAGCTCAAGCAGCGGTTCGAGAACCGCTTTGGCTTTTGGGCGATTGCCCATTTCCAGATAGTCGGCGGCTAGTGTGTAGTGCGCAGCGATCCAGAGTTGCTGCGGCTCCCAAAGAAGACTATTTTTAGGGCCGGCAATGAAGCTCTCGTACTCGCTAATGGCCTGTTTCATATTCCCCGAGTTCTGGTATGCGCGCGCCAAGCCGTCCATGCTGAAGGGCGAGGTTTTTTCCTGCAATGAGAGATTGAACAGTTGAACTGCCTGATCATTTTTGTTGTGCAGCAAGGCAATCTCACCCTGCAAATAGTGTTCGTACGCCAACTGTTCCTGATTCCTGGCATCAACTATCGGCTCAATCGTCTTTTCAATTTGTTCCGCCTGGCGAGCCAGCCCGGCGCGCGCATATTCACCGCCGATCCACGCTCCAAGAATCACTTTGGGTGATAGGTTCTTGAATTGCGCCATCCCGGAATCGAGTTCTCGCTGCACCGCACGAGAATCGCCCTCGCCCTCGGCAATAATTGCCAATTGCAGATGCTCGCGCGCCACACTCACCGTCCCGGTTTTGCGGTCCTTGTCGATGGCGAGAGCATCCTCAAGCTGCTTGCGTGCATTTACGTACTTTCCGCGGAACAGGTTGAGAAGGGCTAACGAACGCAGGGCGCTCTCTCGTGTTGAATTGTTTTCGAGCTGCGAGTCGAATAGCGTCTCAGCGTTCTGGATCTCGCCATTTTCGATCAGCGCCATTCCATATTCGCGGCTGACGTCACCCGAGTTCAGAAAGGCAGGGTCGATTTGGAACCCATGCTTGTAAGCGCCAATCGCCTCTTGAATTCGCCCCAGGGTCTTATAAGCTGTGGCCAATTCCACATAAGTCCTGGCATCGTCCCGATCCACACGCAGCATTTCTTTGTATTGGCCAATTGCTTCGTCGGCATGGCCATTGGTGCGCAAGAGCCGGGCATAGCTCCCAAGCATAGGCCAATCGTCAGGGTAGCGCTTCAGGTAAATATGATAAAGCGCGTACGCTTCTTCGAAGTGCTGCTGGCTGCCGGCGTAGTTGATCTCAATGATCATTCTTTCGCGTTCAGTAGTTCTCGATGTTAACGACAGCGCCTTTTGGTATTCTGCGTCCCCTGGCTGCGCCTCGTTGTAGACGAAACTGTAATACGCATTCCCCAGTGCGGCGTGGGCCATTGCAAAATCCGGATCCGCTTGAATGGCAGCGCGGAAAAGCGTCACAGCATCCTGGTATTTTCCCTGGTGCCATAGTGAAATTCCGTCAGAAAACTCGCGCAACGCATCCAGTGACGCAGTGGTAACCTGGGGCAACGGTTTTGCGTTTTCGTGAATCTGGTAGAGTGACTCACCGAGGTCGCGGCGAATGTCCGCTGCGATCAGGTCGAGAGCGTCAAGGATGTGGCCCTCGCCGTAAGAACGCTCAGAGTATGAGCGCACCGTGTCCCCCGATTGCGGATCGATCAATTCCGCCGATAGCGCATATTCCTCCCCGGTCCGCGTAATGCTTGAGACTATCAGGCCCCGGACATTCTCCCGCTGGCAGATTTCCCTCCCTACGGCCGGGGTAATCTTTGCGTCGGGAGGCTTGCCCATCAGCGCCAGTACTGAGGCGAGCCTGGATCGGGGGAATACATTTGCATGCCGCGATTGCTCCATGCTGACAGTGAAGGCTGTTCCGAGAGCTTGATCGAATCTTGGATCGCCTGTCTGGTTTTCGAAATCGGCAATCAGCACGGAATCGCGCGAGTTAAAGGAGTAGACGGGGCGGCTGTAGCTGAGCCACGCAACCACTCCGCTCGCGGTTACCAGCACGGCTGCGGCGAGAAGAGCAAATCGCTTCAGCCAATGCTTTTTGCGGAGCGCCGCAGACCGCGGCCCGAGTGCGACCGATTCCTGCAGCTCTCCGCGCACATCAGGAGCGGCTACCTGCGAAGGGGCTGGGCTTTCAGGATTGCGGGTTCCGGGAGCCGAGGCGCCGTTCACAACCTCAACCGAACCCACAAAACGATAGCCGCGCCGGGGGATTGTCTCGATATAGCGGGGTGAATCGGATTCGTCGCCCAGCGCGGTCCGCAATTTGCGGACCGCGGTATTCAGCCCAGTGTCAAAGTCGACAAATGTTTCGCCCTGCCACAGGCGCTGATGTAACTCGGTCCGCGTGACCAAATCACCCTGGCGCTCCAGGAGAGCCTCGAGCACGCGCAGAGGCTTTTCCTGGAGCGGGATGCGGACGCCACCTTTGCGCAGTTCTCCCAGGGTGGGATCTACCTCAAACTCAGCGAATTTCAAAATGGAACGGCCTGGCATTTGACCCATTTTTCGCTTCGAAAGCCAAGTTAACTGGCGAAGGATAAGTGCTTTGGCTACAGCCTACATCGTTGCGACCTCTCCTGCAAATTGCGCCGGTACAGAATAAGTACAGAAAGATTTCAGGCCGGGTCTATCGCTATCGCGCTGATTCAGGCGCACACTTCGCGAAGTTGCAGCCGGCATTACGGAATTGGCCCGAACTAAAGCCATCGCCGATGCTTGCGGCCACGTGGACGGTCTGGTCCCAGCCTGACGCGTGCCTCTTTAATGAAATCACGTCGCCGCCCCTCCAAGCTGCTACGCCTGGGGAGCAAAAACACCTAAGGAGAAACAACATGAAGAACGGTAAACGCAAAGTCATCGCACAGATCGCCGGGCCGGGCTTGGTGCTTGCCGCCCTTCTTGTCCTGGTGCTTTCAAACGCCTGCATTGGCCGCGCGCAGTCAAGTTCGGCCTCGGTAACTCCGGTTGCAACCCCGGTTCAGGCGGCCGCTGCAGCACCGGCCTTACCCGCTCACAAGCCTCCGTCGAAAGGTCAGCACGAAGGCATCAAGGTACATGGCCAATGGACGATCGAAGTTCGCAATCCGGATGGGAAATTGGTATCGCACACAGAATTTGAGAATGCGTTGGTCCAGCCTGGCGGTGCGCAGACCTTGACTTCAATGCTGCTCGGCACCAGCGTTCCGGGCGGATATGAAGTTACCCTTGCCAGCAGTAACAGCTCATTTTCGCCTCCCGGACCATGTGCGCAGCTCGGTACGAATCCTACCACGGCATGTTATTTTGTCGGCTCGCTTATTAGCCCTGAGCCAGCCGGATTCGGTGACTCTTTCATCGAATGTGGTGGCACCGGGTTTGCAAATCAAATAACGGCCTCTGGGCCCTGTTTTCCGCTCAGCATAAGCGCGGGAGCGCCAACGGGCCTTGCTTTCAGCGGTACCGCGGTGGCCAGCACGGCCACGCCGATTACCGATGTGTACCTTAGTCCACTCACTTGCCAGAACTCCGCAACAAGTCTTGGAAGCGTCACGGTATCGTCAAACTCTTGCGCTCAAGGCGCCTCATCGCAGGGGGAAGGGACCCACGCCACCCTGCCGACGCCCGTGCAAATCTCGGCTGCGGGCCAACTTATATCAGTCAATGTTCAGCTCAGCTTCCAGTAAAGCTCCGTTTGAATCGCCCTGATCAACGAAGACCGTAGACGACGCAACAGCGCACAGGAGACGAATTATGAAGAAGAACGGTAGACATGGAGTCGCAGTACGAATCGCCGGATCGGGCCTCGCAGTTGCGGCCCTTCTCGCCCTGATGCTTTCCAACCCCGGCATTGGCCGCGCTCAGGCGGGCACAGCCTCACCCGCAGTTACGCCTGCAGAGCCGGCCGCAGCCGCATCCCGAATGCCGACCCCGCTGGCTGCGAAGCCCCAGGCGAAAGGACAGAATGAAGGAATTCATGTTCACGGCCACTGGACCATCGTGGTCAGGAATCCTGACGGCAAACTGGTGACGCATCGCGAGTTTGAAAACGGGCTGTCGACCATCAATGGAGCTGGTTTCCTTGCCGCCCTTCTGGGCCGCGTTGTTACTCCCGGTGGTTGGCAAGTCGAACTCATGGACAGTGCCCAACAGAACGCGATCATCATCGCCGAGGCCAATTCGACAATATCGACTTATTGCCCTGACACCTTGAAAAGTAGCAGTCTCGATTCTGGCTCCTGCTCTTCGAATCTAACGCTGACGGGTCCCCAAGAGGGTGCGCAGGGGCTCACGGGAGGATCGTTAACCCTCGCAGGGAGCGGGACGGTGCCGCAGGGCTTTCCGGCCGCAATCGGCGCCGTTTTCACGCAGAACGCTATTTGTGCGCCGTCCACGTCGGCCCAAACTTGCTTCACAAGCGTTAACACGATCGACTACCCCCAATTGACCTTTAGAAACCTAGATAGCGTGGGAACTGACCCAGCCCCTGTGCCGGTGACTGCGGGACAAACTGTCTCGGTAACAGTAGTGATCAGCTTTACCTCCGGCAGTTAATTCGCGGCCGCAGATAACTGCGATTCGCTATGGAACCATGCCCACGGAGGCCGGCCTTGAACAGAGAGACAAAAAGACGCGCGACGGCTCTAACGGGGCTGCCCGGGAACGAAGGTTACCTTTCGCCGGAGATCACCTCCTCCAGCGGTGCAAATAGGAATGGCACCCACGGAAGGCTGTGGGGAGCATCTGCCCTTGGCGCGATCGTGCTTGCTGGGCTGGCCGTTGCCTTCATCTGGCACCGCGCTGAAGGGCACACCGCCGTCCGCCTTCTTGTGGGAACTGTGGCGCCAGTCGCACCAGTGTCCGAAAGGAATTCCTCTTCTGCGCCGGAGCATCGCGCCGTCCACACTTTGACCAGGCTCAAGGCTCACTCTCAACCAGCAGACCTTGACCATCGTCCCGCATCGTCCGCTTCAACTCCGTCTTCGCCCGCCGTGCGCGTCCGCGCCATGCAGATATATGCCGCGCTGCCCCTGTCCTTCGAAGCCAACAACGGGCAGACCGACCCGCGCGTAAAGTTTCTCGCGCATGGCCCAGGCTATACACTCTTCCTCACTCCGCGAGAAGCCGTACTGTCGCTGCCAGACAGCTCAAAGCTAAAAACACACACCGGTGCAAGACTCCCTCTTCCGCAGTCTGCGGCTGATGGCCTGGACAAGCCGCAACTTTCTGGAACTGCACATGCCGTTCGGATAAAGTTTGTGAATGCCGGCACACCCTCGGCTATTGCCGGCCGCGATCCGTTGCCCGGCAAGACCAACTACTTCATCGGCAATGATCCAAAGCAGTGGCACACCAATGTGCCCAACTACTCCGCGGTCGAATATCGCAATCTATATCCCGGCGTGGACGCAGTTTTCCACGGCGATAACCAACGCCTCGAATTCGATTTTGATATCGCGCCGGGCGCTAACCCTCAAGCAATCGCGCTCGAAGTTGACGGCGCGCGACACCTGCGCCTGAACCGTGCAGGCGATCTCGAACTCGGCCTGGACCAAAGCCGCGCCATGGTAATGGGCAAGCCGCACATCTATCAGCAGACGCCGGAGGGACGTCGCGAGATTGCCGGGCATTATGTGCTTGGCGCACACGACCGGATCGCGTTTGCGCTTGACCCATACGATCGTGCTCAGCCGCTGGTGATCGACCCCACGCTGGCTTATTCCTCTTACCTCGGTGGCAGTTTGGAAGACTTGCCGTATGCAATCGCTGCCGACTCGTCCGGTAGCGCTTACATCGTGGGTCAGGCCTACTCGCCGAATTTTCCGGTGACCCCCGGGGCTTATCAAACCTCCTGCACCGAGACCGGCAAGACAACGTGCACGCCGGGCATGGCATTTGTCACCAAGCTCAGCCCGGATGGAAGTTCGCTAGTCTATTCCACTTTCCTCAATGGACGTACTAACGCAGATGAGGCAACCGGTATTGCCGTTGATTCTTCGAACAGCGCATACATCGTCGGCGCGGAGGCGGGCGAGACTGACTTCCCAACCACCACCGGCGCCATCCAGCCTGTTTGCAGCGGAGCCGGAAACACTGAGCAACAAATATTCGTTGCGAAGCTTGATCCCACCGGAAGCACACTGGATTACTCCACTTGCCTTCAGGACTCGGTTCCCAGCGCTTCAAATTATTTCTCAAGTGGATCTACGAGCCCTGGAGGCATTGCCGTGGATGCTGACGGCGATGCGTACGTGACCGGCCAGACTGATGTGCCCGAGAGCTTCCCCACGACCCAGGGCACGATCGAGACAGCATGTGTCCCAGTCGGCTCGACCGGCTGTAATGTGAGCGCCGACCCCTTTGTGGTCAAAATAAACTCCACCGGAACATCCCTTATCTATTCGACGTTCCTTTCCGGCGGGGCAAGCGGGTCGGTGGCATACACCACAGGTATCGCGGTAGATTCCCTGGGCAATGCTTACGTAATCGGCGACGATTTCAGTTACGGTTACCCGGCCGGTTCTCCGGGAGGCCTGTTAACCACACGAGGGAGCTTGGTTCCGACCTGCACCAACTTTGGTTGCGGAGGATTTCTCGCGAAAATCAATGGCGATGCAACGGCACTCGTCTATTCAACTTATTTGGCGAATCTGAGTCTATCAGCAACTCCCACCGCTGTTGCAGTAAATCAGAATGGCGAAGCGTATGTTTCCGGCTTTACCGAAGCTACAGACTTTCCCACGACTGTGGGCGCGCTGCAGTTCTACTTCACGCCTCCCGGCGCCCCAACGCAGAACCTTACTGATGGATTCGTCGTCGAGATGGATCCTTCAGGAGATGCATACGAATATGCCACTTATATTGGCGGCACGGCGTACAATACCGAGGCTACGGGCGTAGCGATCGATGCCGCGGGCCATGCCTTTGTCACCGGGGTTACCGATTCGGGCTTTCCCACAACCGCGGATGCCTTCCAGACCACGGATGGCGCGGGCGACAACCAGGCATTTTTGGCGGAACTCGACCCCGAAGGGGCCACGCTACTCTATTCCACATATCTCGCCGGGACAAATGGCGAGGCCTACGACACGTTGCCGAGCACCACAGGAGTCTCGTATATCGCGACCGATCCAAACGGCGCGGCATATGTGATCGGACAAACCGACTCAAGTACCTTTCCCACGTCGGGCGGAGCTTTCCAGTCGCATACGCCGCTCCCGTCAGGCAGCACCGGTGTCACCGGCTTCGTTGCTAAGTTCTCATTCTCGCAAACGGTCACTCTCGCAATTTCCCCTTCCACAGTTCCCTCGGGCACGGCGGGAGCAGCCTATTCACAAACTTTGATGGCAACCGGAGCGACCGGAACAGTCACATTTGCGGTGACTGCGGGGTCGCTGCCGGCAGGGATTACGCTAGCTTCGGATGGCGCGCTCAGTGGGACGCCTACCCAGACCGGGACATTTCCTTTTACCGTCACAGCTACCGATGCCAACAATGACACCGGCACTCAGACTTACTCGCTTGTGATCGCGTGCCAGGCAATTACGGTGGAACCAACAAGCTTGGACCCCGGTACATCGGGCACAACTTATCCCGCAGTCACATTTACTGAGAACGGTGGCGTTGGCGCTACCAGCTTTTCTGAATCGGGCGCGTTGCCCACCGGCATCACCTTCGCCTCCGCAGTTCTCAGCGGCACGCCGACTCAGACGGGAAGCTTTCCATTCGAAGTTACGGCTACCGATTCGAATAGCTGTACCGGAAGCGTCAGCGATACGCTGACAATCAATGCCGCTACGTTGCCGCCGGCAAGCGTCTCGTATAACGAGACCGTCACGGTGACGGACACCGAAACCTTCCCTGACGTTGCGGACTCTGAAAAGGTCACCGTTGTCGATGGTTACAGCGTGCGAGTCTACACGCCAATTTCAATTACTCCGAGTCCTGCAGCTTTCAACACGAACAACGGGACAGGGTATGCGACTTATGCATACGCGCAAGTGCCATTTTCTGCGACAGGCGGAGCGGGTACTCTGACTTTGACTGAAAGCGGCGCGTTGCCGGCGGGAATCACATTCACCAACGGCGCTCTCAGCGGTACACCTGCATCTAGCGCAGCTGGGACCTACACATTTTCTGTTACTGCGACCGATTCGTTCGGCGACTCAGCAACTCTGCAGGGATATGCGCTGACAATCCTGGCGGCATCCGCGTTCCCTGCCGTTGTCACAGACAGCGAGACCATCACCGTAACCGACACTGAGACCTTCCCTGACGTTGCCGACGCTGAGCAGATCACGGTGACCGACTCCGAGGTCGTAAGAGCTTACACTCCCATCTCGATTACACCAAGCCCTGCGTCCTTCAACACGAACAACGGGACAGGGTATGCGACGCATGCATACGCGCAAGTGCCATTCTCTGCCACGGGCGGAGCGGGTACTCTGACTTTGACTGAAAGCGGTGCGTTGCCAGCGGGAATCACATTCACCAACGGCGCTCTCAGCGGCACACCCGGTTCTTCCGCGGCTGGGGCTTACACATTCTCGGTCACCGCGACTGATGCTTTCGGCGACTCCGCAACACTGCAGGGATATACGCTCACCATCCTGGCGGCGTCCGCGTTCCCGGCTGTTGTCACGGATAACGAGTCCATCACGGTGACAGACACTGAGACCTTCCCCGACGTCGCCGACGCTGAGCAGATCACGGTCACCGACACCGAAACTGTCATAGCGTTTAACGCGATCGCGATTACCCCCAGCGCGGCAACCTTCAACAGCAGCGACGGCGCGGGGATTGCTGGCGGAATCTATGGCCCGGTAACGTTTGTCGCCTCCGGCGGCACAGGTACGCTGACGTTAACTGAAAACGGAACACTGCCGGCTGGGCTCACCTTCAAAAACGGAGCGCTTGGCGGCACACTGGGGTCTTTATCGTTCGGCACATACACATTCTCAGTCACAGCAACCGATGCCAAAGGAGACCAGGCCACTCAACAGGGGTACACGCTCACCATCGCCCCGCCGCAGATTACTTCGCTCAAAATCAGCGCGAACCCAGACGCCCTAACCATCGCTCAAGGAATGACCGGAACAACGAAGCTCACCTTTACGCCGTCTGGCGGCTATTCCGGTAAGCTTGCGTTGAGTTGCTCCGGCCTTCCCGCTAACTCGCTGTGCGTGTTTACTGAAGAGGGCGTTCTCGTCGACTCTGTGACATTAGTCGGCGACAACCTGCCGATGAACGTTCAGTTGACGTTCGTAACAGATGCAAGCCTGCTACAAGCTCGCCTAGAGACCAACTCAACTCCCAAGCAAAATCGAGAAATCATGTCGGCAGTTGCCTTTTGGTGGTCAGGCAGCCTGGTTGGATTGGCTGCATTCGTGCGCAAGAGAAATATGTTCGCAAAGAGTCAGCAATGGTTTAGACTCACGCTGCTGTTGCTGCTCGCCAGCACTCTCGCTGCCGGTCTGACTGGATGCATTTTGAGAGGCGTCGGTGTCACTCCGGTTGGAACCTCAAAAGTTACAGTCACCGCAACCCCGGGATCTGGACCCGCACAGACATTGAGCATAAACATCACGATCACTAAATAGGGGATTGAAGATGCGAATCAGGCGAACACCTATTCTGACCGTCGCCCTTTTGCATTTCAGATTCACCGCATTTGCTATGGACAACCTCACGTCTCGAGGCAACCTCGCTTCACCCATTGGCAAGATTTAAGGGGCACATTTTGAGCCGCTTATCCACTGGGTCGAGAACGGCTCATTCTCCTTCACTCATTGACCATATGGTTCGCACGACGGGCGACATAACGGCGATTGAGAGCTAAGCTTTACCGTCCGAGCCCCTGACGGCCATCCCCGGCGAGGCATATCGAATACGTCTCACAAGCTATAGGTTTTGTAACGGTCGATTTCGTGTAAGTTTGCCATTCATCGTCAACAAGATACGGCGAGCTGTTTTACAGGCCTTTGCACACGGGCATTGCAATATTTCACAGCATTCAGCTGTATCAAAAGGGTGCTGCCGCACTCAATATTCGCCACCCCTTATGAAACAGCGGCAGATGAGCGGTCTTAACCCTACTCACTGTTCGAAAATGCGAACGATAGGTGAAATTATTGCCCGCGACGAATATCGACATCTATAACTTTCCACCATCAAGAGCCAAGGCTGGTCGGATCCCTACAAATGCTGCGCCCAAGAACCAACTGACATCGCGAAAGACGGCGCCGTCATTCTCGATTCGGACAGCGAATCGCAACCATGGCCGCAGGCCCGTAGGCATTGCGTAGTTCCGAGCCTCAACTGGACTGGAAACAAAAACAAGGTGATGTACGATGTTTCTGTTCCGCTCGGATCCATTCGGCGGAACACACGAGTTGCTTCCGTGCGGGCTGCTTGGAGGTGATCTCGTGAAACTATTCAGAAAGAAGAAGTCAAAGTATTACTGGTATGACTTCACGGTGCGCGACGAGCGCTACCGCGGATCGACCAAAGAGACCATCGAAACGAGAGCGCAGAAGGCTGCCTCTCTCAAACTCGCTGCCGCAATCAAGGGCAGCGACCCACTTGATCGGAAGCCGCCCACGCTTCGGCAATGCGCGAATGATTTCCTGCGATGGGTGGAAACGGGACGACTCGAGTCCGACACCCGCCGGTATTACAGAAATGGCTGGCGACTGCTGGAGAACACAAAGATCGCCTGAATGCGCATGGACCTGATCAGCAAAGACGAGATCGAGAAGCTGCAGTTTCCCGGATCGGCCTCGAACGGAAACAATGCCTTGCGGACGCTACGAAGGATGTTTACGAAAGCCAAGGAGAATAGGCTGATCCTTGAGCTTC